>NZ_BFAY01000011.1:1052707-1403609 GCF_003112675.1 Leptospira johnsonii | reverse complement strand
ATGTTACGGAGGAGAACTTTTCGATCTTATCCAAGAAGTAGAATTCTTGAGAAATGGAGAAGTCCTAAAAAGAAAACCTTCCGAGATAGAACACGGTTATAGATTTACTGAGTTCTTAAAAAGAAAAGATTCCATTATTCTTTCCATTCAGATCAAATTAAAGCCTGGAAACTTAGAAGAGATTGAAGCTTCTCTCAAAGAAAAAAGGGACAAACGAAATTCTTCTCAGCCCCAGAACAAAAAAAGTGCCGGTTCCATGTTTAAAAACCCGAAGGTGTTCGACGAACAAGGAAAAGAGATCAAAGCTTGGCAATTCATAGACAAGGTAGGCCTGAGAGGTTTACAAATAGGCGGAGCCCAAATCTCTCCGGAACATTGTAATTTTATAGTGAATACCGGAGGAGCAAAAGCCTCCGATGTCTATGGACTTGTAAATACTGTCCAAGAAAAAGTGGAAAAAGAAACCGGTGTGACATTACAAAGAGAAGTGGAATACTTCGGTTCCATTCCCTAATTCCAGGAAAACCAGATGCCAGTAGTTCGAGATCCGGAAGATAAAAAAGAAAGAATACTCACCTCTGCCTTAAGGTTATTTACCGAAAAAGGTTTTGAAGCAACTCCTATACCGGATCTAGCTAAGGACGCAGGAATAGGCGCAGGAACAATATATAGATATTATAAAAACAAAGAAGAACTAGTAAACGAGTTATATCGTTTCTGGAAAAACAAACTGAGAGAAACTCTCGCAGAAAATTATCCTGAAAAAGCAAAGTCCAAAGACCTATTCATTCATTTATGGAAGGCACTTGCAACTTTCTACCATCGTTATCCGGAAGCGTTCGAATTTTTAGAGTTACACTATCATTCTCCTTATTTGGACCAAGCCAGTAAGAAGGCAACCTCCCAAACCATGGAGTTCATTTGCACATTTTTAGAACAAGCTAAAGCCAAAGGTGATATCAGATCCGACCTAGGTTCCATGGAGCTAGTTTCCTTATGTTATGGAAGTTTTGTGGGAATGGTGAAGATGGCCAAAGGCGGTTATATCCGACTTTCTACAGAGACCTTACATGCTTCCGGTTTAACTCTTTGGAAAGCATTGGCAAAATAAGCGTTTCTCAAATAACATCTCTTTCTAATATGTTTATATATTAGATTCTAACGATTTATGGAATCTGAATTCAGATTCCGGCATTATGTTTCGCCTTACTCATTACTTAAGTATCTGATCTGTTTATGTAAAGAACCTTCAGTCTCCCAATTAGAGTAGTATTCCTGAACATTCAATGTCTTAATCAATAAAATTTATTAGAATCCTTGCCAATTCTGAATCAATTTCAATGGTTGAATTGAAAATGATAGATAGTTAGGAGAAATCGTTTGTCCCTCGTGCCTTCTATAGCTCTTCTTTGCTCAGCGATATTTTTTTATATTAAATCCGATAGACGAAAGCTATCTTTGGCCTTCACTTCGATTGCTTCCTTAATGGCTCTATGGTCAATATTATTATTTTTCTTAGAATCTGGAATAGATCTCGAAATTAAATTCACAATCGCAAATCTAATACCAATCCCTCCCCTTTTCATTCCATATTTAGTAAACTATATAATTCGAAACTATTCTAACCCAAATAACTTAACTCCTGTTCCGCGTCTTTTCTCAATAGCCCATACTATAGCAATTATAGTATTTTCTATCCTATTTATATTAGGGATAGGTTCGCCTTTCTTATTCAATGGATCTTCTTTTTATTTTCACGGAGGATTGATTTATAATCTTTCTATATTTTATATTTATACGGCACTTGCTTGGGGGATGGGCAGGATCGTTTATAACATGTTCCAAGGAAGCTATTTCGAAAAACTTCATTCAATTTACCTTTTTACGGGGATTCTATTTTCCTGCCTCTTCTCAGTCGGTTTTCTTTTATTTAGCTCTTCGAAAGAATTGATTCATAATTCCATTTTGGCCATTGGATTGATTTTTTTCCTTTGGTTTAGCTGGATACCGGTTACAAAATATAGATTATTTAACGTAGATATAGAGGACTTCGGAAAAAATCTTAGAAGTCCTCGAATTTCTTCCATTGTAATAACCATCAATCGATATCTATTGAATAAAATCGACCCAGTTGGATACAAGGAAATCTGCGATAGATACGAAAAACTAAAAGCTGAGGAACTCAAGAATATTCAAATGTCCGGTATTCAGCGTCTTTTGTTAGGCAGGGTTTCGCCAATTGAATACTTAGCTGAAGCCTCAGAAAAAATAACAAAATCGTTTTTCAATTAGATCTATAAAGAAAGTCTTACTTTCAATTAATCGTATACTTTCTTTTCTAAGCTCAATAATTGTTTGTATGCCGATTCATAAGAGGATCGAGGTAAATTCAAAATCAGTGAGATTACAGATCGTAAATTCTTATTTTTCTTTTCTTGCAATAGCTTATGACACACGTTGATCAGCAGTTCTTTATCACTTAATTCCAATTTAAGGGTTAGATCGATAACCCTCTTCATCTGAACGTCTTCTTTTACTTTTTGTGACTTAACAAGATCAGTCACTAGGTCGCCAAAAATTGACATCTGCTCTTCGGTGGTGGCCTGCCAGATACCTTTGCCGGTTTTAATGTAAGTTTTTGATATTCCTAGCTGAATTAAGAGCTCATTTAAGATTAATTCCTCTATTTTATCATCATTTCGCGCCCATCTCTGAAAGGTATGCTGGGTAATATTTACTCTTTCGACCGCTCGCTGTATTCCATATTGATGCACCGCATGTAACAGCCGTTTACCTTCAGATCCTAGGGCCCGGGAAGGTTTTAATGTTTCAGGGTCCTTAACTTTCTTCATTTTTGATCCTTAGACAAAAAAGTACTTTTTGTACATTTTTTTACTTGATTACGTATATTTTGTACCTTTCATGGAACCGATATTAAACCTGCTGGTGCGAGTAAATCATTATTAATAATGATAACTACTGTTCCCAAATTTCAGTTCAGTTATCTATTTTTTTGATTTATTACAATAGGTTTAGAATGCTGGGTCCGGAAAACTAATGTTATAGATCCTCGGAATATTACAATCTTTGTTCTAAATAATTCAATCTGCAAAATTGGATTATTTATTTTTTCAGAGAAAATAAACTCGGCACATTCTTAATTAGGTATAACAACTTAATAATAGGAAAATTGCATATTTTTTATTACTAAGTCGTTGTATTCAAATTTACTAATAGTTAAACTCGCATCTCCGATCCTGAGAAATATAAATGAGTCAGTTCCAAAGAGAAGAATTAAAAAAACTTAATACTAAACTAAGGAAATTCTTAAAAGAGAACGAGACCATTGAGGAAAAATTTAAGAATGCTTGCCCAAATGGAAAATAGTCCTTTATCAGAAAACATAGATATTCCCTCGGACCCAGAGGTCACACCCGATCAGGACCCGAAATATCAAACCGACAAGGAATCGGCAGAAGAAAGATTTCACAAAAGACAAGACGAGTCCAAAGAGAGGATCATTCGTTCCGCTCTTAAGTTATTTGCAGAAAGAGGATTTTTCGAAACAAGGATCCCTGAAATTTCCGCTCACGCAAAAGTAGGAGTCGGCACAGTATACCGCCACTACCGGAACAAGGACCATCTTTTCAACGAGGCTTTTCGGATCTCAGTCCAAGAATTTTCCGAGTTCTTAGATAAATCTATCTCTAAGAGCTTATCCGCGAAAGAACAGTTTTTTGATTTTTGGAAAGGGCTTGGACTATTCTCCCAAGGAAAATTCGACCAGTTGATCATGATAGAAAGAAATCTATCTTCTTACATACTGGATGAGGAAAGCACGAAAGAGGCTGTGGCCTTAAAACAAAAAATTTCAGAATACTTTGAACCTGCAGAGAACGATAAAAATCTCAAACAACTTTATCCTTATCTCATTCTTGGCTCTTTTACTGGAATCCTACGGTTTCATCGGATCCAGGAGAATCACATAGAAACTTCTCTTTTGGAACAATCTGCTGAAATGTTATGGGAAGGATTTTCTAAGGTCCGCCCGCCCCTAACTTCTAAAAAGAAAGAAAAACCGACAAAAAAAGCCTGAAATCAGGAATGGGATACTTTTTTTTGTCGGAGGATTATCCCCGATGAGATAGGGATATAAGTGTTAAAAACTTATTTACTAAGTGGAAATAGATCAGAGGATAAATTCGTCCTTTTGTTAGTAAACCCACTCTCAAGATAACAATATGCGGGCTCGCTTTTTAATATTTTTAGTTGGATTCGGAATGTTATGCAAACCTATAGAAGTGCATAACCCAGCCATCCCTTTTTCGGATGCTTGGTGGGAGACAACCTTTGTTCGTTGTATCTTGGGAGAATTAGATGTATGTCTTCCAGGCCCAGCTGTCAGCGGCAGCCTTAGCGCAAAATTCGTAAGTAATAATCCTGGAGCAGTTACCTCTTCTGATCTCACATGGAGATCGGATACTGCCGGACCTTATGATGTTCGCATAGATGCAGACTCTTGCACAAGTGGTACAAGTTTGATCACAGGAACTGCTATAGCAAACACAGATAATATCACCACGATCAATGCGAGCCTTCTTCCTTTGGGAGCAAGTCATGTTCGAGTTTGCGTGACCGACCCGGAAGAAGATATAACTGGGTCCGGGATTTTCAAGATCGTTCGGGATGATAGTTATCCCACTGTGAGCACGAATCCAGCAGGTGGTGCTTATACTTCTTCTCAAAATGTTTCTATTCTTTGTTCGGATACTGGAGGAGCGGGTTGCGACAAAGTAGCATATGTTACCGATACTTCTACTCCCGATATAGACGGAGCGACTGGGACAGTAAATACAGGAACGCAATATTCTACTGCTATCAATGTACCAGCAAATAGTACTACATCTTTCAAATATCTGGCAAGAGATAAGGCGGGGAATGTATCCGCTGTTTCCACTTCTGACGTAACTGTGGATACTGTTACTCCAACGATTTCTGCATCTAATCCGAGTGACGGTACCACTGGAGTCGCTCTTTCTCCTGGATCACTTAGTCTGAGTTTTGCGGAACCCATGAACACCGGTCTCACTATGACCATGACCACAGAGATTTATAATGGAACCTCATGGGTTACAATTCCGAACAGCAATACAATATTCGATTGGCAGGACTCTCAAACCTTAGTCATTACCGTAAGCTGGGTTTATTTTCCGGAAGAATCCCAAATCCGTTGGACCATTCCTTCCAGCTCTTTACAAGACGAAGCGGGAAACTCAGTGAGTCATCAATCTACTTTTACTACCACGACCGGAGCCACTGTTACCGGAGGTCAGGTCTATTCCGGTCCGACTACACATGGAACTTATACTTTGGATGTTACCACTACCGATACTTCCACTGGACTTGTTTGGAAAACTTGTTGGGAAGGAAGAAGTGGACCGGGTTGTGCATCAGGTTCTGCTACAAATATTTCTTGGGGATCTGCGTTAGATGGATGTGCCTACCTGAACACCATACATGGACCAGGAATAGGTTATGCAGACCGGGAAAACTGGAGACTTCCTAGAGCGGAGGAACTATATTCTTTGGTAGAAGGAGGTGCAGATCCGTATATAAACACCACTGCATTTCCCAACCCAGTTTCTCCTGCAACTTGGACCGCATCTAAAGGAATTACAGGTTCTCCAATGGATCAGTTTGCGAGAACAGTAGTATTCATGTATGGAAGCCTAAACCAATTCGATAAAAGCCTAGGTTACGCGTTACACTGCGTAAGCGATTGATCTTATTTTGCTATTAAACTAGGATGATATCCTTCGGGGGTTTCGTATCCCATTATATCTAAGATCGTGGCAGCAACGTTAGCCAGTCCAGGTTCTTGCAAGTCTGTTCTTAATTTGATCTTGTTCTCAGGGTCCAAAACGCTAAAAGGAACAGGATTTAAGGTATGAGAAGTTTTAGGAACAGGTTTGCCTTCCTTGTCCTTCTGCACATTTCCCTTTTTGTCCAATTGGTACATCTCATCAGCGTTCCCGTGGTCCGCACTTACCAATAGAACTACATTATTTTTTTTGCATGCTTCTGCAAGACGACCCATACATCCGTCCAAGAATTCCATAGCCTTAACTGTTGCCGGATAATTTCCAGTATGACCTACCATGTCTCCGTTCGGGAAATTAATCCTATAGAAGTCAGAATGATTTTCTCCTAAAACTCTTTCGAGTTCTGCAGTAATCGCTTGTGCTTTCATTTCAGGTGTTTGATCGAATGGAATTACATCGGAAGGAATTTCCTTATATTCTTCACTTTTGGAGTCAAATTTTCCGGAACGATTTCCATTCCAGAAGAAAGTCACGTGTCCATATTTCTGTGTTTCGGATAACGCGTATTGGTTGATCCCGGATTTGGCCATATATTCGCCCAAGGTGCGATCAATCGCAGGAGGACTTACTAAAAAGCGTTCAGGTAATTGTAGGTCCCCGTCGTACTGCATCATCCCTGCGTAACATACTTCAGGGAAATTTCCTCTATCGAATTTATCAAAATTTTTCTGGGTGAATGCTTGGGAGATCTCAATCGCTCTATCCCCTCTGAAATTTGTAAATACTACAGAATCTCCGCTCAGAATTTTTCCGACCGGCTTTCCAGATTCTTCTACCACAAAACTTGGAAGATATTGATCGATCACAGCAGGATCTTCTTTTCTAAAAGTTTCGATTGCGGTCTTTGCATCAGGGAAAGCTCTACCTTCTCCATGAACATGGATCTTCCAGCCTCTCTCTACCATGGACCAATCCGCTTCGTAACGGTCCATGGTGATGGTCATTCTTCCACCGCCGGATGCGACCTTTACGTCAGCACCTTTAGACCTAAGAGTGGTTAGCCATTCTTCGAAAGGGGTCAGATAATCTAATGCAGATTTTTCAGGCACGTCCCTTCCGTCTAGAAGAATGTGCAATCTGATCTTTGGAACCTTCTCCTGGATCGCAGCTTGTATCAAAGACTTTGTATGATCGATATGCGCGTGAACGTTTCCGTCTGAGAACAAGCCGATCAAATGAAGTGTGGAATTTTTAGTCTTGGTATTTTCGACAATTTCTTTCCAAGCTTTTCCTTCGAATAACAGTCCTTCGGCGATAGAGTTATTGACCAGCTTAGCACCCTGATCGAAAATACGCCCGCAGCCCAATACATTATGACCTACTTCGGAGTTGCCCATGTCCTCATCAGAAGGCATTCCAACAGCGGTTCCATGTGCTTTCAAAAGTATGGTGGGAGATTCTTTCCAAAGTTTATTGAGGAAAGGAAGATTGGCGCCTGCAATCGCGTTCCCGAATTCGGGTCCTTTAGGAGTATAACCTACGCCGTCTAAAATTACGAATAATAGCTTTTTGGGAGAGAAGGGAGTCTTTTTCTTCAGTTGCATTCTATTCCAGGAAAGCTCTTCCCTATGCTTCGTCAAGAGGATTCACATAGGGACTTTGGCATACGTCCTTCGGTTTATATGGGTTTTATCGAAAAAGAAGAAGGATTTAGGTTTTTCGGTGGAAGCGATTAGAATGCATTATATGATGGTTTTGAGTATCCTCAGGGATATTCATATCTTTACGTGGATACTTTTCCGCAACTATATGCTAAATTCTTAATATTTAATTATTTATAGACAAAGATGAACGCAAAAGGTCCCAAACCCTTAGATCCACATACAGGCAATGCAGCCGTTCCCAACTTTTTAAAAGTTAAGAAGTTAAACGAAGTAGTGAGTTACTACATGAACGACAAGATAACTCACTCCGTATACAAAGCGATTTCGGCAGCGACATCTTTCAAAAACGTAAAGAAGAGGCAATTATTCGAACCTCATCATAGAGTTCCAGAAGTTGGGGAGTTAAGCCCTAAAGATATCGATCTTCACTTAAAACGCCTGTTGGAAGACGGCACAGTTTCTCAGCTTGCGTATCTGATCAGTGATAGTGCTGAAAAACAACCCGAAGCACTTCCTTGTTACGCTTCTTTTCCGGAAGCGGAATCTTTGGATCTGAGTAGGATCTATCTAGAACTTCTGGATTATTCCGTTTCTTCCCTCTTAAGTTATCTAGATCGAAAGCCGGAAACAAATAAAACCCTACTTTGGGAAAATCTGGAATCAGATCTAGAATGGGGAGCAAGAAAAGAAGCTCCATTTCCTCAGTTATTTTTATATTTAAGACAGTCATTCCATAATGAACATTTCCGAATTCCTGCAAATGCTGAATTCATTAAGGATTTCTTATTCGAATTAGAGGACGATCTTCATAAAAAAGGAAGAGTCATAGATGTTCCCGGATACGGACTCTTCGGAATCAAAAATTCGAAAGAGGCTGTCGAGATCATGGACTACATAGACGATTTTATCCAATCCAAAGGAACAAAACAATTACGCCATGTTCTAACGGAAGAATTCCAAAAGATCGCCATGGAAGAAAAATTATATTATTCTAATACTTCCAATCCGGATACTACAAAATTCAAAATAGAAAGAGCAGAAGCCTTTGCAAGAGCTCTACCAGGCAGTCCAAGTCCGGGAAATCCTGGAATGTTGAGTGTGGTTTTAGTTCGGAGCCTTTCCGAGCTTGCAGAAAAAGAACTTCATAAACAATCCGCAGAAAAAGACAGGAATAGATTCCACGATATCAAAAAGAATCTTCTCTCAGAATCGGGTTCTTGGGAAAAGAAAGTGCTCTTAGTCCCGGACAAAGAATTCAAATCTTATCCGGAAGAATTAAAAAGAATGCTGATAGACGATCTAGAGATCGGTTATTCCACCTGGGAAACCAAAACCACCACTATCCATGCATTCTTTCATAAAAATCCGAACAGCGTCAGACAGATTATCCTTAGTTTGGGAGCTGCCACAAACGTAGAAACTTGGAAAATCCTATGTATCCGACAGCTTGTAGAATCCAACGAGCCTCAGATCAAATCGATCTTCCGAGAACCAGATCTGGTAAGAGCTTACGGAAAAGTATTAAGAAAAGGTTATTTAGATTATTTCCCTTGGTATTATACAATTCTGGATCTTTTGGGAATAGGAAGAATATTCCAAGACGTATTCTTTGCCCAAGCAAAAGAAAAGATCAAAGGGCAACAAAACATACTCAAGGCCAGAAATCACGAGACTTCCAAAAAAGAAGAGCAGGCAAAGATCCAAGAAAAGATCAAAGAAGAAGAAAAGATCCGCTCGGCAGAACAGAAATCTAAAATTTCTTCTGCAATGGATGAGTTTTATTTTAGACGTAGTGTTCCGCCTACCGTTTCTGAGATCCAAGGAAATGTAGGAGAATACTCCGCGGATCTATATTACCAAATTTTGGAGCGGGAAAAGTTCGTTTTTATAACCTGGGAAAAAGGAAAGGAAAGAATGGACCAAATCCTTTGTTATCCGGCAAACGAATCCTTTAGGAACAAAGCCAGAGAATTACATAGAATACTATCCGAAAGAATGGAAGTCCTGCAAAACAAAGTCCGGACCGCAGAGGAAGAAGATAACAGAAGTCGGATTGCAAAAGTAATCAAACATGTGGACGAATGGTTTACTTCTCACAAATCTTCTTCAGATAAAACAACTCCTCAAAAAGGAAAGGTGGATCCCGATGATCCGTACGAATCTTTCCGAAAGGAAATTGATAAAGTAAGAAAAGTAGATAAATCTTAAGGGATAAATTTTTTCTAGTAATAAACGCTGTTCGCTCTATAAATCCGAAAAAAAGTGAGCAAAAACTCGCAATTTGATTTGTGATCCCTAAAAAGAAATTACCTAACCTAGAACTATGAATTTGAATCCAAAGACTTTTTTCAGATTTATCCCGATCGTATCGTTATTCTCCCTATTCTCTTTTTGCAATCAGGCAAACCCGATCAATTTGGACGGCAGCAGCAGTGCTGCCGGCGTTCTTTTGAATGTTGTTTTACCGAATATTATCGGAGCCGAGACAGTTCCCAAAGGTCTTCCACAACTTTCTTCTAATATTATGTATGATGCGGGAAATACTTCCATTGATCTTACATTTTCGGAACAAAGCGCCGTAGACGAGAATTTTACGATGCAGATCGAAAGTTATACTACAGTATCCTCGCCTAGTTTTGTGGGGTATAATACATTTACTCTTCCCGCAAATACAGGCACTCATTCTATCGGTTTTGCGTTAAATGCAGATGATGATAACTGCTTGGATCGTGCAGGAGACAAGTTTAGTTTCAGAATAACGAAAGATTCTACAGGAGATACTTTCGTATATGATGTAAACGTAAAGGATGGGGATTATTGTATTTTCGAATCTTCCTCTAAAACCGTAGCTCAATTAGGTGGGCTCGGTGCAATGGATAATCATTGTAAAAACTTGGCGAGCGGAAAAGGTCTACCCAGAAATCCTGCTTATTATAAAGCGATGGTAGGTGCTCTCTCCACTACCTACGGAGATAGAAATCCTGGAGAAACATTATCTTCTACTTCCTTCTTCCGAACTAATAAAAGATACGTTCGTAAAAAAGGGGACGGAACTTGGGTAAAAGTTTTTTCCATTGGTGGCATCTGGCCTCCAAGTTCGGACTTTGATAATCCTCTGATAGATTCAGGACAATATTGGACTGGAATGCATTCAGGTTGGGGAAGAATGGACAGCAATACCTGTTTGAATGGCTCTGAAAGTTGGACGGATACTAGCGGTTCATCTAGTGGAAACTTGGGCACTTCGAGCGTAGTTACCGGAGATGCTGCCTATATGACTCTTTCTAGTTGCGATGCTCCTTTGGCTCTGCCGTTTATTTGCGTTTATTCCCCGGATTAAACCAAAAAAATCGTTCAATTTTTTTCCTGCTTGGCTGTTTTCATACTTTAAGGGGTATTTTCCTCTGAGAGATCGGGCGGGTGCAAATATGAAAGGATCTAAATCATTAAGGACGGCTTTCATTCTATTATGTCTTACTTTATGGATTTCCAAGTGTAATAATGCGGAATCCACAGCCCTAGATGGAAGTAAGCCTAGCTTAGCAGGCGCGATCACTATAGATCCCTCTATCTTCTGGAATTTATTCGTTACGCTTCCCCCTTATCCGATCGAACCTTTTTTGAACGAGGGAGAAACCATTCTTAGCGTAGATGAAAACGATGCGGCGGATATTTTGTTCGGAGTGCAAAATCCTCCTTCCGACGGAAGTACCATCCAATTCAGGTTTTATAGAAATGATAATCTTACCTTCGTAACTGATTATAATCCGGACCAAGGGGGGTATCAGGATTATCTTACCGTGGATTTCGGGCCGAACCCTCAAAACTCCAACTTCGATTATAAAGGTGGATTCCAAATCAATTCCCTATCCGACGAAAATTGTATCAATAATTACTATGATCTTGTTGCAGTAGATGTAGCGTCCGGAATTTCTCAGACATTTAAAGTTAAGGTAAATGATTCTGATAAATGTATCTTCGTCGCAACAAATAATGGAGCAGGATACCTTGGGAACTTTGCTAAAAAGGGGATCGATAATCTAACTTTCGCAGGCCCGATAGAGGTAGCGGACAATATATGTAATTCTAATATTCCTGACGGTATTAATAAGGATGTAGGTTACAAGGCGATGATCGCGGTAAGTTATAGTCCGAGTGGAAATCTCAGAAATCCATCCACCGATTGGGTATTCAGTTCGTTCCGTAAATATTTCAGCCAGAGCGGCAAGAAGTTAGCATATAGTTTCAGTTCTTCTACTACGATCGGCTTTGCAAATGCAGATCAGTGGACAAATGCTCTCGGAACAACAGGTAAAATTTGGACTGGTTTCAGTTCCATAGATTGGACAACTGATACTCCTACACAAACTCAGTGTGCATCGTTACAACCATCCGGAGCGCCTTATTCTTCTTGGTATTCTGCCACTGCAACCGGAACCCAAGGAGTTCTTTCTGCAGTAAACGGAAACTCTATTGCGGAAATGACAACTACGGATCCTGCTCAAGTGATCCAGACTTCGTGTGCTCAAAGACGTAATATCGTTTGCGTAGGACAATAGTGTTACGTCTGTAGCAATTCGTTTGACCTAAACTTTTTACGTTCTTTAGAAAAAAGTTTATCAAGATCCTTTCTTATAGGATAGTATTTGAGCCTTGTCTTTTAGACGAGGCTCGATATGCGTTACGCTCATTCTCTGCCCTTTCTTTTTCTGGTCTTATCATTCACCTCGACTCATTGTAATAAGGCGGATAGTATCGACTTCGATAGTAGTAAGAGTCCGATTACCGGAGCAATCATGATCGATCCTACATTGTTAGTCGGTGTAGGAACTCCTGCTGTCCCATTACAACTAGTTGATTCTCCGGGAGCTGCTGCTCCGAATACAGTACCGGAACGTTCGACTTCTTCCAATACAGTAGTATTAGAATTAGTCACTCCTTTAAGTCCAGATACAGGAGAAACAATCACATTCATCTTTAGCACAAATAATCCTAGTGCCATTGAGATCAGAAGTATTGCAGGAAGTAACGATAATACTTATACTTTTAATCCTTCTCTACAAGCTTATCAGGCAGTGATCTCTCTTTATTTGGATGATCCGGATTGTGTGGAGCAAAAGTATTCCATCATAGCAATTGATTCGGTTAGTAACGTTCCGCAATCGATCTCATTTGATACTAAGGATTTGGATAAGTGTGCATTCGTGGCAACTAACGATGGAAAAGACTGGCAAGGGAATTTCGCTGTGGACAGTAAGTTAGATGATGATGCCAGAGGTTTTGCAGATGCTGCTTGTAATTCTTCTTCCAATAAACCCGGAAATTTTCCGAGTTCTATGACTTATAAAGCTCTATTGAGTGTGACCGGTCCGAATAACGGCTCTAAAACTAGAGGCATTCAGTATAACGATTGGCCTTTTGCTGCTAATACGAATTATTATTTCGGAACTCAGAACAAGAGGATGTTCACAACCGATTCGGGTAGGATTTATAACTTTAATCCGGAACTTTCTCAGGCACTTGGTAGTGGCCTGATTTGGACAGGCTTATTGAATACATGGTCGGATGCCACTTCGAAGATCCTAAGCGAATGTGCAGGAACAAACCAAGCAGGTGGCCTGGTTTCCTGGTCTACCAATTCGGTATCTATTTCGGGTATCGTGGGGAACTTGGGAGCTACGGATTCCAATCTGATCTCGAAACAGACAGCTCTTGGATTGCCTGATTACAACGTATGTAATAAGTTTAGATATTTCCTTTGTGTAGGGCAATAATCTTTCAATTAAACGAATAAAGCCAATCTGGCAGAATCAATAAAAGTCTCTCTATAAGGGACCTTCTATTTTCGAACAAACCTGCGATTTATAGTATATCCTCATATATTTTAGTAAAAAAATTATTCCCCTGAAAAAAAGGGATCAAAGACCTAAGAATGGATTGTTGCCCTTGTTATGGGGAAACCTACCCGAATTTCCCATCTTCGCAGTGGAGAGCTAAAATGAAAAGATTCCTGAATTCAAACAAGGCCCTAAAAGGTTTTTACCTATTCATTCACGGATGTTTTTTACTCTCATTTCTATTGTTGCAAGGTTGTAACGATGCAAAGGCAATCAGTATCGACGCCAGTTCTTCTGCAATTGGTGCTCTACTCTCAGACGGTAACTTTGGTATATTCGGCAATTTTGGAGATGCCGGCGGGACCACTCCTGCAGCTACTTCTGCGGTAAACATTTCTCTCAGCGGCTATGTAAATGTTACCTCTAACGATCTAAATCTTACCCTATCGGATTCTACTGATAGCACGACCCAAACTTTAACATTGACTGCTGACGGTTCCTATTCTTTCTCCACAGAACTTACAAGCGGGGATTCTTATTCGATCTCATTAGGTTCCTATACCCAAGGACAGTCTTGTAGCATCAGCACAAATGCAAGCGGCACGGCTGGAACTACCGGAACCGCTACGATAGTCTGCGAAAGACAATTAGCGATCGCAGCAGGCTGGAAAACCAATAGTGGAACTCCCGTTTTAAGATTATTCGGAGTAAATCATTCCGCTTCTCCTTATGTGGTAACTAAAAACTTTGCAGTTACTGTCGGTGGAGCACCAGGCTCTGTAGATCCTGAATTGGTATGGAACGGAACTAACTATTTACTTGTTTGGAAGTCGGCCGATACGACTATCAAAGGGCAGCTTTATGATATAACTCTTACGTCAATCGCGGCAGCATTCACAATTTATACCGGAGCAGGTGTGACGATCGGAAAGATTTCCGCTGCCTATAATCCAAGCGGAGAATTCGCAGTGGTTTGGACGGAAGCTGCTTCTACTAGGGCTGCAAAATACCAAAGGATTAATGCTTCTACGGGAGCTCTTGTCGGAACTGCGACTACAATCGCCTCTTCCACGAGTACGAATTATTTTAACGCGGATGTTATTTGGAACGGCGCCAGTTATACTACAGCATTCCGTCAAAGAACAAGTCTAAATGCGAATTCATTGACCGCCTTTAGTTTTTCGACGGGATCAGCTACTTCCGTAAAAACTTATACTGCAACAAACGGTACAGATTCCCTTGTTTTAGATTATCCTTCTTTGCTCATGCAAGGTTCGAATACTTGGCTATTCTTTAGCCAGACAAACACGGACGGTTCCAGCACGATCACTTCAGCGAGTTTGAAAAGTGCTAAAAACTTCCAAACCACCCCCACTAATTTGGTAACGGAAACAAATCCATACGGATGCGGCCCAGAAGGCGGTGGAGATCAAGATATGATTCCATCAGTAGCGATAGCAAGTATTACAAATCTTTTGGTTTCTTACGACTCTTCCTGCGCGGACGTTGGAGGCAATTATAATGAAGTATCCGATCTTCCGATCACCATCACTTCTGGCGCTGGAGGAACTCGAACGGATTATTCCGACTCTGAGCTAGGTGGTGGAGGCGGCAGTCCTAGCCCTAGCCAAACTTTAGGATCTTCCGTTACCTGTAGAACAACTGCATGCTTTATCAGCGCAGGAAACGAATCTAGCGACGCGATTTACTTATTTGATCCCGATTTTATCGGAGGAATCAATGGGACTTCTACTATTTATCCGACTGACGCAAGCGGAATAGAGTTCCCTGTAACAGTAATTCAATAAATAAGAACAATTCAAAACAAAAAAAACTCGGATCACTTCATAGTGGCCCAAGTTTTTCATTTTGAAAAACCTAGTTTCTTTAAACTAAATAACTTTTTTCGGATCCTTAATATCTAATCTCGTATTTGAGTTCCCCATTCCAACCTAAGCCGTTACCTCCAACAGTCATCGGCTGGTAAGAAGGAGCAAAGCTGAATCTAAAACCGGAGCTGGGTCCTTCAGCAATCCCTTGTTCTGCTTTTACTCCTAAATAATAAGAGTAAAAGAGCTGCAATCCGTATGCAATCCCGAACAAATATTGGTAATTATTGGATTCCTCTGCGAGGTTTTGGTAATAATTGAATGAGCCCTTATTTACCAAGAAAGCTCCGAGCAAACGTTGGGTAGTATTTGCAGGCAGGGAGAGGACAGGATCATTCAATGCAAATATGAAATAATTTCTTGCGTTTTCCTCGTACGCACCCTTGGCAGCACCAAAATCGTTTTGGGCCTTAACCGCCAGATAAGCTGCCCCTAAAACTGCTACAAAGGCCGCAGAAGCCCTGTATTTTTTGTCTGCCTTCCAAATCCCCCAACCTGGAACAACTGCCGATCTGAGCGAATAATCCCAGCGAGGTTTTTGGTACCATCTCTGGACCAGTTCCTCCTCGGTTTTTTTAGGTTCCTCTTTCGGCTTAATAGGATCCTTTTTCACTTCCGGCTTAGGGGTATCTTTTAAGTTTAACTCAGCAATCTCGGTTTTTGGAATGGTTAGGACCTTTCCATCCACTTCGATCTGAACATCCGTACGGGTTTGATTTACCACTTTCCCTTGCAGTACCTTTCCGCTTTTTAAGGTTAGGCTAGATCCAAAAAGGGAAGGGGTAACAGTTAGTAAACAAATTGCAAAAAGCCAACGATAAGGCATGTTATCTTAAATCCCTTTGGTTTAGGACTACAGACACTAAAATTGTCTGGCTATAACCGTTTTAAAACGGATTGCTTTCTACAAGAAAAATCCGAATTTACTTGAAAAAAGACCAATAGAAAAAAATTTCTATTCTACCGTGTCTGAAACCTTATTTTTCGAAAAACTATACAATAAAAATAAGGATCACTTGTTTTCATTCATTCGGCGTTCTGTCCAAGATGAATCCACAGCCTTGGACCTATTACAAGACACTTTTTTGAACTTCTTTAAACATTATTCCGGCAAGGAAATACCGGATGAGCAGGTTTCCAGAATGATCTTATTCAGGATCTCCAGGAACCTAATGATCAACCACGGAAAGTCCTATTATCAAAAGAACGTTGCTCTCGTTGGGGAGGAAACTTCTTCTTTATTTAGCTCCAAAGGCCAAGGACCTGAAAGCCAGGTCCTGGACGAGATGGAAGCCCAAAATCTCGGAAAGATCGTAAGCGAATTATTGAGCACCTTACCGGAAGAACAAAAGACAGCTATAGAGCTGCGTTATTCCCAAGGTTGCAAATTAGAAGAGATAGCCTCCGTACTGGACTTATCCGTATCTGGGGTTTCCCGACTGCTGGAAAGAGCCGAAAAGCAGCTTTTACAAGAGGGGAAGAAGAGAGGCATCCAACCTTCTTCTTTTCTAAAATCCTAGGATTTTCGCTAATTATGTATTTCGAACAATCGATTCATTTCGTCAAAAAAGCCATCCTCACTCAAAAAAATGAGCAAGGTACCAGCCTTCAGTTTGTTGATCCAACTGAGCGGGCAGGACAATGTGAAGCGGCCCGGAACTAAAGGAAACGGTAAAGAGGATGGAAAGAATGAACCCTGAATTCCAAACATTCGCAGAGCTCCTCAAAAAGTCTCTACCGAATTCTAAGGCGCCGGACTTCGATCCAAAATGGATCGGCATGTCTCCTCGCTTCTCTGTGGAGGCAAATATTATGCAATCTCCTACTAAGGACAATGTAGTTCAACTGAGCGGCTCCAAAAATAAAGTATGGTTCTTAGCTGCGGCAGCAATCTTATTCGTAGGGATTGGAGCCGGAACTTATTTCACTATTTTCAAAAAAGAAGCCGCACCTGTAGCCGAAGGTACACTGCTTAAAGCGGCAGTCGTATTCGTTAAAGGCGACGCGAAGAATGTAAAAGAAGCTCCGGTCGCATTACATTTAGGTGATATACTTAGCGAAGGCGATAAGATCGTAACAGGCAAAGGTGGATCGATCGATATCGGTCTGACCGATTCCAGTGTGATCCGTTTAAAAGAAAACTCCGAGTTAGTTCTCAAAAGTTTAAGACAAACGGACGCTTCTCAAATCAGGATTTCCCTAATGTCAGGTAAGATCCTGAACCTAGTCGAGAAGGAAAAGAAAAACGCAAACTACTTCGTAGATACTCCTACTGTGGTGGCGGCGGTTCGAGGAACTTCTTTCGAAGTGAACGCTTCGGATAAAGAATCTTCCGTCTTCGTAGTCGAAGGTGCAGTCGAAGTGACTCCTTTGATCCATGATAAGACCGAAAGAGCTTTAATCACCGGCGGATTGATCATAGTCACAGACGAAAAAGTCCTCGTGATCGAAGACTCAAAACGTGCTAAACAAGAAACTCCTGAATACGGCGACATGCGCAAAAACTTGAGCGGCCTGGATAAAGAAGTTTTAGCAAGCACTCAAAACTTAAAGACCGCTAAAACCGAGCAAGAGCTGGAAGAACTTTATGATAAGAGTATCGAACATATCATAATGAAAGATGGCCGTGAGATAAGAGGTGTGGTGGTTTCTCAAAAGAAAGGAAAACTGATCGTTCAAACCCTAAAAGGATCTTACATCCTGGATGAGAACTCGGTTGAAAAGATCATCTATTAAGAAAAATTAAAAGGTGACTCCTTAAATTAAAGCCCGGGATTTTGATCCCGGGTTTTTTTATGCCTGCTTGTCTACATGCAGACTCCAAAGACCTTGATCTTTAAGGATCGGTTCTTATACGGACCATTCTCCTAACTTTTTATCGAAAGAGAAAGAACCTGCTCCTCTGAATAAAAGGGAAAGTGCTGCTGATACAGCAAGAATATGGTATTCGAAACCTTCTCCCCCTTTATCACCAAACCAATTCATAAAAAAGCCGTATTCTTTATGAGTGAAACCGGCGACTGTCAAAGTGATTGTAAGTCCCAAGGCCCAGAATCTAGTTAAAAATCCGAATACCAAACAGATGGTCCCAATGAATTCAAAACCAATTACCAGAACTCCTAAAACATAAGGAGCCCCCAAGGTCTCTGTAAAATAATCCATAGCCGTATAAAACCCGGCACCTTCGAACCAACCCAATGCCTTTTGAGCTCCATGTGGGAAAATGCATATAGCGAGACCCAAGCGTAAGAATAAAGGCCCTAAACCTTCTTTCGTTTGAAATAAATTGTATAACATGCCGAATATGCATCCTATAGAACTCCAATCCGGACATATTTCCATTCTAATTTATCTTCTCTCCTGATTGGAAACAAGCTCTGGGGCCAAAATAGGTTGTCGAAAGAGGTATTTCCGTAAATTTTGGCAATACGAACGCATCGGAAGGTACCTATGTCTGAAGAGACAGCCGAAAAGAAGAACAAAAAAATCAACAAGATGAGCGCCGGGGAGCTTGACCAAGCTTTAAAAGACGCAGTCGAGAAGATGAACGGGGAAACGAGCAAGTACGTACAACATCTTAAAGCGAGAAAAGAAGAACTCGCGAATAAGAAGTAAGCACTACTTTAAAAACCCTCAATAACCTCCGCGGACTCGTGCGGGGGGTTCCTCAGAAATTCCTTGGACCATGCTACAATTCATCGATATCAAGCACCGGTTCGGTAGCTCCACACTTTTCGAAAACTTCTCCTGGCATATCAAGCCCGGCTCTAAAATTGCCTTAGTAGGACCAAACGGTTCCGGCAAATCCACTTTATTCAAAATGGCCGTTGGAGATCTGAATCCAGAGGAAGGGATAGTCAGTCGTTCCAAACATACCGAGATCTCTTTATTCCAACAGATCCCCGATTTCAATTTCGAAGCAAGGGTGATCGACACCGCACTTTCTAAACATAAGCATTATAACGAATATATAAAACGTTCCGAGGACATTCATGCAAGAATGGATCGCACGGATCATGAATCTCCTGAGTTCGAGGCCTTATTAGAAGAACAAAGCCAACTGGAAGAATACGCATTTACCTACGGTGTTCATGAATTAGAAGCTCAGGCAAAAAAGATCATTGGTGGTTTAGGTTTTTCTAATGATCAAATGGAGAAGAAGGTAAAAGAATTTTCTCCAGGTTACCAGCACAGACTTGGACTCGCGATCGCAATTTTAAATCCGGGAAACCTTCTTCTTTTGGATGAACCTACCAACCATTTGGATCATGCTTCTAAGGCTTGGCTTGCGGAATATTTAGCGGATACGAATCGTTCCTTCGTTCTTGTAACCCACGATCCTGAATTTTTGAATGCGACTACTGATACAATCGCAGAATTAAATCCGTCAGGTGTTCTAGAATTTAAAGGGACTTTGGAAGACTACTTCGAACATAAAAACGAACTTTTGGATAAGTTGAGACTTCAATTCAAAAAAGAGGAAGCTTACTTAAAGAAAAGGACCGAATGGATAGAACGTTTCCGTTCCAAAGCTACAAAAGCAAAAGCTGTCCAAAGCGTTATCAAAAGATTGGAAAAAAGGGATAAGGTAGAAGAACCTGAAGATTCCTTCTGGAACTCCAAAACAGAATACAGGTTCAATTATACTCCTTGCGGAAATCTGTCATTCAGGATCGAGAACGCATCATTTGCTTACGAAAAGACAGGTAAGAATATTTTTTCCAACGCGGAGCTTCACGTTTCCAATGGGGACAAGATCGCGATCATCGGACCGAACGGTGCGGGTAAATCCACATTCTTAAGAAATATATTAGGAATTCATAAATTAACCGAGGGTTCAGTCACTTTCGGACCTAAAACAAAGATCGGCTACTTTTCTCAGAACCACCATGAACATCTGGATCCTGAAAAAAATCTTTTAGAAACTGTGCTTTCCGTGTATCCGGATCTTCCAGACGTAGAAGCAAGAAAGCTATTGGGTTATTTTTCTTTCAGCGATGATAGGGTTTTCAAAAAAGTGGGACTTCTATCGGGAGGAGAACAGAGCAGATTGAGATTAGCTCTTTTGGTAAGATTCTCCTCCAACACCTTATTTTTGGACGAGCCTACCAACCACTTAGACTTAGTAGTTCGAGATAATTTAAAACGTGCACTCCAAGAATATCCAGGAGCGGTTTTAGTCATTTCCCACGATCCAGATTTTTTAAAGGACTTATGCACCAGGACTGTTTCCGTTTCTAACGGAAAAGTAAAGGATCTGAATACAAGCTTTTCGGATTATCTAAAATTCCCCCCGGAAGAATTGGAAGCGGAAGGCGGTTTTACCGTCAAGGCTCCGTTCGAAAACGCGGGCAATGAAAACAAGAGCAGATCCCAAAAGAACGCTGACAAAAATCGGGTTAAAAAATTACAAAAAGAAATAGAACAAATCGAAGGCAAGATCGCTCTATTAGAAAAGAATAAAACGAACTCCGAAGAGCTTCTCGCAGACCCGGAGTTTTATAAAAAGCGCAGTTATCAAATGGAACTAGACAATTACAACGAGACTAAAAAAGAGATCTCTCGTTTGACCGAAACCTGGGAAAAACTGCAAATCGAAATGGAAGAACTGTCTTCCGTGGTATAGTGATCATATAGGAGACTGAATGAATCCGAAAGAATTAAAAAACAGATTGGACGCCAGAAAATCGGGAAGCGACGATTTTTACCTACTGGATGTGCGTAACCCCAACGAACAGGAAATCTCCACAATCGAAGGGACGGATCTTTTGATCCCGGTTGCGGAATTGCCTGCTAGGATCGGAGAATTGGACTCTTGGAAATCTTCCGGAAAGGAAATTATCGTATATTGCCGTTCCGGAGCAAGATCCGCAAATGCCTGCGGAGTTTTAAAATCCACAGGTTTCTCCAAAGTATTTAACCTAGAAGGCGGGATCCTTTTGTATTCCGACGAAGTGGATCCTTCTCTGGCTAAATATTAAGGATTTAGCAACTACTTAGATAAAAACTTAGAGATAGCCGGAAGAACTATATCCGGCTTTTCTATATGAGGCAGATGCCCCGCATCCTTTACCAAAACGAATTCGGCTTTCAAAAGCTCCTTCACATACTCTCCTTTTTCCAAAGGAGTAGTGTGATCCTGATCTCCCCAAAAGACCAAAACAGGCTTTTTAGTTAAGGCCAAATTCTCAAATTCAGACTTAGGCTCGAAAGAAATAATATTTCGGATCGTAGAAAGTATAGCTCTTCCAAAACCTTTAAAACTCAGTTGGGTCTCGTATTTTTCAACCCAGCCGCTCGGAACCTTGGAAGGATCCACAAAATCAGCAGAGATACCTTTGGGCAAAGAAGGAATATAAACAACAGAGTTCAAATATTCCCCGATCAAAGGAATAGTCAGAGGAAATGTATTCGTTTTTGAAGTGAATGGATCTAGTAAGACTACTTTTTTTGTTCTGTCCGGATATTTAGAAACGTAGTGAGCGACAATCGGACCTCCCATCGAAAGTCCCATAATATCAAAAGACCCGCTTATATGCAGAAAATTTAATAGATCATGGATCTGAGAAGTAAACAGGTCCAAATTATAGACGGTATCCGGCCTATCAGAATATCCTCTTCCATAAAGATCGAAACGTAAAACTCTATAACCGGCGTCTGTCAGTGATTTTTGGACCGGGTCCCAGATAAAATACGGAGTGGAAAAACCGTGAACTAAAACGACAAGATCACCCTTTTCCGGTCCGGATAATTCGTAATGGGTCCAACCCAAGGGAAGTTCCGCGAATTGACCGGAGACTCCGGAACGAACAGATTCGTTTAATTCAATTTTTTCTCTAGAACGAACAAACGGTAAAGCGGTAAGTACGATGAGTACTAATACAGCTAGAGCAAAGAGAAGTTTTTTTCTCATTCTTTATCTAAAAGTATTTTACGGAAAAATAAAAAGCCTTCGTCAAGAGGATCACCAATCCCTCTTTTTTTCAACATTCCAGTCATGTCCAAAACGATGATCCCATACATCCAGGAATACATTGTTCTTGCGAGAGAAGGATAATCTTCTTCTTTGATCTTGAATTCCCCCGACCTAACGCCCGCTCGGATAGTTTCCAAAAATACTCGGTAACTGGTTGGAAGTTTAGGGAATGCTTTTCTATGCATATGGCCATGAACAGTATTGAACATTACCTTATGCAGCTCTTGGTTATTCCCGGAAAAATCGTAATAAGCCCTTGCGATCAGGGTTAATTTTTCATAAGAATTTTTTCCATTCAGTCTGGAAGCTCTCAGAGTTTCGGTTAACTGAGCTTCCCCCTGGGAAATGATAATTTTGATGATATCTTGTTGGCTCTTGAAATGAGAATAAGGGCTTGCTACACTACAATCCAACTTTTCGGCGATCCTTCGCATGGAAAGCCCGTCAATTCCCTCTTCGTTCAATATATCCAAAGCCGCCTGGACGATGGATTCTTTATTTAAACTATTTCTAGTGCGTCTTCTAGGACGCGGAGCAGCTACTGCAGTCATATTTTTTGCCTTCGGGACACTCGAAAGCCGAGAACGGCTCGAGTATCGTCCCCATTGTCCAGTTATCCCAAAAATGGGCAGGATGTTCAAGAGTTTCCTTTTCAAATTTGGGTATTTTCCTAGTATAGGATACAAAAAAGATAGAAACGGACCCCTAGAATGAAAGCAACCGCCTCTTCCAAGGCTAAACCTAAGACCAAAGCCTCTAAAACTACACAACAATCTCCCAAAAAAGCCATAAATACGAAGAGCAAACCCCAGTCCCCTAAGAGACATTTTCCAGCTCCTTGGTCTTTAACTGGCGAAGGATTCCTGTTCCCATTATTCGGTAGGAAGTCCTACAATTCAGAAATGGCATTTTTGGACGAAGAAGACCGCAAATCCTTCAAAGGAGGACTCGGTTCTTTGATGTTAGTGAATTACGAAAGATCAGATGTGGGACCTTATTACGAACTTTTATACATTCCTGGAAATTTCGAACATAAGGACACGAATTACAAAAGGATCACTCGCATTTTTGTATCCAGCCAAACCTCAGTGGAAGAAGGAATTCGAAATTGGGCCATACCAAAAGAAAGAGCTGATTTCGTTTGGAAAAAAGAAGGTTCAATAACTAAGATAGAAGTTTCTAGAAACGGAAAAACTTTTTTCAAAATTAAGATCCGAACATTAGGTTTTAATTTTCCTGTAAGCACTTCTATCCTTCCCTATGTTCTTTTGCAAAAAGCGGAAGATGGATCCAAATTAAGCACTGCATTTATAGGAAAAGGCAAAGGAAAATTCGCGAGAATAGAATCCGTTTGGTCGGATGAAACTGTCTTTCCTGACTTCATCAAAGGTGGAGGAGTAAAAACAGGAATAGGAGCTTCTCCTTTTCATCTTACCTTCCCTATTGCAGAACATGTTGAATAAGCTAAATATTCGAATTTGATAAAATACTTTTTATAAAGATCCGATAGGAGTCCTGTTATGAAGAAGTTCCGTTTAGTGATTATTCTTCCGTTCTTATTTCTGTTTTTTTCCGGACCCACATTTTCCGGAACAGCCAAACCTCAGATCAAAGATTTTAATTTCGAGGCTGGAATGTCCAAAGTAGATATCACAGGACCTCCAACTGGGATTATGTTCTGGGGATATGCACAAGAAGGACAAAAAGGAGAAGGTATACATCTCCGGCAATTTGCAAGAGCCTTAGTCATCAAGGACCCTAAATCGGGAAAATTACTAGCCTACGTGACTGCTGAGCTTGGTGGAGTTCCCCATGAAGTACAGAGGGACATCGTAGTCAGATTGAAGAAGGAAGTAGATCCTAATTTTAATTTCGCGAACGTTCTCCTAAACGCTTCTCATACTCATAGCGCTCCCGCGGGATTCTTTCACTATATTCAAAATTCTATATATACTACTAAGTTTTTTCCTGAATACTATTCTGTGATCGTAAACGGGATCTTTCAGGCAATTAAGGAAGCTTATTCCAAAAAAGAAATAGCTCAGTTGCTAATCGGAAGCGCGACCGTAGAAGGAGCCGGAGCAAATCGCTCCTTAGTGGCATACCAAGCGAATCCTAAAGAAGAAAGAGACAAGTATAACTCCGATACTGATAAAACAATGATCCAAATCTCGGTAAATACCAGAAGAGGTGTGATCGGGGTTATAAACTGGTTCGGGGTGCATACTACTAGTATGACCTTCGACAATCATTTGATATCTACAGATAATAAAGGCTACGCTTCTTATCTTTCCGAATCGGAAGCCTCTAAAAGAGGATCAAAAGATTTTATCGCGATCTTTGCACAGGCAAACGAAGGGGATGTAACTCCAAACCTGAATCTGAACAATACAGGTCCGGGAAAGGATATGTTCGAGAGTACCAAGATCATTGGAGAAAGGCAATATATTGCTAGTTCTAAAATCCTAAACGATGATAATCTCAGGGCTTTACCTTCTGGACTCAACTATACGCAATCTTTTATAGATATGCCGAACTCGATCGTTCGTAAGGAATTTTCAGAAACGGGAAAGGACGAAAGAACCTGTCTCTCTGCTTATGGATACGCCTTAGCCGCGGGTTCTACAGAAGAAGGTGGAGGGCATTGGCTTTTTCACGAAGGAATGAAGGACGAGGATAGAAAATTCTATATTGATTGGTTGGCAGCAAGATTACTTCAGGCTCCAAGCGATGAATTGAGAGTTTGCCAAAAACCTAAAGCGATCCTATTCCCGATGGGAGAAACAAAACCTGATCCTTCTCTTTCTCAAATTCTGCCACTAGGACTTGCTACCATCGGAGATTTTGCTTTGATCGTTTCGCCTAACGAAGTCACGACGATGTCCAGCAGAAGAATGAAAGAAACCGTCAAAAAAGTTTTAGGGCCAAAGATCAAAGAGATCGCGCTTTCCGGGTTAACTAACGATTTTGCGGGATATATCACTACTAAGGAAGAATATTCTACACAACAATACGAAGGTGGGCACACTCTTCATGGGCCATTTAGCTTGGATCTTTTTAGACAAGAATACAACAGGCTTGCAAATGACCTTTTACAAAACAAGGCAAGTAACCAAGGACCTTATCCTAAAGATCTGAGCTCTACGGTTATAGGTACGGATGTTCCTAATAGAGAGAGGATCTCTTTTTTTGAACCTAAAGTAAAAACACCAAATGAAAGCGTCGCAAAAATCCGAGAATCCGTTTCTTGCGAAGTGAGTTCGGTAAATCCGAATATCTCTTATCCAAAACAAAGATCCTATTTCAATGTAGAAAAGAAAGAAGGAGACAAATGGATCACTGCTTATACCGACTCCGACTGGGCCACTAAATTCTATTATAAAAAATCTTTCTTACCTTTGTTTGATGATACGATCCGATTGGTCTGGGAAACTGATAAGAATGATGCTCCAGGAGTTTATAGACTAAAACATTCTTCCTTCTATATTAATAAGGAAGGAAAAGAAGTCCCATTCTCCATCGATTGCCCCGAATTCGAATTAAAATAGTATGACTCGGAAACGGCGTAAAATGGAATGGTAGTACATTGTATTGATCTGCAGTTAATGACTGCGTAATGTTAATATTTTTAGGACTGGAAAAATGGAAGAAGCAGTTTTGTTGGACGGAATCCGCACCCCTTTCGGAAATTTCGGCGGAACATTAAAAGATGTAAGCGCAGTAGATTTAGGAGTTTTAGTTTCTAAATCCTTGCTGGAAAGAACAGGAGTCAATCCTTCCGATATAGGTGAGTCTATTTTCGGGAACGTGGTCCCCACAGGAAAAGAAGCCATCTATCTTGCTAGACATATTGGACTCAAAACAGGATTACCTATCACTGTACCTGCTTTGACCTTAAACAGACTTTGCGGATCCGGAATGGAAGCAATCATCCAAGCAGCTAAAAAGATCTACTTAGGAGAATCGGAAGCGGTTCTTGCAGGAGGGTCCGAATCCATGAGTAATGCTCCTTATGTTGTGCGTAACGCTAGATGGGGAGTTAGATACGGTTCCGCGGAATTTGAGGACACATTAGAGCAAGGATTAACCGACCAATACGTTGGACTCATTATGGGCGCCACTGCGGAAAATCTTGCAGACCAATATAAGATCAGCAGAGCTGAACAAGACGAGTGGGCAGGAATTTCCCAAACCAGAGCGGAAAAAGCAACGGTAGAAGGTAGGCTAAAAGAAGAGATCCTTCCTGTAACCGTCGGCGGCAAAAAACCGATTACATTAGAAAAAGATGAATTTATCAAAGGTGCTGCTTCTATCGAAAAACTTTCTGCACTAAAACCTGCATTTAGAGACGGTGGGACAGTAACTGCAGGAAATGCATCCGGTCTAAACGATGGAGCGGCAGCTACAATCGTTACCTCCGCTTCTTACGCCAAAAAAATAGGTAAAAAACCTTTGGCAATCATCAGAGGATACGGACACGCAGGATGTGGCCCGGCTAAAATGGGGATCGGGCCTGCATTAGCAATTCCGATCGCACTCAAAAAAGCAGGCTTAAAACTATCCGACATGAGCCTTGTAGAAGTAAATGAAGCGTTTGCAGCTCAGTATCTTGCAGTCCAAAAGGAATTGGGCTTAAATCCTGAGATCACTAACGTAAATGGTGGAGCAGTCGCAATCGGACATCCGCTCGGTGCAAGCGGCGCAAGAGTGACCATCACTTTGGCTTACGAACTTAGAAGGAGAAAGGCAAAATATGGAGTCGCTTCTCTTTGTATCGGTGGGGGCCAAGGGATCGCTCTAATTCTGGAAAACCCGGAAGCCTAATAATAAAAAAGACTAGGTCCCGCTTGGTTTGCAGGACCTAGTCCAGTTCTCACTTCCCTAGTTTACGCTTTTATAATCTTTTTTCTAATTCGAAAGCTTCTGCCAAAAGTTCGTAAGAACGAACCCTGTCCTTAAAATCATATGTGATAGTAGAAACCACTACTTCATCAATTCCGTATTCTTGGGTCAGATCTAAAATCCTTTTTTTGATCGTATCAGGAGTTCCTGCAATCATTCTTCCCCGATTGTGTAATAGTCTAACCCTTTCCATATCGGAATACACGTACGGTTTAATCTCTTCATAGGAAAGTATACCTTCGCTAATCCCTTTTTCAATATTTAAAAGTTGTCTGTCCATTACAGCCTGTAGTTCTTCTGCCTTCTCTTTTGTATCAGCGCATAACACAAAAATACCGACACTTGCTTGAGGAGCTGGAAGCGCTTCGGAAGGTTGGAATCTTTCCTTATAAGCCTGAATGCTCGCATATCCCCCTGTAGGATTTATAAACTGAGCAAAAGAAAGAGCCATCCCGAAATGGGCCGCGATCAAAGCGCTTTCTCCACTAGAAGTTAAGATCCAAAGTTCGGGACAGGTTTCTGCAACTGGGATCGCTTTTACTTTCTCTTGAATGGAATCCGGTTCCGCATTATCCGTCAAGAAATCTCGTAAGTCCACCAGTTGTTGGATAAAATCATTCTGAACAAAACTGTTAGAAGGATTCAATATAGCGGCTGTTAGTCGATCTCCGCCGGGAGCCCTGCCTAGTCCCAAATCTATCCTTCCCGGAAAAAGAGTTTCGAGCATCCTAAAATTTTCAGCCACTTTGAGAGAACTATGATTAGGAAGCATAATCCCTCCGGAACCCATGCGGATCCCTTTCGTTTCACCGGCAAGATGCGAGATCAAAACTTCAGGAGAAGATCCGGCTAATCCTAGAATATTATGATGTTCTGAAACCCAATATCTATGGTATCCCAACCTATCAGTCAGTTTCGCAAGTTCAATCGTCTCTCGGACCGCCTGGAACGCAGTTCCACCTTTGCGAATTGGAGACTGATCTAAAACACTTAATCGGATCATACTAGAATGCAGACTTGACCACACCCCCATCCACTCGGAGTGCTGCGCCATTTGTTGCGGAAGAAAGTGGAGAAGAAAGATAAACTGCAAGATTTGCTACTTCTTCCACTGTTGCGAATCTTTGTAATAGAGAAGTGGGTCTTGCGTTTTTGAAAAATTCCTTTTCTATGGTAGTGGTGGAAACGTTTTGTTGTTTCGCAAGGTCTTCGAGGAATCCTTCCACACCTTCGGAGCGAGTGGGTCCTGGAAGAATAGAATTCACAGTCACATTGGTTCCCTTTGTGAGTTCTGCAATTCCCCTACCTAAAGAGATCTGTGCACTTTTTGTGACTCCATAATGGATCATTTCACTCGGGATCTGTATCCCGGACTCGCTAGATACAAATAAGATCCTTCCCCAATTCTTTTTGAGCATAGAAGGTAAATACGCTCTGGAAAGTCTGACTCCGCTTAGAACGTTCACTTCGAAAAACCGTATCCAGTCTTCGTCAGGGATCTCTACAAAGTCTTTGGGCTCGAAAATCCCGACATTGTTCACAAGAATATCTACATTAGGAAATTTTGATGCGATTTTGTTAACTTCTTCTTTGTTGGAAAAATCCGCTTCCATTCCAAGAAGATCCGCTTTGGGGAATTTTTTGTGAATGATTGAGATTGCTTCTTCTACTCTGACTTTGGTCCTTCCATTTACGATGACCTGGGCTCCTTCTGCTGCAAGGCCAGTGGCAATTGCGAGTCCAATCCCGGCGGTTGATCCGGTGACTAAAGCGATTTTATCTTTAAGTTGGGTATCCATGTATTGTTTTCCATTACTTAGACGAAGCTAACGCAGATCTAGGCAAAAACGGTTTGGTCCGTGATTTGGTCTTAGGTCGGCTTCTGATTAAATTAGAAGATCCTCAGTAAGATATTTTACAGCAATTTTCGGGTTGTGCTAAATTCAAAAAATCTTTTATACTTAGCCAAAGAAATGATCCTCAGTAAAGAAATCCAATCCCCATTAGGAATACTTCTCGCGGGCGCGGTGGAAGAAGGTATCTGCCTTTTAGAATTCACGGAAAAAGAGAGGTTAGAACTCCAACTCTCACGATTGAAGAAAGTCTTTGGAGAAGATATCCAACCGGGAGAAAGTAGATTTTTCCATCAGTTAGAAGAACAGCTTAAGGAATATTTCGAAGGTAAAAGAAAAGAATTCGATATTCCTCTAGTAGTCTTAGGCACCGACTTCCAGAAAAAAGCTTGGGAGGCCCTACATTCGGTAGTTTATGGAAAGACAAATTCCTACGAAGCCCAAGCGATCCGGATCGGAGACAAAAACGCAGTCCGGGCTGTAGCAAAAGCAAATGGAGAAAATCGGATCGCTATTCTGATCCCATGTCATAGGATCATAGGAAAAACCGGAGATCTCACAGGATACGGAGGAGGACTTTGGAGAAAAAAATTCCTGCTCGAATTAGAGCAAAAATATTCCGATTCTCCTACTTTACCTTTTTTCCGAGGTGAATGACAGCAGCAATACTTCCGGGAAACGTGACACCCTCGAAAGGAGACCAACCACTTTTACTTTTTATATCTTCTTTTTTGAATGTAGTCGGAGTTGCAAAATCCAGAACCGTAAAACTTCCGCAATAACCTTCTTCAACTTTTCCGAATCCTTTTCCGTATTCTTTAGGCAAAAACTCTGCCACGAAATCGCCCGGATTCTCCGCACAAATTTCTGAAATTTTTTCCAGAGAAATTCCCGCGATCTTATGAAGCCAAGTCACGAATAAAGAATACGTATCGAGTTGAGAAATACCGGACGTACCTTTTAGTTTTTCTTCGATCGAATGAGGAGCATGATCAGTAGCTAAGAAGTCTATCCAGCCTTCTTTAATTCCTTGGAGTAAAGCCTCTTTGTCTTCCGGTCCTCTTAAAGGTGGATTCATCTGGAACCAATGACGATTCTCATCCGTAAGCATGGTTCGATCAAAATACAAATGAGTAGGAGTCACTTCGCATTTTACTTTAACGCCCCTCTTCCTGGCTTCTATGATCTTTTTTAAACCTTCTTCCGTAGAATAATGGCATAACTTTCCGATGAGTTCGTATTTTTCGATCAGATACAGTGCAAAATCGGTAGCCAAAGTTTCTGCAATAGCGGGCCTTCTATCCTCATGATAGGTTTCGTTTTGGCTCTTTTCTAAAACTTCAGGATCTTCACAATGAAAACTAACATTACAACCTTTGTAATGACGAATGGTTTCTTCCAACTGCTCGTTGGAATAAAAGAATAATTCGCCGATAGAAGGTCCCATGAATGCCTTGTACGGAACATGAGCTTTTAGAGGTTTTGTATGAGGACCTATACCCGCATATAAAGTGATCCGAATAGGAGAATGATCCGCGAGTTCTCTCTTTTTAGAATAAGTAATATCGTCAGTAGGAGGGATCGGATTATTGGGCATGTCCGCGATATGGATCACACCTCCGTTAATCGCAGCATTTCCTGCGGATAAAAAATCTTCTTTGTATTTATGTTTTCCGGATTCGTCTTCTCTTGCGTGCACATGAATATCACCGAAACCTGAAAAGATCACGAATTTTTCCGGATCAAAAGTCAGCTCTTCTGCATTAGAAGATTGTAATATTTTTTCTTTCTGGACGGAATTTATAAGACCGGTTTTCGGATCCAGCTCTATCGTCCCTATAAAAGATCCTTTAGAGTTTTGGAATTTTCCCGAAATTTTCCGGATTTGAGGAGCCATTAACCCAGTATATCTCAGGCGCCTTTTTTTTCTATCGCATTCAAAAGTTTCGTAACTGCTGCAGAAGGTCCCTGATCTTTACGGATCTGGATCGCGAGATCCCTGGCTTCATCCAAACGATTTGTATGATAATACATATCAGCAAGATGCAGATTGTTTTGGGAATGTCCTTCGGAAATTGATCTCAATTCTTCTGACAAACGAATGGCTTCTTGGATATCCCCAGTTTTTTTGGCGCAATAAGACAGGATAAAAAGCATTTCAGGATCTTTCACGATCCCCATCTCTCTCAGTTCCCGGGCAGCCATATAGGCAGTTTGATAATCCTTGATCTTCAAGCCTAGTTTTAAGATCAGTTTAGAACGAACTGGATGTGAGTCTTGGCTTCCTTGCAGATCGGAAAGGAATTTTTTCAATTCCGAAACTGAACTGGTTCTTTTGATCCGATCCGAAATTTCCTTCCAGGAAGAAATTGAGCCGTCGGATCCGGACACGGCTTCGTTCCGACTAAAAGAAGTTGATCCGGAACTTTCTTCCGTTCGGACAGATTGGATCATTCGATTAAATTGGTCCGCTAAACTTCCGATCTCGTCCCAAGCTTCCGGATGTAATTCTCTTTGCAGATCTCCCTCGGTTGCAAGCTCCAATGCTGAATACAATCTGTCCAAAGGATGGATCACGAAGAACGAGAAAAACGAATTGATCGCTATGGAAAAAAGAAGCAGACCAACTAAGAATGCAAGGACCGGCTTTTTCAGTAACCCAGTCTCGAAAGACAAAAATTCCTGATATGGAATGCCTATCTCTTTCATCTGGGTTTTACCCGGAGACTTTTGGATTATGGAATAATAATATTCTCCCATTGCAAGTCCAGGGATCCTTCTGAATCGAGGTTCTCCTTCCGGGACCAATTCTCTCATCTGGTCCAACGCAAAACTACGCAGCGCCTCTCCTTCTGCAGAAGAGTTTTTCACGGAACCGGAAAGTATTTTTAAAAATAAGGCAAGTTTCTCTTCCTTACCGTCCGGAGAGATCTGTTCCAAAATCCCGTCCCGGATATCCTTGGGAGGAAGATTCCTGATCTTTTTACGGACCTTCTCCAAACCCTTGGAAAAGTTAATTAAATTTTCGGAATATTTATCGGAACCTTTTAGAGACTCCGCAACTTTTGCGTAAGAAGGAAATTCCTTATTCAAGGAAGAAGGATGATTCCAAATAAAGGAAAGGATCAGATCTCTTTTGGATTCTGCAAAAAAAGAAGTCTCTAATCCTCCGGAAGCGGTCAGAACAAATCCGTCATTATCTTGCACGGAAAGTAGATAAGAATCGGGGGACAGATCTTGAGCTTTTAATCTTTCCTTAACTGTTTCGTTGTAAGATTCCAATCCAGGTTGTAAAAAAAGCCAACTGCTTCCTTGAAACACGAATAATAATAACAATACGATCCCAAGTAGAATGGGAGATTTAAGACTAAAAGCTTCTCCGGAGGCTCTTAAATGGATCAACCAGGCCAAAAACAATGCGGCCAAAAAGATCGGATTCCAAAAAGAAAGTCCGATGGCTCTATCCAGAGGATAAGCGATCTCTTTTAAATGAAAGAGTATAGTAGTTCCAAGGAGAAGTAAAAAAGGCACCCAAAGAGAAAGAGCCATCAACTGTATATCGGATCGATAGGCCTGAAAACCTCTCCAAACCCCAAATAGCAATATTACAGAAACATAAATAATCCCGAACCAAAATATAACTCTTTCGTCGGCTCTGTGAATTACGTCGTAGACCCCTCCGCCAAAATCATAAACAGGCTTAGCGAATATTGTTCCGACTATATGCAGAACCAAAATACTTAAGGCCAGAAAATATCCGGCACCTAATAAGATCCTTCCGGTCTTTTCGGAGGTTTGCGGATTCAGCAGAAAAAAATACAAACATAGATGGGCACAAAGTAAAAACGCAGAAGGTAAAGAAACCCATCTGTGTAAAAAAGAAAGAGGATGGAAGAAAGAAGTCCCGAGCAAAAAGGAAAGCTCGAGTAACGCGCAGTATAAGAATACCCAACCTAGGTGTAGAGTTGTTTCATACTTTTCCTTTCTGATCAGAAGAAAAAAAGCGCAGAGTCCAGAAAGAAGAAATCCGGTAAGGTAACTGACGCTGGAAAAAGTTAAAACAGCCATGATGGATGGATCACATCATTTCACACAAATTACTGCGAATTTGTTTGTGCTGGGACTTGGAGAAAAATCTCCGCTGCTCAAGTTTACCGTCATATAGTCCCCTTTGTCTCCCGCAGCACTTGTAGACCAAAACAACCCAATGGTTTTGATCTTTTTATCCGCTCTTTTGGAAAACACCTTAAGCTCTTCCTTGTCTGGGAGTCTTTTTCTTCTGGAAGAACAATAACGAACTGCATCTTCCCAAGCTACAGGAGATCCAGCTTCTTCGTCCCAACCATGTTTTCCATAAACAGGGGTCTTATCTAAATATTCTTGAACGATAAAATATCCGAAAAATACGATCAATGCGACCGCGAGAAATCCAATGACTTTTACAAGAGTGCCCGAACTTCCTCCGGATTGAGGAGCTTTCATAGGAAGTTCTTTCATCGTTTCTGAAATTTTACTAGCTACGGTATGCTGTTGGTGGCGATTCGAACGACCATGCTCCGGTCTTTTTTTCTGCTGATGACCGCGGTTTCCTCCGCCTGGGTGTTTGTGGGAAGATTCTTGTTTTTTATTCCCGGAAGTTTTGCGGGGAGGCTTACGACGGTTCGCCATAAAGTAGGTTATCCTTTCAGTCGATGGATTTGGACCTATTTACTCTAAACGGTCCTAGACGAATTTTAAAATCGTCCGTAAAAGATTCTCTACCAAGACTAGCTCATTTAGTAAAGAAAAAACCGCCAAGCCGAAGGGAAAGCCCCTAGTCATACTTAAAAAAGGTCGAATGTTTCTACCGCAACCGAAAGGATTGTCCCAGAATGCAGACGATTCGAATCGGATTAATTGGCGCAGGCACAGTCGGCTCAGGAGTTCTTAAAATTCTTTCGGAAGAATCCGCAAGATTCGAAAAAGAATACGGTATCTCCCTAAATGTACATACGATTTGCACCCGAACTCCATCCAAAATTGCCCCTATTTCGAAATTATTTTCTAAAGTAAAAATAACAGACGATTACAAACAAGTGGTGGGAAACCCCGAAATCGATATGATCATCGAACTTGTAGGAGGTACCACAATCTCCGAAGAGATCGTATTAGGGGCCTTACAATCCAAACAAACTGTGATCACCGCTAACAAAGCGCTCCTTTCCGAAAAAGGAGAGATCATTTATAGAACTGCGGAAGAAAACCACACCGAGATTGGGTTTGAAGCTTCCGTAGGAGGTTCTATTCCGATCATCCGAGCCATAAGGAATTGTTTAGCAGGAGATAAGTTCCTAGGACTTTACGGGATCTTGAACGGAACAACTAACTTCATCCTTTCCAAAATGGAAACAGAAGGTTTAGATTATAAAGAAGCTTTAAAACTCGCTCAGGAAAAGGGATTTGCAGAAGCGGATCCAAGCTTCGACGTAGAAGGTATAGATACAGCTCATAAGATCAGCATTTTAGGATCCTTGGCATTCGGAGAAAAGATCCCTCTACAAAACATAGTGGTAGAAGGCATAACAAAGATTACACGACTGGATATCGCATTCGCTTCAGATCTGGGTTATAGGATAAAGTTACTCGGTCTTGTAAGAAAATTAGACGGCAAGGTAGAAGCCAGGGTTCAACCTGTAATGATCCCAAAACATCATGCGTTCGCAAGTGTGATGAATGAGACAAATGCGGTGTATTATAAAACCACATTTGCGGGGCCAGGTTTGATCGTAGGCAAAGGTGCGGGAGCTTTACCGACCGCGTCTGCAGTGGTTTCGGATCTGATCTATTACGGCTCAAGACGCGGCAAAAATCTTCCGATGGAAAAGAACAGATTTCCAAAAGCTTCCATATCAGAAGCAAACCAAACCGAAGCCAGATATTATCTAAGATTTAACACCTTAGACCAACCAGGAGTTTTGGCAGAAATCGCAAAAGATTTGGGAACAAACGGAGTATCGATTTCTTCCGTACGCCAAAATGAATCGGAAAAGGAACCTGCAGAAGTAGTGGTGGTCACACATCCTTGTGTAGAAGCTTCGATTTCTGCGTCTCTAGGAAGGATAGACGCTTCCGACGTGGTTTTAGAACCCTCGGTAGCAATTCGGTTGGAAGACAAATTGTGAATTATGAGCGAATTTCCCTGCACATTGTCCTTACACGAAGGATTCGGGGAACCGCATTTGGATTTATTTTTGGATATTGACGGAAATTCTCGTCTAATCACCTTCGGAACAGTCGCCTCCTATTGGGATTTACTCCAAAGTGGATCGAAAATAACTTTTCAAAGAAAGAAAGATCACAGAAGGATCTATCTGGACTTAGAAGGCGAAATCGAAAACAAAGGAAGACTGAGGATACTTTTCCGCGGATTCGCAAAAACGGATTCCAAATCGGAAGAAGTCTCCGGATGGATGGAATTGACAGCCACCATCAAAGACGGAACAATGATGCTTTAACGCGGATCGGGATAAAATGGCAAAAACGGAATTCGAAGGCCTATACATAGAAACTAAAAAAGACTCCGTCGGAGACAAAGAAGTTCTAATCGTCATCATGAACGGAAAAGTGACGAATTCGAACGCTTTCGAAATTTCCAGAAAGATCAATTTCGTTTTCGACGAAGGGATCTATGAGATCATCTTGGACCTTTCTTCTTTGGAATATATTAATAGTGTCGGGGTTGCGACCCTATTAACGCTGATCAAAACCGTAGATCAGCATAACGGAAAGATCGTGATCGGAGGATTGAATCACTTCTTAGAGAATGTGATCCGATTGATGGAATTACCTAAAAAAGTGGCGATCTATCACACTCTGGACGAGGCAAAAGCGGTCTTTAAATAATCTTATAGTCTGTCCCAAAATATAGACTTTCGGTCAATACCAAGTCACTGGCTTCAAGAGCCTGAGCCTTTTGGGACAAGCTCTTATCGAATACTTTCTTGTTTAGAAAGAATATCCAAATATTCTAAAATTCCTTTGGCAATGATCTCCTTCGAAGCGGGACCGATTTCCTTTTTAGAACCTTCTCTTCCGTAAACGATCACGCTAGTATCCAAGTCCCCAAAACCTTTGGAGTCTTTGCCCACGTAATTTCCTACGATAAAATCCAGATTTTTTCTTTGGAGTTTAGCAAGTGCGTTTTGATCCAAAAGATCTGTCTCTGCGGAGAAGCCGATACGAAGCACATCTTTCAGATTTTGTGTTTGGATCTTTTCGTGAACCGAAACAAGTATGTCCGGGTTTTTGATCAGCTCCAGGACAAGGGTATCGCTACCTTCTTCTTTTTTGATCTTGGATTCGTTCGCATTTTTAGGGCGAAAATCCGCAGGAGCAGCAGCCATAATAAGAATAGAAGAAGAATCGACTTCTTTCAAAACCGCGTCTTTCATTTCCAGAGTGGTTTCTACCTTTATAACTCTTGCGCCCTTAGGTTCCGAATATTTGGGCTCTGTCAGTCCTCGGATATAAACGATATCTTTTACTAAGTGAACCGCTTCTTGGGCTAAACAATATCCCATTTTTCCTGAAGAAGCATTTGAAATAAAACGTACGGGATCTATCCACTCTCTAGTGGGTCCTGAACTTATTATAATTTTTGAATATTTGCCCAAAGGAAGAACGTCTTATTTAGAAGTTTTCAGATACAATTCCAGGATCTTTTTTTGCATTACTGGAACATCCGCCAGTTTGCCGTAACCCTCGTCACCGCAGACAACGACTCCTTCCTGAGGATCTAATATGATCACTCCGTCTTCTTTCAGACGTGCAAGATTTCTTTGTGTGGCAGGATGAGTGAACATATTCGGATTCATTGCAGGAGCAACTAATACAGGACATTTCGCAGCAAGATAGGTAGAAGTTACAAGATCATCCGCAATTCCATTGGCCATTTTTGCGATAATATTTGCAGTTGCGGGAACCACTGCAATCACAGCCGCACGATTCCTGGCGTCAATATGAGCCATTCCGTGTTCGTATTCGTCTACCTGGACTTTTTTACCGGTAAGAGCCTCGAATGTGATCGGACCTATAAACTTGGTGGCATTCTCCGTCATGATCACGGAAACAGGATAACCTTCTTTGGTAAGATTACGCACCAGTTCGCAGGCCCTAAAAGCCGCGATACTTCCGCTGACTGCGATCAGAATATCCTTTTTGTCCATACTTACAGATTCAGAACCGATCTATCAGATTTACAACTTAAATCGCAAAGGAAGAAGGAGCAGAAAGCCTAGTAAAACGGACGGTCATGATCTTGTTCCCATCCATTTTTTCTACGGTCAGCTTACCTTCAGGGATCGCAACTTCGGTTCCTTCCTTAGGCATATCTTCTAACTTATCTAAAATAAAACCTGCGATGGTGCGGATATCGTTTAGCTCGTCTTCTTCGATACCGGTTAGGATCTCTTTCAATTCGTCTAGCTCGGTTTCTCCATCTATATCGAATGCATCGGGAGAATGTGACGGAACTGCATCCGTTTCATGATCGTCTGTCTCGTCACGGATTTCGCCGAAAACTTCTTCCACTATGTCTTCCATAGTAAGTAGTCCTGAAACTCCGCCGTATTCGTCGATCACAATCGCCATATGTTGTTTTGCGAGCCGTAACTTTTGAAGGACCTTTTCTATAGACATACCTTCCGGAACCACAATAGGAGGCTGCATGATCGTAGTGACCTTTGCCTTTTTGTTCCGCTTAGATTCGGAAAGCCATGCAAGAAAAGCCTGAACGTGAATGATACCTACAATATTGTCAGTAGTTCCATCATACACAGGATATCTGGAAAAATGATGTTCTGCGATGATAGAAAGAACTCCATCCATTTGACTGTCCGCAGGAATTCCCACAATACTGAGTCGGTGAGTCATCACATCCTTTGCCAAATGTTCAGAGAACTGGAAAGTATTTTGGATGATCTGGAATTCTTCTTGGTCTATATTTCCCTGTTTGTTCTGTTCTTGGATCAGGATCATCAACTCTTCGGGAGAATGGATAATACGATGAGAATCTTCCTTAAACCCGATCCTTTTCAAGATAAAAGAAGTTATTCCATTTAAGAAAAACGTAATAGGGAAAAACAAATAATAAAAGAAGAATATAGGAGCGCTTGTCACCAAAGCCATTGTTTCAGTCTTTTGGATCGCAACCGTTTTAGGAAGAAGTTCCCCCAAAAGAATATGCAAAAATGTGATCAATGCAAACGAGATCGCAACCGCAACCCCATGAATCGTTAAGTCAGAATCAGGATAGCCTGCATAATGAAAAATAGGCTCTATCCAACTGGAAAGATAACCTTCTCCCACCCAACCTAAAAGTAAACTCGCGATCGTGATCCCCACCTGACAAACGGAGAGCATATCGTTCAACATGCTGGCCGCTTTTTTAGTCAGGGCAGCCATAGGTCTGCCGTCTCTGATCAGTTCTTCCAAACGAGAAGGTCTAATCGAAACCAGGGCGAATTCTGCGGAGACGAAGAATCCGTTTGCAAAAATAAGAAGAAGAATTACGAAAAATCCAATCACATCCATTAACGGCAAGATCTTCCGAATGTAAGATTTAGGCAGATTGCTAGATCGAAAGAATAAAACAAGGTGGGAAAAAGGTCGCTTTGGTCCGGAAAAATCCGGCTTCTACTGTCGGGGTCCATCTATCTAAGATACCATCCATGAAAAACGATGCATTGTCGAGTGTTTTGGAGACGAAAAAATGAAAATTTCCCCTTTTACCGAACTACGTGAAAGCAGGTTATTCAGCGTTTCGAACCATTTTTAGGACTCTGGAATTCAGATTTGGGTCCCCATTTTCATTTGCGAGTCTTTCTAATAAATTTATGTCGGATTCCGACTCGGGATTCCAATATTTAACAAAGTACAGGCGAGAAGTTCCTGCGGATAACCAAAACCTGGCCCAGTCCAGAAAATCTTCTGATTTATCTCCCCAGCCAGAACCGTTAAGTGAATCCTTAGTGAATGCGATCCTATCAGGTAAATTCCGAAAATCCAATCTACGTTTCGCCTTTCGGAAAGAAATAGAATCGGATCCACAAGACCATTCATAATCCCGAAGTCCGTTAGGAGATTTAGAAGTCACCTTCATGTTCCAAACGAGTAATGCCGACTTCCCCTGGAGCAATTTAGATCCATCATAATATTGTAATGGAAAAGATTGCCAACCTAAATGCCCCTCTCCTTCCGGAAGGTTCTTAGGGAAAAGATTCTCACAAGCAGGACCGAAAACTTTTTTAGCGGAATCCGACTCGTCCCTTTTATCGAATCTAAGGAATAATTTGATCTCAGAGTCGGGAAACTCTTTTCTTAAGTATTCAGCTGCTTCTACTCCGGGAGAATTCAAATAAATCTGGATTTTCTCTTTTTTGGCAAAGGATTCCATCGTACTTCTCAACGCAGATTGAGCGGTATAACTGGAAGGATTGTCCGTATTCAGCTCTCTCGCTTCCAACTCGGAAGAATCTCCATCTTTATGAAATAAAAATACTCTCTTGTCCTTCACAAAAATTGCGATCAATGGATGAGTTAACTTTTTAAAATTTGCATTTTTGAGCGGGTCTGATTCTTCTTTAATTCGAGCGGACTCTTTGGTTCTCATCTCAGACCAAGCGGATTTCCAAGGCTCTCTTCCGGGAGGATAAAATCCTTTATATCTAGAAATTCTAATATGAGTCTTGAGGATCGCAAGGTCAGGAGGAGAATCATCCTCCTGAAGTTCGGAATTTTCCTCGTAATGGATCATGAAAGAAAGTAGATCGTTCGTATAACCATGTCTTGCATAAAAATCTATAGCGGAGTTCTCTAAACTTTTACTTCCGAAGGAAAGAGGCAGGTAATTTTTGATCTCGAAAGTTTTATCGTCCGTAACACCGGAAGCAGAAATCTTAAGAGCCTGATCTAAGAAACTTTTTACTCCTCTGAGATTCGAGGATTCTTTATGAGAAAGAAATAACCCGTTCAAGCGGATCCATTCCTCTTTATAAGAAGGGTCTTCCTTTAAAATACCGCCAGCTTTGGTGAACTCGATAATCGCTTTTCTGAGATTATTGGTTTTTAACTGTAAAAATCCATGCAGTAATGTGGCGGAATATTCCACTCGTCTCCATCCCTTACTTTGTGCGAGAAAACTTAAATCCATCGCAAGCTTGGAAGCTACTTCCGGTTCGTCTTCCGAAAGTATTTGAATAATCCTTAATTTAGTAAATAGATCGTCTTCTGTAAGATTTTTAGGGGTACTGACTGATTGTAGCGCATCTACCGCTTTGTGAGAATTTTTGGATTTCCAAACGGCGATAGACACCAAGTCACGAGCGCTATTGATTGAGATAGGTTCTCCCAAAAAAGGATGAAGTATCTTAGTAGACCAATGTAAAAAATCCAAATTTAAATAATATTCCAAAGCTCTTGCAGGCTCACCTTGCAAATAGGCAAGAGTTCCTAACTTCAGATATAATGAATTTTTATACGCGGGAGCCATCTCCCCTTGTCTCTCTATGATATACTTTAAAACTTTTTCGGCGGAATTCGGATCTCCATCTACCAAGTAATAGTAAGCTAATTTTTCATAAGAATGAGATAGCATCCTTCCACCCAGATTTTCCGAAACTATCCCTATTTTAGAAAATTGGATCGCGTCTCTGGCAAATCCCAATTCGGAAAGATAATCCGAAATATTCGGTAGAAAATTAGATAGGAAAGGAATATGTTTTAATTCCTTCTCCTCCGGATCGCTGATCCCGGGAAAAGGCGAAAGTATTCTTTGCAGATTTGTATATTCCCTATCATGGTTCGGATCCGAAAGTTTAAAATCCGCTAGATAACTTCCGAGTCGGAGCATTCTACAAAGTGAATAATATTGCTTTTTAGGAGAACATTTGATCTTATCTGCAGGTTTTTTATAAAGAAGAACGTTACGGGTAGATTCTACCAATTCTTTTTGATAAGTATCTCCTGCAGGAGGACTCCATGCTTTTAGGGAACTTTCTCCGTTTGTTTTTTTGGAGAAGTAGATATCTTGGAAATAAAGCAGAAGAGCTTCTGCAAAGCCTAGATCTTTTTCCTTTCGGATAGTATTGATCAGATTGGAGAATTTTCCAGAATCTTTATTAAGAAGTAAATATTCTCCCGCTAAAAGAGCAAACTCCGATTTTTGGACACCGCTTAGACCTTCCGGAAAAGAATTAAAATCGGTTTCCTTTGTAAGAACGTTCTTGCCGTCCATCAAAAGATAAAAATTACCCGGAGAACCGGTCCAACCGTAGTCATTGCGCGCCTGAGCGGAAAGAGATGTGCAAAAAGAACAGAATGAAATTAATAAAAATGGAATATACTTAAAAATTAGGCTTATGCGGCCTACTTTACGAATATTTAAAATTGCATTTTGCAAGGGAATCGATCGCGATTTAAGTCCGGTTTATAGACCTTCTCTTTTTAAGTCACGGCCCATTAAATCTCTAACAACCTCCTTCGGATTCTTATGCTCGTAAAGCATTTTATACACCTCGGTAGTGATGGCCATTTCTATGCCTAATTTCTGGGATAATTCGAATCCACTTTTTGCGGTTTTTACCCCTTCTGCAACTTCTACCATACCGCCTAAAATAGAATCCAGGCTCTCTCCTTTCCCCAATCTAAAACCTACAGTCCTGTTTCTAGAGGCATCTCCACAACAGGTTAAGATCAGATCTCCCATTCCGGATGGACCTAAGAAAGTAAGAGGATCGGCTCCTAATTTGACTCCTAGTCTGGATATCTCGGTTAGTCCTCTGGTGATCAAAGCGGCTCTTGTATTTTGTCCGAATCCTAATCCGTCGGAAACACCTGCAGCAATCGCGATCACATTCTTTAAGGATCCGCCTACTTCTACTCCTACAACATCGGGGGTCCAATAAGTCCTAAAATAAGTGAAACTGAATATTTCCTGCACCTTTCTTGCTGTTGCTTCGTTTTTAGAAGCAATGCTCACTATCGTTGGCACACGTCTGACCAACTCTTTTGCAAAACTAGGGCCGGAAAGATAAGATAATCTGCTGTGAAATTTTCCTGGAAGTTCCGCTTCAAAAATTTCGGAAACCAGTCTGAGACTTCCATTCTCTATTCCTTTACTTGCAGAAACAATAGGCGCCTTTTCAGGAAGGAAAGATTTAATCTCTTTTAAAATATCGGTGATCGCGTGAGAAGGAGGAGCGGAAACAATCATGTCCTTGTCTCTGACGGCTTCTTCTAAACTAGTACTTCCTTTTAAATTTTTAGGAAGATCTATCCCAGGCAGATATTTTTCGTTCCTATGGTTCTCATTGATCTCTCGGATGAGGTCGGAGTTCCTTCCCCAAATGGTAACCTCATAACCTTTGTCCGCCAGCAGCACTCCTAAAGAAGAACCAAAACTCCCAGATCCGATAACGCCGATTTGCATGAGATATCCTTTTCCCCGACTAACCCTAAGGAGTGATGATCCTGACCTGGAAAGCCTAAACGGCAAGGAAAAAAAAGGAGGGAAATAGGAGGGCCTTTCCATTCTTATTTTGGTATAAAATAGAAATGAAGTTTACCGACCGAATCCGAAGGATTAACTTTGTTCTTCCATGCTCGATTTGCGGAAACTTTCGGGATTCAATCTTTTAGATTTTCTGACGGGAAAAAATTCCTTCGAAGAAAAAGCCTTAAAGAGCAATTACAGGATCGCAGTTTTACTTCATTCTTTGAATAAGGTTCTGCAAAAAAAAGTGGTAGAGGGGACGGAAGACCTGGAATCCCTAGTGATGGATTCCGGTAGAGGTGTTTTATACCTTTCCGGACATTATTCCATCCGAGGACTGGCCTGGTCTAAAATTTTAAGAACGAATCATATCAGATACAAACTCTCTTTACGACCTGTAAAGGTAGATGGAAACAGAGTAGTATTTAGGATAGAAGCGTTTAGACTCTATGATCATAACCCAAGGTCCGTTGATCCGATACGAATTTTCTCTAAAGTTTTCAAATTCCATCGAAAATTAATTTTAGAAGAAATAGTCGAGGAAATTCCGGAAATATTATCCCTTACGGAAGTAGGAAATGAGATCAGAGTCGATCTGAATTATTTTTTAGCGGAAATTCCGGAAGTTGCAGGAGCTGTTACTGTCCAAAAAGTAATCCCTGAAAAAGGAAATGTATTCTTATTTGTGCGTTCCAATACGATCTTAAAACCGTTATTGGATTTTTTTGGTCCGGACTATCTGAGGATAGAACCGATTTCGGAGAACGAAGACAGCATGCTCATGCTGTGGAGGGATTAGAAAGATTGGACATTATCGCGTGTTTTTCGAGAATCAGTATAGAAAGGGTCGAACGGCTTTAGTCGTTTAACATAAAATTTAGGATAAGTCCAAATGAGGATCATTTACCTCACCGATATCCACGACGGACTAAGAGGATTGAAAGAAGTCCTACTAGGAACCGAATGCGACTTGTACCTTTTCTCCGGTGACATCATCTACAAAGCCTTTTTTAATCCAGAACGAATCATCGAATTCGTAACCCTGCAAGAAGACATGTACCGGATCATGAATGATATCAAAGAAGATATCAATCCTTACGATTATGCGACGAGGGCAGTACGTTTTCCGGAGAAGCACCAGCCAAACGTGGTAGAAAAGTCCCACGATTACAGAAGATTATTCCACCAAGCTGCAAAAACGATGAAGGAAAAATACGAACTCATCGAAATCATCATCCAAAAATATGCGAAAGCACCGGTCTGGTTGCTTCCCGGTAACTACGATATAGATCTTCAATATTCTGCGTTATACGAAAGAGACCTGCATAGAAAAACCTTTGATATGGAAGGATTAAAATTTGCAGGTTACGGTGGTGCTCCCGTGATCACTTCAGGTATCCCTGAAAAGTTAGCGGTTAAATTCCACGAATACAATCGTAACGGAAAAAATTATAGCGAGCCCGAAGACTTCTTTAAGGAAGAAAATCCTGACATAGTTGTGATCCATAATCCTGCGTATGGATTTTTAGATAAGATCCCAAGTTTTGGACATGTGGGTTCCCAAGGGATCAGAAGATATTTAGATGATTATAGCCCTTCTTTAGTGGTCTCTGGCCATGTTCATGAAGACCAGGGAATCATTAAAAAAGGAAAAACAGTGTTTTTGAATCCTTCTAATTTTGGACCCGTGGATTCGGTTTTCGGATTTCAACCCGGAGGCTTCTTCTCGGAAATAGAATTAGAAAAGGATCTTGTAAAAAAAGTAAAACTGAATAGACTTTCGGATCACTCAATTCGCCAACTTTTGGAGGTCGATTGCTCGGGAGACAAGTTGGAGCTTGTCCATGCAAGCAGCGACTCAGAGGTCCCGGCGGAAGATTTTATCCGATAGCTTTATGACCCTTCCAAAACTCAGTTCAAACTCCAATATCATAAAATTTGTAGGTCTAAAAAAGTTTTTCAGATCTCACGAGACAGGAGTCTCCAGAGAGAGAATCGAAGATTTCAAAAAATTCAATAAACTCATCAACTATGGAGGAGACGAGGTAGCATTCGATATCTTGGGTTCTTTGAATTTCGGCCAAGCCACTACCGATTCCGACACGGATATAGTAATGTATACGAGATGTGAAGAAGGTAAAATGGGAGAATGTGGACTGGAAAACTGTTATAAAATTTCCCTGTTTAAACATATGTTCCTGAATCTTGTGACCTTTGAACATAGCTCTCAGGCTTATAAATTGGAAATCGTGGACTCCATCAACCTGAACCAATTGGAAAAGGATATAAAAGATAAGAATGCAGATTCTGCCTTACTCATACGTTTTTGTTTTTATAGATCCATTTGTAGAGGAGTGAATCGTAGACTTCTCCACAAATATGAGAACATGATCTCGGAAAATCTTCCTCTTTGGGAAAAGATTTCCGAATCTTTAGAAGAATGTTTCGAAGGAATTATCAAATCCTCTCAACATACTTATTCTTTTCATAAATACGCGGGAAGATTGGCGGATAAGGGAATAAAATTGCCCGGCTCCATGGCGGAGAAAATAAAGGATTATCTAAAACAATGATCACCTTTCTCACCTTAGTCGCTTGTTTGGCAGCGGCTGCGATCTTCTTCCATGTTCTATATACTGTAGATACAAAACGTCTGGATAAAAAAGCATCCAAACAGCCTAAAGACAACGAGTACGGAAATCCCAGAAAAGTATATGGTGGAAATTGGGATCCGAATATTCCCCGCCCTAGACTTTGCCCTGTATGTGGTCGGTTCTTGGATAAGAATGAATATTTATACGCAGTACTTTTCGAACCGGCAACTCCGGGAGCAAAGCGGCAAGCACGGATTTATGGTTGCCGTTATTGTTACCTAGGATTGGATGATTCGAGTTCGGCCCCAGAGGAAGTAATACAAAATGCTCCTCGACCGAAACCAGTCCAGGATGAAGAACTCGGTCTCTGATAAAAAAAATTCTACGATTTCCCTAAGCAGCTCCATTGGAGTCATCAAAGGTGTTGGCCCTAAAAAGCAGGAGGTTTTGGAATCCGTAGGGATCAAAACTATCCAAGATCTTTTAGGATGGTTTCCTCGTAGATACTTAGATCGGAACTTAACGGAAAACATACTTCTCAAGCAAGGAGAATCAGTTACCTTAATTCTGGAAGTAATCGATTCTTATCTGGCGCATGGAAAAAAATCCAGACTAGTAGTCTCTGCAAAAACGAAAAACAACGAACCGATCAGTTTAGTCTTTTTTAGAGGGATACAATTTTTCCGCAGGATCTTCCAACCCGGAATTCTAGTAGCTGTGACCGGCAAACTGGAATATTTCAGAGGATTCCAACTCATGCATCCGGATTACGAAGTGTTATCCTATGGAGGAAATGCGGATCTCTCAGAAGATGACTTACCGGAAAGTATTCATACCGGAAGAATTATACCCTTATATTCCACCACGGAAGCGATGAGAGACGAACATCTCAATTCCAGAGAACTTCGCAAACTCATCCATTACGCATTAAAACTTTTAGAAGGTAAGATTCAGGAAATTCTACCGGCCCAAGTTGTCAAAAAAAGAAATCTAATGGATCGGGCCCATGCTTATAATGAGATCCATTTTCCAACAGAAGATGAGCAATTAGGAAGAGCAAGGACCAGATTCAAATACGAAGAATTATATTATTTTAATCTTCTAATAGAATACAAACGTTCCCAAAGAGCGAAAGTTCCTAGAGTTTTATGGCCCCTTCCAGAATCTAAAACCGCAAAGGATCTGATCAAAAACTTACCTTTCGAATTGACACAGGACCAAAAAGAAAGTCTGGAAAAAATAACAGAATGGACCAAGCAGGATACCCCGGCCGCTATCCTATTACAAGGAGATGTGGGTTCCGGAAAAACCTTGGTAGCACTTCTCACTGCTCTCAGATACACGGACAATCAGGTCCAGGTTTGTATGGTGGCTCCTACAGAAATTTTGGCCAGGCAACATTACCAAACTGTAATGAATTTTTTAGGCAATATGCCGTTCCTGCGAATAGAAATTTTAGTAGGAAAAGAACCTAAAAAAACCAGGGCAGAAAAAATATTCAGGATCAAAACGGGCGAGTCACTCTTTATCATAGGAACCCATAGCGTTTTTCAGGAAGATGTAACCTTTAAAGATCTGGGACTTGCTATCATAGACGAACAGCATAAATTCGGAGTGGAACAAAGAGAAACATTAAGAGCCAAGGGAAAAAATCCGGACATTCTCGCAATGACCGCCACTCCAATTCCAAGAACACTTTGTCTTACTCTATACGGTGATTTAGAATTAGTGACTTTAAAAAATCGTCCCGCCGGTAGAATTCCTATTAAAACTTTATGGTTCACTGAAAGTAAAAGATCCGGAGTTTATAAATCCATCCAAAAGTACGTCTCCCAAGGAAGACAATGTTATATAGTTTATCCATTGGTAGAAGAATCCGAAAAATCGGATCTGAAATCCTGTATAGAAGCCTATGAAACATTAAGAAAAGATGTTTTTCCGGAATTCAAAGTGGGACTTCTTCACGGGAAAATGGAAACCTCCGAAAAAGATAGGATCATGAAATTATTCCAACAAAACGAGATCCAAATCCTAGTTAGTACTACCGTGATAGAAGTCGGAGTGGATGTTCCGAACGCTTCCGTAATGGTCATCGAACATTCGGATAGATTCGGGATCTCCCAATTGCATCAGCTAAGAGGACGTGTAGGAAGGGGAAAACACGAGAGTTTTTGTATCCTAATCTCCGACTCCAAAATTACGGAAGAAGCGAGATATAGGATCCAAGCCTTGGTGGATTCTGACGACGGATTCTTCTTATCGGAAGCAGACCTGAAATTAAGAGGTCCTGGAGAATTGCTTGGCGTAAGACAAAGCGGATTGCCGGACTTTAAGATCGCTGACTTAAGAGAAGATAGACAATGGATTGAGATCTCCAGAGAAGATGCGGCTCAGTTCGGTAATTTGGGAGATTTGGAAAAATCTGAGATTGTTTCTAGATTTTCGGAAGGGGCTTTATTGTTTTCGAATTGATGGAAATGTTTCCCGGCCGGCCGAAATTTCAACCGACCAAAAAACAAATTTCATTCTTAAGAATTAATAGATAAACGGAATGATTGTCGGTCTAGGATTCAAATCGCAGGTAAATCCTCCGAGATCCACAGTCAACAAGTTGATGATCAATGCTTCGTTCGCACAATCGTCAACGTCCGCTTTGTTATAGTATTTATCCTCTTCTACTTTTGCTAATTGAGGAGCAAGAATAGAAAGAACTTCGAAACCGCTTACTGCGGATCCAATAACTGCACTTGTCAAAATGATACTTTTTGCTTCCGTTCCGTCTACAGTATCCGGATAAGAAAGCCCGATTGCATCAAATAGAACACAATTGAACGTTAATACCAGAGGCAGAAGAAGAGTGATGATTTTTTTCATCCAGGGTTCTCCCAATTTGTTTTTTACAAAAAATTTCCAATTAGAGCTTAACTTCAACCGAATTTCCAAAGTAATGCAATACAAATTTCCGGATTTCAAGGCTGGAGTTTGTCATAAAGTCCCGGAAATTTCTGTAGTAGCATTTGTGTCTTAAACGGATTTGGATGATTAGAAAATCCCTTTTCCCCAAGTCGCCAAAGAAGAATATGGAATTATGCTATTCCTATTCCGATGTTTAGTACTTGTTCTGATTTTTGGTACCTTCTCCCTAGTTTCCCAAACGACAGACGAAACCTACCAAGGTGTTTCGGAAACTTCTTACCTAATCGGAGATTTTCCTAAAGAAAAAGCTCTAATATCTTTTACGAATCCTGGAGATCCAAGGCAGTTCTTCTTAAGGAAGGAAACCAAGGCCGCGTTCTTAAAATTAAAGGAAGAATATAAAAAGGATCATCCCCAAGAAAGGCAAGAGCCGTTTCTAATTTCAGCGCATAGATCTTTTTCAGAGCAAAAATCCATTTGGGAAGATAAGTATTCAGGCAAGAAGAAGATGAGAGAGCCGGTAAAAGACAAAACTCCTTCTCAGATCATTTCTTTAATCTTAGAATTCTCCAGTGCACCCGGAACTTCCCGCCATCATTGGGGAACAGACATTGATATCAACGCCTTGGAAAACTCCTATTTTGAAAAAGGAGGAAGAGGAGAAATATTCTATAATTGGATGAAGAAGAATGCTCACAGATTCGGATTCTGCCAGCCTTATTCATCCAAATCGGAAAGAGGTGGAAAAGGTTACAATGAAGAGAAATGGCATTGGTCTTACGCTCCTCTCTCGAATAAATTCCAAAGAGCCTGGGTAGATGCCTATAAAAAGGGAAAATTAAATTTTAAAGGAAAATTCCAGGGATCCGACTTTTTAGGAGACCTACCCCTGGAATATGTGACTTCTATCAATCCGGACTGTGCCAAGATAGATTAAACGTAAGAACGCGTGTTGTAGTTCCAACACGCAAAACTTTTGATTATCTGTGGTTCATGACCCCGCGATCACTGTTCCTGAAAAACTTAATGATCTGCAGAACTTCAGGAGGATGACCTGATTCCTTCTCCAGTTGATCCAAAGCGGTTCTATAATTCAGACCTGAATGATAGATCACCTTGTATGCATTCTTGATTGCGGATCTAGTCTCAGGAGAGAATCCGCCTCTTTTCAGACCCACAGTATTTAAACCGATGATCGTGCAAGGGTTTCCATCAGCAGTAGCAAAAGGAGGAACGTCCTGAACTACTTTAGAACAACCTGCTATCATCGCGTAATCACCCACAAAACAAAATTGGTGAACTGCAACTAGTCCTGAAATAAATGCCTTATTTCCGACTGTAACGTGTCCTGCCAAAACAAGACCATGGGTTAGAATATTATCATCTCCTAAAATACAGTCGTGGCCTACGTGAGCATTTCCCATCACATAGTTCCTATTTCCAATAATAGTAGGAGAATCCACCTTGGTTCCCTTATGAATATTGGAATATTCCTTAAAAGTATTATTATCTCCGATGATTGTTTTACTCGGAGTGCTAGGATCAAAACCTAGATCCTGAGGTCCTACACCGATCACCGCTCCATGATGGACTTTGTTGAATTTACCTAATTTAGTACCTGCGAAAATTCGGGCTCCGGTCTCGATCACGGTTCCTTCGCCGATTACCACATCTTTTTCTATAATTGTATATGCACCGACTTCGACGGATTCGTGTAGTTCCGCTTTCGAATCAACGATGGCTGTTGGGTGAATTTTCATTAAGTTTCGCCTCTTAAATCTTCCATAATACGAAAATCGACGTGGATTTTTTATTCAAGCTATAAATAATTGGGGTCGGTAAAGGGCCCGGGGCTTCGTCGAATTTTGGAAGCCGGATCCAAATACCAAACGCGGTTCGGGAAGGAGAATTCTATGTTGGTGGATTGGTCTCGTCTGGATTCCCTAAAACAAGGCGATGATGAAGATGATATTATTTGGCTGGAAGAAATGGTACGTTCTTTACGCAAGAACATGAACAGCCGTTTAGAGAATATCAAAACCTTCACCGACGAAAAGAAAAGTGTAGAACTCCAAGCAGAATTACACCAAACAAAAGGTGTTGCCGCAAATTTCGGACTGGCAGCAGTTCAGAAGACTGTTACGGAAGCTGAACTGAAATTGAAGGAAGGAAACTTAGAAGCTTGTTTGGCTCTTTGTCAGGAACTTCCGAGTCTTTGGGAGCAAACCAAAAAAGAATTAGCTCCCAAATTTCCGGAATAAGCCCGAATTCTCGGACTTATTTTTTCCCTTTACGTTCCAAAAAATAAGAATCTACCTTATCCGTCAGAGGTTTAATTTTTTCCTCATAGGTTAAAATAGCTTCTACCGTTTTTTCGTATAGAGACATGAGAAGCGCTTGAGCCGCATCACACATCTGCTCTTTGCGGAACTCTTCTACATGTAAAGTTTCCGTAATGGATCCATCCGGATTAAACGGAAGAGAAGCAAGTAAATTGGAAACCACGATCTTATCGTCTCCAGCAACGTGACTTGGATCGAAGATCACAGGGAGAATTGTCTGGTTCTTAGCATGAGTGATCACGTTCAGATCCGGAGTGTTACGGCAATATCCTTCCTTAATGAAAAGAGTTTTTACTCCTCTTTCACAAAGAACTATATTCAAATTTCCTTGATTAGCAATATATTCTGCAGCTGAGAACCATTCAATGGCTTCGTTACCGAAACCTCTTTTTAAGATCACCGGTTTACCTGTGCGACCTACCGCTTCTAAAAGTTCGAAGTCTTGAGCGTTTCTTGTACCGATCTGGATCATGTCTGCATGTTTGGAAACTTCTTCCGCCATCGTGTGATCCATAACTTCGGTTACGTAAGGAAGTCCGGTTTCTTCTTTTACTCTGTCGAGTAATTTGATACCGTCCCAACCCATTCCTCTCCAATCAGTTGGACGAGTCCTTGGTTTGAATGCTCCACCTCTAAAGATGATACGATCTAGGATCCCGAATTTTTTACCGATCTCTACAGCTTGTTTTGCGATAGTTACTGTTTGCTCATAAGTCTGAGGAGAATCCGGACCAACTAGGAAGATATGTTTTCCTGTTCCGAACTTACGAACTAATCCATCCTTTCCGTGAACTTCTACAATTCGGTTCTCGCGATGGACTACTTCTCCGTTTTTACCGGCAGCTGTACGAGCGATATTTTTATAAGGCAATGATACGTTCCAAATTCTAGTCACACCAGGAAGTTCTTTTACATAACCTTCCTTGTCGGAGATCTTACGGGTATCCCCGATAAAATGAATGGTATCGGATACGACCGCTCCGCGAATGATCTCGGTGGCGTTCCCACATTCGGAGGCCAAAGCCTTTATTTTTGCTTCGGTTTCCGGATATCCCTTCTCCAGTTCGACTATGTCCACGTATCTTCCGTCCTATCTTTGTTCGATTTTGCAATCGGGATTGATTCTCTCTCCAGCCTTTACTTCACACACGGAACGTCAAGAAATCCGCAGAGAAAAGAGTTTAATGAGAATGTTCCGGCCCCGGAAAACTTCCATTTCTCACTTCCTGAATATAATTTTTGACTGCGTTCGAGACATCATCGTATCCGTTTAGGAAAGTTTTTAAGAACTTAGGCTTAAAGCCTTTGTTCAATCCAAGAAAATCGTAAATTACCAGCACCTGTCCGTCGGTCGCGGCTCCGGCTCCTATCCCGATCGTAGGAATTGGGACAGATTCGGAAATTTCTTTGGCAAGAGCAGAAGGGATCAGCTCGAAAACGATGGAGAATGCTCCTGCATCCGAGATACCCTTTGCTTCGCTTATCAATCTTGCCTTATCTTCTTCCGCTTTTCCTTGGATTTTGTGTCCGCCGAAAACGTTCACGGATTGAGGAGTAAGGCCTATATGTCCCATAACAGGGATACCTATTCTTTCCAGTTTATAGATAAGTTCCAGGATCTCTGGACCGCCGCCTTCGAATTTTACGGCGTCGCATCCGCTTTCTTTCATTACCTTTCCTGCAGAGCGGATCCCTTCTTCCAAAGAAACCTGATAGCTTAGAAATGGAAGGTCCACGACCACAAATGTGTTCGGGGCGCCCCTTCTGACAGCCTTTGCGTGGTAAATCATCTCGTCCAAGGTAACCGGCAAGGTGGTCGGTTGGCCTTGGTAGACTACACCCAGAGTGTCCCCAACTAGAATACAATCCACACCGGATTCTTCTAAGATCCGAGCGAACATAAAATCGTAGCAGGTCAACACAGTGATCTTTTTCTCTACAGGTTTTGGTCCTCTGGGAAATACTTTGCTAACATCTCTCATGTCATCCCTCCGAAGGATTCCCGAAAGCTTGGATCAGGGAACCTTCTCCGAGTTCATTTAAAAGTTCTAATATAAAAGGACGGGTAAACAGACTATGATGGGGAAGATGTAAACCCTTCTCATGGATCTTCATATCGTCGATGGATAGAATATCTATGTCTATGACTCGAGGGCCCTTGTCTCTTGTGCGGACCCTTCCCATTTCATTTTCTATGCCGAGTAGAAAATCCAAAAGTTCTCTGGGAGAAAGATGAGTGGATATCTGTACGAGTTGGTTTAAAAAATCGGGTTGGTCAGTAACTTCTAGAGCTTCCGTATTTAAAGCGGTCCCTTTTTTTAGGATCTGTATTTCGGGATGAGCACTGATCTTTTGGATCGCATCCGAAAGATACAATTCTCGATGTCCCAAATTCGTTCCCAAGCATAGAAATGCGATGTGATTATTTTTATCCATCAATGAGTTCCGAAAGCGCTATGACTTAGACGATAATCCGGACAATCCAAATGGATTTGTTTTGCCATCTCCATCAATCTCGAAAATATCCTACCTTCTGCTTTGTCCTTCCAATCGGAAGGAGGAATATTGGAAGTGAGAATGGTTACCTTCTCTTCTTCGTATCTTGCATCTATTAGATCGTATAACTGAGAATTAGCCCAATCGGATTCTTTATTTGCTCCGAAGTCGTCTAAAACCAAAACTTCCACATCTGTGAATTGTTTTTTAATCGTTTGCTCCATTCCATGGAGTTCACTTTCTTTTTGATAACTGTCTCGAATGGTAGAAAGAAAGTCTCGATTGATCTTTGCATATTTACATTCCAATCCGTAACGAAGAATGAGTTCATTTAAGATTGCGCAGGCAAGTAATGTTTTTCCGGAACCTGTTCCGCCCCAAAGATACAGACCTTGTTGCGCCCTTTCTCTTTCTTTCCATTTTACTACGATATCATTTGCCCAGTCGTGAGCTGCTAGGAAAGAAAGTTCGGTAGTGTCCATCCGATCCAGGGTTCTATATTTGTATCTCGCAGGGATCCCCGCCTTCTTCACCAAATATTCTACCCTGCTCAATTCCATTCTAGCGTTATGGCAGACACAAGGTAACATTCTATTTTGACTTTCGTCGTAGACCATATAAGGAGCCTTACCACCGCAGGGGCAAGATTCTCCGACGCAGGAACAAAGTAACAGAACTCCAGAGCTGGAATTCTTTACATTCTCTTCCAAAAGAAATCCGACTCCCGCACAGAACTTGCAGCTGGGAGAACCTTCTCGGATCGGGGTTAAATTCTTTAAATTCATGGTCTAGATCCAGACTGGAAGAAAGGGAAGTAATAGAAAGAAAGAAATCTAAGGACACATCATTTCCTAGGAATTCCTAAAAATCTGCTGACAAGTTCTGCTTTAAGCAAGATCCTGGAGGAGTATCCTGAACGGATTTAGGGTACAAAATTAGCGAAAAATGATAGAATTTCGCTAATGGATATCGTAAAAAGATTCTCGTTTATGTCCCTTGTATAGGAAAAATGGGAAATTTTTTCTAATCCAGGTTTATATCTAAAGGTCCCTGACCGATAGTTAAACAGAAGAAAAGGACTTTGCTGTCTTTTTTCTAAATCCTATCTTTGAAAGAGAAGGCACAGGTGTGAGCACTATGAAGGTGATGAAGACTATATTCGTTCTTCTGGCCGTGGTCGGACTCAACCTCTCCTTGTTCGCACAGAACCAAGGGGGGCAGGATACTACAGATGCCAAGGCGGCAGCTGATAAGATCGACGAACTGCTGAAAGGTGAGCTCGTTCCGGAAGACGACGACAAAAATCTAACGGAAGAAGCTAAGAAACGTAAAAAAGAAATCCAGGAGCAGGAAGCGATCTGGAAGAACCCTGACTTCAAAGGTTACGACAAGAACTTCCAAGAACTCCATCAGCTTTCTAAGGCTTTCGCGAACAACAAGTTCCGCCTGGCCCTGACTAGCTATCAATCCGGAGTGAATACCGTCCTCAAGATGAGGGAAGCTGTTGAGCAGTACCGTAAAGAGGAAGCGGAAAAGAAACGTCTAGACGAGAAATGGTACTGGCAAAAGGTCGACCGTAAAGCTCGCGAGGATCGTGTCGTTTCCCGCCAAAAGTTGGAAGCAAAACAACAAGCATTGAATTATTTCACCAAGGCAATCAATCATTTGGATGAGATCAAGAACCCGGATTTACGTGAACGTGCCGAGTTCAAGAGACTTCTCTCCGATGTATACAGATCTTGGATTGTTACTGAATACGATCTACAAAACTTACCTCAGTGTATTCCTATACTGGAACTCTACATCGAGGTTAATGAAAACGAGAAAGAATACCCAGCTCACAAGTATCTTGCAAGCTGCTACGCTTTCGAGGAAAACATGATCAAGAAATACGGTGGAGCTAGCGAAGACCAGATGTTCAAATTCCGTCACAAGAAAAACATCCACCTTCTCCGCGCTACCGAGCTGAAATATGGAAAGGATTCCCCGGAATACAAACACATCGTTGCTTTGATCAACAAAGACGAAGTGATTTCGGTTCGCCCATAATCCTCTCTTTTCATTTCAATGTAGGAAAAAACCCCGGCTTTTAAAACCGGGGTTTTTTTATTTCTAAAAGAATTATGAGAGATTATTAAAAGATCAGTTTTGCTAGCCCTAAGTAAATAAGAACGCAAACAGACTGAAATTCCTTACTGATTCCGGAATTTATTAACATTTCCCAGTATCAAATTCTAAGATCGGACGATCCTTTCCGAAAAATCTTGTATTCTATATTTCCAACAAAACGCCGGAACTCCGGAAAGAATGTTTAGAGGAGAGAAGAAGAATGGCAGCTCAGACATTAGAAAGACCGAGCCTTAACCAGAACTCCCAAGCGGAAAAGGTATATGATGTAGTCATCATAGGAACCGGATTCGCGGGACTATGTATGGGGATTCGATTGAAACAAGCGGGCATAGAATCGTTTGTAATTTTAGAAAAAGGAAATGGGATCGGGGGAACCTGGAGAGACAATACCTATCCGGGGGCGGCTTGCGATGTTCAGTCCCATTTATATTCTTTTTCTTTTGCACCTAAATCGGATTGGTCCAGACTATTCGGCCCTCAAGAAGAAATACTAAATTATATGAACCAATGTACGGACCGTTTTGGGATCCGTTCTTATATTCGCACAAACTCAGAAGTAAGCGGAGCCTGGTTTGATGAAAAAACAGGACTTTGGGAAATTAACACTACAAGTGGGAAGTCCTACAAAACAAAATCTATAGTGAGCGGTACTGGCGGTTTAAGCAGACCTGTTCTTCCAAATATCAAAGGGATAGATAAATTTAAAGGTGCAAAATTTCACTCTGCGAAATGGGATCATACCTATAATCTCCAAGGGAAGAAGGTAGCGGTAATCGGAACAGGTGCAAGTGCGATCCAGATCGTTCCTACTATCGCTCCAATTGTAGGAACATTAAAACTTTTCCAAAGAACTCCTGCTTGGATCATCCCAAAGCCGGATAGTAATATCTCAGGCTCCGTAAAAGGGATCTTTAAATTCATCCCCCCGTTAAGATGGCTGTTTAGAAAAGCGATCTATTGGTTGAACGAAATCGGAGTATTAGCCTTTGCGATCAATCCTAAGCTAATGAAAATTTTCGAGAAGTTCGCCAAAAGTTTTATCAACAAGAGCATTCATAACGAAGAGCTCAGACAAAAATTAACCCCGAATTATACGATAGGATGTAAACGTATCCTACTTTCCAACGACTATTATCCGGCTCTAAATAGAGAGAACGTTGAATTAGTTACAGATGGTATAGAAGAGATCACTTCTTCCGGAGTTAAAACTAAGGACGGAGTAGAACATAAGGTAGATGCGATCATCTTTGCCACAGGTTTCCAAGCTGCAGAAGCAGTTTCTCCTTTTGAGATCAGGGGAAGAGATGGAAAACTTTTAGCAGACGTTTGGGAAGACGGAGCAGAAGCATATCTCGGAACTACAATTTCCGGCTTTCCTAATCTATTCATGATCGTAGGTCCAAACACAGGTTTAGGCCATAGTTCTATGATCCTGATGATAGAATCCCAAGTGCAATACGCTCTTCAGGGAATTCGCTATCTACTTAATAAAAACATAAAGTTTATAGATGTTCGCAAAGATGTTCAGGATCGTTATAACGCAGAGATCCAAAGACGCTTGGGAAAATCCGTTTGGTTGACCGGAGGATGTGTAAGCTGGTACAATACTAGTTCCGGTAGAAACACTACTCTTTGGCCTGGTTTCACTTTCGAATTTAAAGCCAGAACATTCTTCCTTCGTCCTAAGGATTACGAATTCGTTCGTGTGGATGGAAAGGCAAAAAAACCGGGGATCGGATCTAGAGTCTCTATGGTTTTAGACGCGACCTTCGGTTGAATTAGAGGGTCCAGTACACCAAGATTTCCCGGTTACCATCTCTCCCGGTAATCGGGGAATCTTCTAAGCCTATCCTTTTTCCTCTAATTTCATTTTTCAAAAATCGCAAAAAAGAACGGATCGTTTTCCAACGTATCCAAGGATCTCTTAATACCCCTTTCTCAAGATTTCTGGATTCCGTTTCGAACTGAGGTTTGAACAGACTGACTATATTCCAGTGAACGTTCGGATTTTTATTTTTGAGTTCGGTAAGAACAGGAAGAACAGTTCGAAGAGAAATAAAACTTAAGTCCATGACTAGAAAGATCTCGTCCGGAAATTTTCTGTCCGTTTTTTCCACCCATAAGGATGACAATAATTTCCAGCTAATATCTCTGATATGAAATCGATCTCTAACGGAGACCTTAGGGTTCATCGCGATCTTGGAAGCCATTTGTCCATAACCAACATCGAAAGCGAATACTAGGTCCGCTCCTTCTTCCAAAAGGACCTGAGTGAATCCTCCGGTAGAAGCTCCCCAATCCATGCAGAGCTTTCCTTGAACGGAAATATTCCATTTTTCGAATGCAGCTTTGAGTTTATAAGCTCCCCTACTTACATATTTCGGAATGATCTCTCTGATCCGGATCTCTACGGATTCGTCGAATAGGGTGCCTACCTTGTCGGACATCCTATCGTTTACGAGAACAGAGCCGGATAAGATCAGACTTCTGGCCTTGGCAATATCCTCGGCCAAACCCCTTTTCATGAGCAAGTCATCTAGTCTAATTTTTTCTTTTGCCAATGTTAGAAGGTAATGACTTAAAAAATTCCGGAAATTCGGAAACTTCTACTTTAGAGGAAGAAGAATCCAGATCGGATCCTAATTCTTCCAATTCGAAAACAAGATCGGAAACCATCCGTTTACAAGTTTCCATTCCATATAAAGAAGGATAAGTGATCTTTCCGGATTTTCCGTCCTTGCCAGGAGTTTTTCCCAGATCTTCCTTAGTTCCTTCGATATCCAAAATATCATCCGTGATCTGAAATAATAATCCTAACTTAGCGCCATATTCGGCGATGGTTTCTTCTCTTTCTTGGTAATCTTCTCTTAAACGATTTCCCATTAAAAACGAAGCCTGGATCAACGCTCCGGTTTTCAATCTATGAGTTTTAGAAAGCAGCTCTTCTTTCGTTCCTGTCAAGGAAGAAGGATTTCTTTCTAATAACAGATCATACATTTGTCCGGAGACCATTCCCGCGGCCCCAGCACCTTTTGCCAAAGCTCTGACCAAATCTTTGTGCAGATTTTTGTCGGAAGTATCGATCCGGGTTAGCCAGCCAAACGCATAGGCCTGTAAAGCGTCTCCCGCAAGGATAGCTGTGGCTTCTGAAAATTGTTTATGGAGGGAGGGTTTTCCTCTTCTGAAATCATCATCGTCCATACTAGGAAGGTCATCGTGGATCAAACTATATGTATGAACAAATTCTAACGCAGCCCCAATAGAAAGAGAATCTCGATCTATCTTCCCAAAAGAAGCAAAGGCAAGAATAGGTCTTAATCTTTTTCCTCCGGCCCTCAAGCTGTATTCCATAGCAGCCGCAAGTTCGGGAGCAGATTCTTTTTTAAAAAGTGGATATACTTCGTTTTCTAAATAATCTTCGAAACGATCCTTGGAGCGTTTTAGTAATTGAGAAAGTTCGTTAGTTTCCGTTCGATTAGTCATTTTCCTGATTCGACAGTAATCACCACTTTGCCGGTAGTATTTCCAGTTTGGAAATGCCGAACCGCTTCCGGAAGATCCACAAAAGGATATACGGAACCGATATGAGGTGGTTCCAGATTTAATTTTAAAAGTGCTTTGAGATGAACGGTTAGTTCGTCAATTTTCTCATACAGCCAGATCAGATTGAATCCCATTACTGCTTTATTTTCCGATACAATCTCTAAGGTATCTACTTTTGGTCTGGTCAAATATCTCCAAGCTAAGGTTAGCCAATTAACTTTGTCGCCCTGGCTCATAAAAGAAGCGGAACCATAAACAACCATCCGGCCCATAGGAGCAAGAGCCTCGTAGCTGGATTTGAAAATCTTACCGCCAATACATTCTAAAACCAAATGTAACTCTCTTCCGCCAAGTGCAGTTTTTAATTCTTCCGGAAAACGAGAGGAACGAATGATCCAAGCGTCATAACCTTCTTTTTCCAAAAGAGAAATTTTAGAATGATTTCCTACAGAACCTAGGGTCCAAGCTCCGAATTTTTTAGCGATACGATTGGCGTAGATCCCTACCCCACCTGCAGCGCTATGGATCAAAACGTTTTGACCCTTTCTGAGATCTCCCAAAGGAAGAAGAGCATAATATGCTGTAAGTCCTTGGACTAAAAATCCAGCTCCTTGCTCAAAACTCCATTTAGACGGAAGTGGAAAAATATATCGAGAGTCGATATTGATATAATCTGCGTACGCTCCGAAACGGGTCACTCCCATGACCTTATCGTTCTTTTTGAAATTTTTGACCTTCTTACCTACGGCGACTACCTTACCGGAGTATTCCAAACCTGGAATAAAAGAACCTTTAGGTGTCGCGCTATACAATCCTTGGATTGCGAAAATATCCGCAAAATTCAGACCGATGGCACGGATCTCAACTGTGACTTCATTGTCCCCAGGAGGAGGAAGTTCCTCTTCTCTTCTTTCCAGAGAATCTAAGGAACCTTTGGTATCGACTCGATAAACGGAGCGAATCATGAGGGCATTTTGCTCTTTTAATTCCTATCCTAAAAGGAAAAAACAGATCTGAACGGAGGAAAATTCTCCTCCGTTTCTCGGATAAATTACTTAGAAGGGAAAATTTCTTTCAGGAAGTTTTTCAACTCCAACCAGGAACGTTTATCCGCTTTTTCATTATAAGCCGCTCCCTTAGAGTTATCGTTCCCAGCTTCCTTGATCGTGAAAGAATGAACTGCTCCACCGTAAGAAACGAACTGCCAATCCACTCCTGCGCTTCTCATTTCTTCTTGGAAAGCGGAAACCTCATCCGGTTTTACAAAAGGATCGTCCGCTCCATGGAGAGCCAATACTTTACCTTTAATATTTTTAGCGTCGTCCGCTTTCGGCGTGGATAATCCTCCGTGAAAGCTAATGGTTCCTTTTAAAGGGGCGCCGCTTCTTGCCAACTCTAAGGCTGCAGTCCCGCCGAAACAATATCCTAAGATCGCTAAACTTTTTTGGTCTACACCAGGTTGGGATTTTAATGCGTCTAACGCAGCCTGTCCTCTGGCTCTTAGTAATTTGCGATCCCCTTCTCTGAAGGAACCTGCCAATTTGGAAGCTTCTTCCATAGATTTTGGGCGCACACCTTTTCCATAAATATCCGCAGCAAAAGCAACGTATCCTAACTCTGCGAGTTGTTCCGCTCTTGCCTTTGTATTTTCTCCCAAGCCCATCCAGTCATGGACAAGTACGATGCCTGGAGCTTTTTTAACTTCTTCCGGATAAGCAACAAAACCTTCTAATATTGTATCACCTTGTTTGTACTCTACAAATTCGGATTTAACCTTTGCAGATAAAACATTCGCCGCTAATAGAAACGTTATACTGAACCAAATGATCTTTTTCATTCTTATATATTCCTCGGGAAGTTCCCGTATAAAAAAATAATTTAGATATTAGACTGATTTGAAATTTAAAGCAAAAAATCTAGGATCAAAAATAAACTACTCTAAGATCCAAACCACCGTGAGTAATGTGAACTGTTTGTAATTTAGAATGAATTCCTTTCAAAAAGGAAGACCAGGTCTCTTCATCAGGACAAAGAACAAATCCGGAAACTTCTCCAGGAAGTTCCCACCAGGCTTTTAAAGTTTCTGCGATCCGCCTGTACAAACCCAGATCGGAACCTTTTTGTATTCTTAAACCGTAAGGTGGATTCAAAGGCATCCAGATCTTTTCCGGTTTGCCTGCGGTTTCCCAGACTTCTTTAGGAGATAAGGAGAAGAAGTCCCCTTCTTTCCCAATAAACCGATTTTCGGGACTCAAAGAAAACTGTTTTATAAATTTCTGATATTCTTCTTTTCTTTCGTTTAGATAGGAGAAGATCTCAGGTTCAGAATCGTTGTACCAAAAAGTGAATTTTTTACCTTCCTCTTCAGGTCCTATCTTACGTTTTAGAAAATCCCAACTAGGTGCAGGAAATTCCTTCATTTCCTGGAACATATAGCTCCGGTCCAAATGAGGAAATCCTAGTTTAAAAAGTGAAGAAGCTGACTCCCAGACGAATGTCCCAGAACCGGCAAAAGGCACGAAAACTGCGTCAGGGTTCGGCATCTTCTTCTTTAATAAATGTAAAAGAAAGGCTGCGGTATCTTCCCTTACCGGAGCGGATTTGGACAGAGGTTTAAAGTTTCCTCTTTGAAAAATAGGAGCGCCCGCCAAACTTAAAGAAAGTATGATACTATCTCCTAAAGCAAGTGCGTTCAGCTCCGTATTTTTAAGATCGGAATCCGGCAATCCTGGATAAGATCCTTCCCAAAAGGAATACAATTCTTCTCTAGAGATTTCTTTTCTTCCTCGAACTTGTGGATGGAAGTTGATTCCCCAACCTTCCGGTAAGATCTCATTTTCTCTTAAAGATTCTATAAGACCGGAGAAGGAAAACGTTTCATCCAAAACAAATTTGCCCAGGTTCAAACGAAAATCCCTGATCCAGGGAATTCTCACCAACACTTCTAATGCCTGACGAAAATTCGTTTTTTCTAATACAAACTTCTCCGGAAAAACCTTAAACTCGGGAGTATGGTTTCTAGGAAGAAATGGATCGGAAACAATTTGAGAAAGTAGAGTTTCCGTTTCTCTCGCAGAACCTGGAGGAATTAGATATTCCCATCGGAGAGGTTTGCCGGATTTAAACTTGGAGATTTTCCAATCCATAGAGATATCCTTTTAAAATCGATTCTCCAGGAAAGGAAAAAGTCCCGGATCCATCTTACTTAGAGCTTAAAGCGGAGACCCCTGCTCTGGCAACCTGTCCATCCTGAGTGGATTGAGCTCCTGAAACTCCGATCGCGCCGATGATCTTTCCGTCCAGAAGGATAAGCTCTCCACCTTCTAATGGAAAAACTCCCGGGACTGCCAAAAGCCTGAGGCCAATGCCTCCTTTTTCGATCGCTTCCTCCAAGGCTCGGCTCGGTCTTTTAAAATTATTGGCTGTCGAAGCTTTCCCTTTAGCAATCTCGATGGAACCTATTTGAGTATTATCCAGTCTTTGGAATAACACCAAATTTCCTCCAGTATCCACTACAGCTATCGCCATATTCCATTGGTTTTTCTTTGCTTCCGCTTCTGCGGCAGCGATTACTTTTTTTGCCTGTTCCAAACTAATATTTGGTCCATAACTTAAAGTTTGTGCCTGGAAAGGTGAAACGATCCCAAAGAATAGAAAGCTGATCGCCAAAAATTTGGGGAATAGATTTACAAATATCGAATGTTTTCTTTTCAAAAGAATTCTCCTTAAATGCAAAAACACACTCTTTGATCTCTCAAAAAGGAATTTTGGGTTTGATTTTGGATTTTTGTCTTGGGCCGATCCGGTGAATGCAAGACTGAAGTAAAGGCAGGACAAAAAACGAAACTGTTTTTTGTAGAAAGAAGCCGCCGAAAGACTTCGGCAACTCTTTAAATTGTGGAACGGAAAGATCTATCTGTCAATTAAAAAGAAGATCTTTCCGCTTTTCTATATCTAGAACTCTGGAGAAACGAACTTAGATTGGCCGGCACGAGGACGGATCACAAATCTATATTTACGTTTCGCAATTTGTTCCGGATTGTACCAACGAACTTGATAAACCGCCATTCCTTTTCCGGAGTTAGAAGTTTTTCTGACTTCTATATCAACTCCTTTATCGTCTACAGGTTCTCCTTCATGGGTTAATTCTTTCCAATCCGAAGTACCTTCTTTGTATTCTATAGAAACCAAAGATTCGTGTAAGGAAATTTCAGAACGACCCACATCTTTATAACGGAAAACCCAATGTTTTTCCAGATTCTCTTCCGCTAAGATTAGCTCAGGAGAATCTACTAATTCTCTGACACCTTCCGATTTCTCAGTTTCCGGATAACGATCGGAGCGGTCCAATTCGTAATTCCAAGATGCAGGGAAAGATTCTTTTCCACCTGCAGCAGGAAGATTTTTAGTCAGGTCAGAAAGATGCGCCTGTAAGAACGGTTGAGTGCCCGGCCCGTAAAGAGTATGACCACCTTCATAATGTTGACGGGTATATTCTTCAGGAGTGGTTACATAACCGAAATATCCGTTTGCACAACTGATCACGGATGCGTTTTTAATCGGCTGAGAACTGGACTTCAATGCTTCGTCCACAAATCTTTTTCCGGATTCTTTGGTAACTTCAAAAGGAACAGGAAGAAGAAGTGTGTCTGCAATTTTCACAGACTGTAAAAGAAGTTTATGAGGGAATTTAGATTTAGGAAGAACAATAGGCTGCAGATATTTAAAACCTACGATCCTTTTATGACCTTGGCAGCCACCTGTCAAAAACCAACGAGGCCAACCTTCTGCAAAAAAAGGCAACCAGTTCAAAACCGGAGTGAGCCCATCTTCCGCTCCACCTGTTAACGCGGTCCCTACATAAGGACGATCGCAAACTTCCGCTTCTCCTATCTTTTGATTTTCATACAGATCCACTTCTCTAGTATTAAAAGAAAGATTCGCTTCGGTACTTAAGGAATTCTGCAAGGAGTCGAAAAGTTTTGCAGCTTCTTCTCCGATTGCTTCTCCTATCCTTCTCGATTCTATGAAACCTTGCATGTCTTCACGGTAATCAGGAGAGTTATCTCCATGAGTGGAATTGTTCAGAGCATGGATCGGATCCCAGCTTGGTTTAAAATCTTTGCGGATCTTCTTTTCTAAAATTCGAGCAGGGTAGGCGAACACATCTGCGTTTGCAACATCATTGGAATCCGGCACTGTGGTTCCATGTACCGAGAATGTGGAAAATGCGCCTAGAGGTTTGTATCTTCCGTCTTTATCTTGTGCATCGATACGGATCATGACTAAATCAGGATTGATCGCTTGGTACTGGATCTCAGGTTTTAATTCTTCGAATCCTGAGTTTTTATTTGCGCGATATGCATCCAAAGATCTGTTTCTGGTTAATCCCCAAATAGCGGTTTTTCCAGAAGCGATCTTAGCAGGTTTTGCGGACTTGTAAGCTTCTTCTACTCCGTTGGTTAAACGATCCAATACGAAGTCAGTCCAGCCCTTATCGAATCCAGGTTTATTGGAAGCAAACTCGTTGTAAAAATTATTATCGTAAAAGTTAGCAGGAGCAGAGTGAGTATGAGTTCCTGCAAATACGATCCCGCCAAAGGAAATATCCGTCTTAGAAGCTAAACGTTCTGCGAGCAGGTGATGGATCAAAAGAGATCCCGACAAAAGATCACTTTGGATTAGCACAACAGGTTCATTTGCATCTTTTCTAATATAGAAAATTCTAGCATAAAGACGAGTGCGGAAACCTTTTTCGGTCTCTGCCATTTTAGAATAACCAGCTAAAGGTAAACCGGGAGGAGGAGTTAAGTCCACCTTGGAAATTCCTGCAACCAGTCCTCTGGTTTTGGAAACTACTTCCGGTTTTTTATACGCGATCTTATATTCGGCGACGGTTCCGCAGGAAATAGCGGAAAAGATCAGAAGGATCGAAACTAGGTACGGTTGGATTTTCTTCACAATTTGATTCGGGTTCATTCCCCCTCCGGGAATTCTATGTAATTTTTAGCCTCTACTTGCTATCAGAAGTGTAAGTTCTTAGCAAGAATTTTCGGATACGAGTATGGTATCGATCCGTCTTACAAACCAATTATATTCTCCAAAAATAGCTCGGATTTTTGAGCCTCTTATTAGTTTGGGATAAAATAAGAAGTAAAGATCAGGAATCATCTATGTCCCAACCGGGCTTTTTACAAAGACTTAAATTTCATTTTTTCAATTTCTATCCTCCTTACTTCGGAGCAGGGATCAAAGTGAAGGCCTTGAACAAAGAAAGGACCTTATTCTCCACCACGATGAAACTTACTCCTTTTAATAAGAACTATGTGGGAACACAATTCGGAGGATCTCTCTACTCCATGTGCGATCCTTTTTACATGTTGATCCTGATGGAACATTTAGGCCCCGGATATTTAGTTTGGGACAAGGCGGCGACAATCAGATTCCTCAAGCCAGGAGAAGGAACCGTAAGAGCAGAGTTCTATATCCCTCGGGAAAAAATCCAAGAGATCAAAGAAGAAACGGACCGTAAAAGAAAAATGGATGTTACCTTCACAGCCCAGATCCTCGATGTAAAAACCGGCAAACTGATAGCAGAAGTAGACAAAGTGATCTATGTCAGAAAAAAATTGAAAGAGTAAGATCTTTAGTCTGCCGCCCAAATTTCGTCAGCTAGATCATGTTGGAATTACTACATGGTTTACGGACCTTCTTCTCGAATCATTCTAAAGAAAGCCTTTAAATCTTTTTTAAAGAGGCCTAAAATTGTTTTTCCCTAGGGACTATGATGAAATGATGGCCCCAAACGCTTATGTCCCAATGGAAAACCACACCTCTGTATGAGGAGCATAAACTTTTAGGCGCTAAGATGATCCCTTTCGGCGGTTGGGACATGCCTGTTCAATATTCTGGAATCATAGCTGAACACACGGCGACTAGACAAGCTGCCGGTCTCTTCGACGTTTCTCATATGGGAGAAATTTTTATCGAAGGCCAGGCCGATATCATCCTTGGCTTTCTGGAATCCGTTACCTGCAATTCAGTTTCTTCCTTAGCTAATGGACAAGTACAGTATAACGCTATCATCAATGAGAATGGCGGACTGGTAGACGATATCACTCTGTATAAGTTCAACGATCAAAAATATATGATCTGCGCAAACGCATCCAATGTGGACTCAGTTTACGAGTATCTAAAAAAGTATGTGCCAAGTGCTGCAAAGTTAGAGAACCAAAGTGCTTCATGGCATCAGATCGCGATCCAGGGTCCCAAGGCGGATTCAATCCTTTCTTCCTATTTCAAATCGGATCTAAGTTATATCGGATATTATAAATTTGTTTTATTTCCTTTTGCTGGAGAAGAGATCATTCTCTCCAGAACAGGTTATACGGGCGAAGACGGATTCGAGATCTACAGTTCAAATGCTACAGGTGTTAAAATCTGGAAGGAACTATTGGAATTCGGAAAAAAAGACGGACTTCTTCCTGTAGGCTTAGGTGCCAGAGACACACTTAGGATAGAAGCAAAATATCCTCTTTATGGTCATGAGTTGGACGAGAACAGAAGTCCAAACCAGTCCGGAATAGGCTGGATCGTAAAAGAAAAGCAAACACAGTATCCAAAATACCAAGAGATCATCTCCGAAAAAAAAGAAGGTCCGAAAAGAAAGATCGTGGCATTCGAACTGCAAGAAGCAGGAGTCCCGAGAGAGAATATGCCTGTCTTAGATTCGAACGGCAAAAATATCGGGATCACAACTTCCGGTACCTTCTCCCCTTCTTTAAAAAAAGGTATAGGTCTTGCGCTCATAGACTCTGAAAAGATCCAACATGGACAATCGATCCAAATCGAGATCAGAGGACAGGCAAAGTCTGCAATTATATTCACCCAATCTTTCATTCCGGGAAGCATTCGGAAAAATTAAACTAAGGATTTTCAAATGGCAGTAACTAACGCACCTCCGGGCTATAAGTTCACAGAAAAACACGAATGGGTAAAAGTAGAAGGGGATACCGCATTGATCGGGATCTCTGACTATGCTCAAGCAGCACTCGGAGATATCGTTTTTGTGGACCTTCCAAAAGTAGGAAAATCGATCAAACAACTGGATACTTTCGGAACAATAGAATCCGTAAAAGCTGCAGAAGATTTATATGCTCCTATCAGCGGAGAAGTAGTCGAAGTAAATGGAAACCTCTCCAAAAACCCGGCTGCTGTAAATTCGGATCCTTTCGGTTCTTGGATGATCCGAGTCAAAGGGGTCAACTCTTCCGAGTTGGAGAAATTATTGGATCCCGAATCTTACAGAGAATTCGTCAGTAAACTGGATTAGGAAAATAGAATGAGTACGGCAACTTGGAACGGATCCGGCAAACAAACTGAAATGAAAAACCCTCTCAATCCTTTGGATACTTTTCCCAGAAGGCATATAGGCCCTGATGAAGAACAGACCAAGGAAATGTTGTCCACTCTCGGACTGTCCGGGCTGGACGAATTGGTCGCAAAAGCAGTTCCAGAAGGGATCCGTTTAGAAAAAGCATTGGATCTTCCTAAGGCTTCCACCGAGAGAAAGATCTTAAACGATCTGAAAAAGATCGCCTCTAAGAACAAGTTGTATCGTTCTTATATTGGATCCGGTTACCAAGCCAGTGTAATGCCTGGAGTGATCCAAAGAAATATTTTGGAAAACCCGGGTTGGTACACCGCCTACACTCCTTACCAAGCCGAGATTTCCCAAGGAAGATTAGAGGCACTTCTAAATTTCCAAACCATGATTATGGATCTAACCGGTCTGGAAATCTCAAACGCTTCTTTATTGGATGAAGCTACCGCTGCCGCAGAAGCAGTATTCTTAGCGTTTGGAATTCGCAAAAATGAAACGTCCAGATTACTTTTTATTTCCGAGTTATGCCACCCTCAAACAATTGATGTGGTCCGTACAAGAGCTCTTCCTCTTGGGATTGAAGTAATCGTAGGAAATCATTTAAACGCGGAATTAAACGAAGATTATTTTGCGGTTTTAGTACAATATCCCGGGACAGAAGGAACAATTTATAATTACGAAAGTTTCTTCCAGTTAGCTCATAATGTTGGAGCTCTAACAATCTGTGCTGCGGATCTACTTTCACTCACAGTTTTAAAAGCTCCCGGAGAATTCGGAGCGGATATCGCAGTAGGAAGTTCCCAAAGATTCGGATTACCTTATGGATTCGGCGGGCCTCATGCAGGTTATTTTGCAACCAAAGACGAATTCAAAAGGCATATGCCTGGAAGACTTGTAGGAGTTTCCAAAGACAGCCAAGGAAATCCAGGACTCAGACTTTCTTTACAAACTAGAGAGCAACATATCAGAAGAGATAAAGCGACTTCTAATATCTGCACTGCGCAAGTTCTATTAGCAGTTCTTTCTTCCATGTATGCAGTATATCATGGACCTAAGGGCTTGAAAGATATCGCTTTTAGAGTTCATAGATTGACTGAAACATTGGCAAAAAATTTGGAGAAGGCAGGCTTTGCGATCCAAAACAAAACCTTCTTCGATACCATTGTTTTAGATCTAGGATCCAAAGTACAAACTTACTTGGATGCAGCCTCTAAAAAGGAGATCAATTTCAGAAGTTTAGGACAAGGCAGAATTTCAATCGCTCTGGACGAAACTGTAGAAGTTTCCGATCTGGAAGATATTCTTTCCGTATTCGGGATCTCCAAGATAGACCTTTCCTTAGAAGGAATTTCTATCCCGAACGAATTTGTCCGAACTTCCGAATATCTTACACATCCTGTGTTCAATTCACATCACACAGAAACAAAGATGCTGAGATATATTAGAAAATTGGAATCCAGAGACCTTTCTCTTACGACTTCCATGATCCCTCTTGGCTCTTGTACAATGAAACTCAATGCCACAGTGGAAATGTTCCCTGTAACCTGGCCAGAGTTCTCCAATATACATCCATTCGCACCGGCAACCCAAACAGAAGGATATAGAACCGTATTCTCCCAATTGGAATCTTGGCTTTCACAAGTCACCGGATTCCCGGGAATTTCTCTCCAACCAAACGCAGGTTCTCAGGGAGAATATGCAGGACTGCTCGCGATCCGAAACTATCATATTAGCAGAGGAGATAAGGCTAGAGATATTTGTCTGATCCCGATCTCTGCGCATGGAACCAACCCAGCTTCTGCTGCGATGGTAGGATTCAAAGTGGTAGTGGTTGCCTGCGATTCCGAAGGTAACGTAGACCTAGAAGATCTGAAAGCGAAAGCAAAAGAACATTCTAAAGACCTGGCCGCATTAATGATCACCTACCCTTCTACACATGGAGTGTATGAAGAGCCCATTAAGGAAATCTGTTCCATCATCCATGAGAATGGAGGACAGGTTTATATGGATGGAGCAAATATGAACGCTCAAGTAGGGATCACAAGACCCGCGAACATTGGAGCGGATGTTTGCCATCTGAACTTACATAAAACTTTCTGTATTCCTCACGGAGGAGGAGGACCTGGAGTCGGACCGATCGGAGTTGCAGAACATCTGAAACCGTTCTTACCAGGCCACCCCCTTGTAGATAACGGAACAGGAAACGAACATGGAGCAGTTTCCGCAGCTCCTTGGGGAAGCGCAAGTATCGTTCTGATCTCTTGGGTCTACATTGCACTCTTAGGAACAGAAGGATTGGAGCAAGCAACCAAGGCTGCTATCCTAAACGCCAACTATATCGCAAAACGTTTAGAAAATTATTTCCCTGTCCTTTACAAAGGGAAAAACGGATTCGTCGCTCACGAATGTATCCTGGACGTAAGACCTTTCAAAAAGACAAGCGGGATAGAAGTAGAAGATGTCGCAAAACGTCTGATGGACTACGGATTTCATGCGCCTACCATGTCCTTCCCTGTGCCTGGGACTTTGATGATAGAGCCAACGGAATCGGAGTCCCAAGAAGAATTGGACCGTTTCTGTGAGGCGATGATCTCCATCCATTCAGAGATCCAAGAAATCGAACAAGGCAAGGCTGATCCAAAAGATAATCCTCTTAAGAATGCACCTCATACTTCTGCGATGGTAATCTCCGACAATTGGGACCATGTTTATTCCAGAGAAAAAGCGGCTTATCCTGCTCCTTGGACTAAAGAGCATAAGTTCTGGCCTTATGTAGGAAGAATAGATAACGTATATGGGGATAGGAACCTGGTTTGTTCCTGCCTTCCTCCGGAAGCGTATCTTTAATTTTTTCGTAAAATCGGAAGATAATAAAAAAGACCGGGGTTTTGGCTCCGGTCTTTTTGTTTTCAGAAGATGGAAAGTTCGGAATTAATCGTCTTTCTTTTTCTTTTTGGATTTCTTAGACTTCTTTGAGTCTCCATCATCGTCGTCTTTGTCTACTTTAGACTTCTTTGACTTTTTAGATTTTTTAGAATCTCCATCATCGTCCTTATCCTTCTTGGATTTTTTAGACTTCTTAGAATCGGAATCGTCGTCGTCTTTATCTTTTTTGGATTTCTTGGATTCCTTGGCGTCGTCTTCATCCTTGTCTTTTTTGGATTTTTTGGATTCCTTTACGTCATCCTCATCCTTATCTTTTTTAGACTTTTTCTTCTTTTTAGGCTCGTCTTGGTCGTCTTCTTCGTCCTTCTCTTTGGACTTTTTAGCCTTGGACTTTTTTACCGAATCACCTGAATCAGAAGCTTTACCAGGTTTAGCCCTACAATAAGCATCTACATTAGTTCCATCTTGTTTCGAATAACCGGAAACCCAAGTGCAATCCGAATCGGATTCACATTGACCTTTGGATAAACCTTGGCATTGGGATTCAGCAGAAAGAGAAGTCCCACTTAAAATAAGCAGACCTGCAAAAAGAACACTAGTTATGAATTTTAAAAGATATATCGGCTTACGATACATTCTATCGGCTCCTAAATCGAATGGTTCGACAAGGATCTAGATTGAAAAAGAATTTGCGATCCTGAAATATTCCCGGACCGAAAAATATTTATTGATCCGTTTATGATTGAACGGATTGAGAAGTTCACTAAAACGAAATTAATTTCCTATATTTCAAAAAAATTATATTAGAATCGTTTTAAAAAGGTGGGTCGGGAGGGGAATTCCTCCCGACCAAACACAGTCAGGAATCAACCGCCATAGTACATCAACTGGAACCCGTATGTAGGATATAAAATGCCCATCTAATCTAACATTAACTCCCCGGGTCCATACCTTTCAGAGCGGTCCGCATTCTACTATCGAGTCTTGCGCTCGTCAAGCTTACAAAATAAATCCGATGCAGATTTTGGAAAAAAATTTCATTTGGAAATATCTTTTTTCGAACGCTCGATATTCCATAGGCAATCTAATACGAAATATATTCACTATTTCTAATGGTCTTTAGATAGATCGGCCGTATTCCAAACTTTATACTTGACGTTCAGAATTCCGATCTACACAGAATCGATTGCTTAGATAGGATCCCCGATCTGGATTGAAACTTTAGTTTTAGGGAAATGTCAGAAGAGATAAAAAAGGCCGGAGGTGAATCCGGCCTTATATGATTGCGGTAGAAACCCGGCAACGTCCTACTCTCCCACACAGCGAACCATGCAGTACCATCAGCGATGAGAGGCTTAACTTCCGTGTTCGGGATGGGAACGGGTGTGACCCTCTCTCTATAACCACCGAGAATCTATAACCAGTATTCCCTGCCGACCTCGAAAGTCTACTTTTTTTCAAAGAAAAAGAAGAAGTTTTTAGGAAGAAGAAGGTACCGGATTTTCGGATTTTTCTCTAAGTCCTATGCCGCCGATCCGAGTTTTAATATTCTAAAGAAAGCGCTCTGACTTCTTCTCTGGAATATGCATCCGGTTTTTTTAATATTTGTACCAAAGCTTTGAATTCTCTGGGGAGAAGTTTTCCTGGATGTTTATTAAAATAATATTTGGAAGATCTATATATCCCGTTCAGTCCCCTGCCCCAATACACCAAATTCAAATAATATTCTAAAACTCCCTTTTTGCCTAACTCTTCATCCAAAGCTTGTGCGATCCTGATCTCTTTCAACTTGCGAGTTAAGGTTTTGTCTCTGGATAAAAATAATGTTCTGGCAAGCTGTTGGTCTAAAGTACTTGCACCTCTTAACCTTCTGAACAAAAAGACTGCTTGTATGACGGAAGATTGTATATCCGCCAAAGAATAACCGCTATGTCTGTAGAATCTGTAATCTTCTATTTCTACCAAATACTCCAAACTCCCGGGAGGCAATTCTTCTAACCTTACCCAATCGTTCTCAAGCGGAACTGATTCTAAGTTTTCAGGTAGATAGACTAGTTTGTTCTCTCTGAATAAGATCCTTTTTTCAGGAAAGGTTTGGTAATAGATAAGAAGAAGGAAGACTAATACCAGAATACTCCTGATCCCCAAGAAAAACCATCTGTGTAAAAAATGACTTCCTTCGTTCATTTTTATTCCGGGTTGTTTTGTTTGTCGTATATCAAAAATACTTCCTGTTCTTTCTGTTCGGAAGACACAAGTTTCCAATCCGCTTTGTCAAAGTTATGATATGCGGATTCTCCGCCTGTGATGGAAGGTAGGCCGAATTGTCCAATAAAGAATGGAACTATAGTAAGATAGAGTCTATCCACTAGTCCCTTTCTAAAAAAGGAATCATTTAGTCTGGGACCGCCTTCTAAGAGTATTTTGTAATATCCTCTTTTTTCCAATTCTTTCAGGACGATCTCCGGATCCAGATCTTCTCCCTGTAGTGGGAGTATCTCCGCAAATTCGGATAATTCGGATCTAACCTGGGATTCATTTTTAGAAGTGCAGAATAACAAAGGTTTTACTTTAGAAAAATGGAATACTTTTTTATCGGAAGGAAGTGTCCCTGTTCGAACTAATAGAATCGCTCTAGGCTCCTTTTCAGATTCCACATATCTTAGATGAGTGACTGGATCGTCGTTGAGTATGCTATTTTTTCCGAGGATGAGAGCATCTGCTTCGGAACGGATTTGATCCATTCTTCTTTTATCGTTTCTGGAAGAAAGACCGTACCATTTTCCGTCGGGACGACATACCTTTCCGTCTAAGGTCGTCGCCATATTCACAGCTAAAAAAGTACGGCTCATTGGGGTTTAGAAGTGAGGGTATCGGAAAGCAATTTGAGAACTCTTCCTCTGCAAGTACCACAACCGGTACAACAATTTGTGTCTCTCATCAATTTACCCAAAGTGTCATTACCTCTACGGATAGAATTTGTAATATCCTCTTCGGATACTTGGTTGCATACGCAAACCTTTCTAGGTCGCATCAGGGCGTTCAGGTCTATTTGATTAAAATCGGAAGAATTCATCAGGACTTCTATTTATTGGACGCCGAAAGCAAAACCATCACTCAGGCTAAACATAAGAAGGCTCGGATCAAGAGAATTTTTTTCCATCTGATAAACGAATTTTAACGGATTCCAGGAGGGATATTTCTCGTTGACAGCCGGACTTTCGAGCTCATCCTCATTCGGAAATTCCATAAAGGAAACCTACAGAATGCAAGTAACCAAACGCGCTCCCTTAAGGGAAATTTTCGGATGGTGCATGTTCGATTTCGCCAATTCTAGTTATACCACGGTAATTATAACAGTCATCTACTGCAGAGTTTTCGCGGAAGTAATCGTTCCAACCTCCTCCAATCCGACAAATCCTTATGAGGATGGGAATTTTTTATTCGGACTAGCTTTATTTTTCTCTTATTTATTAGTAGTAGTGACCGGTCCGTTATTCGGCGCTATCTCCGACTTCTCCGCTAAGAAGAAAACATTCCTTTTCTGGAGTTATATCAGTTGTGTGATCAGCACCGCAGCTTTTTGGTTAGTTTCCACTCCAGGTTCTTGGGAACTTGGTTTTGGTCTGATCATTCTTTCTAACTTCTTCTTTGCTTCCGGAGAGAATTTTGCCTCTTCCTTCCTACCTCATTTAGGTCCTAAAGAAGAATTAGGAAAAATTTCAGGTTATGCTTGGGGAGTCGGATATATGGGAGGACTTCTCTCCGTATTCTTGGTCCAGACTTTCGTGGCACCTTCGATCGATCCTGCGATCTACGGTTCTCTTAGATTTGTAGGACCTCTTACAGCGTTGTTCTTCTTGCTTGCTGGAATTCCAACATTCTTACTTTTGAAAGAATACCAACCGGCTATTAAAATACCGGAGGGAGAAAGTTATCTCACTATCGGTTTTAAACAATTATCAGAGAGTATTAAATCGATAAGACATTTTAAAGACCTAGTAATTTATCTGATCTCTCTATTCTTCTCCATGGCGGCGCTTGCGATCGTAATTGCATTCGCTTTTTTATACGGAAACCAAGAGATCAAGATCACTTCCGGACAAGAGACTGCATTATTCATATTGCTTCAATTTTTTGCGATGATAGGTGCGATATTCTTTGGGTTCGTTCAGGATAAGATCGGAGCCAAAAAAACTTTCAATATCACTTTGGTCTTTTGGATACTATGTCTGATAGGAATTTATTTCGTCAGAGAGATCACAGGTTTTGTGAACGGACTAGGAGTAGATATCTCGGTACAATGGGTATTCGTGATCTTTGGTACTCTTGCAGGTTCAGGAGTCGGTTCGACTCAATCAGCAAGTAGAGCCATTGTAGGGGTATTCTCCCCTGAATCCAAATCGGGAGAATTTTTCGGTCTCTGGGGGCTCTCCGGAAAGCTGGCGGCCGCCATCGGAGTTTTTGCAATCGGTATATTGCAGAAAATTTTCGATCTAAGAAATGCGTTCTTAGTGGTCGCAGTATTCTTCTTTATCTCTTTGATCATCAATACATTCGTGAATGAAAAAAGAGGGATCGAAAAAGCGAAGGATTGGGAAAGAAACGGAGGACATTAGTCCTTCTTCCAAGCTTTTGCTTGAAAATCAAAAACGATTCGTTTATACTTAGATCGTGGCAAGCACTGAGTTCCATACAGAGGATGAGTTCGAGTCCCACCAGAGCCAAAGAAAATTGGCTTTGGCGACTATGGACGAATTGACCCAAACCAAATTGGATCTGTTGGACGCAGGTAAAGAAATTCCTAAATTTCTAAACTATGCCATCTCTTATCTGAACCGTAAATATCTTACGGAAGAAAAAGTGATCAGCGATCTGATCGTAAGACGAGATTCAGCGAATTAATTACTCGTCGTCATCGTCTTTTTCTTTTTCAGCTTCTATTCGTATTTCGGAGATTACTGCTTGGGCCTCGTCAAACATCGGGGTTAAGGTAGAAGTGTCAGAATCTATCTCGCTAACCGTATCTTCCAGATAATACGTGCCTTGTGTGGTTAAGAAAAAGAATCGTACCTGATCCAAGTCAGGATTCGGGGTCCAGCGGACCTTCTTCCCTTGTTTCCAAAGATAAGCATATTTGTGGATGAGACGTAGGGAACTTTTTTGGATACTCTCTCTTCCTCCACCGCCTATGAAAGAAGCTCCTGAAGTTAGAAATATGCTCGCGTCTCCGGAAAGAAACGTGGCCAAAGTGACTATTTCCCTCTGAGTAGGCCAATCCATGATGATCCCGTATACGACTGTTTTGCCGTTCGGATTTTGGATGCCTATATCATCGTATTCTGTTTCGAATGCTAGTTCTCTTAATTCTTTATAAGGCGTTTTATCAACGGAAGGAGTACAATAGGTAAGAACTAGTAGGATACCAATTTTATTATAAAAACTAAATTTGGATAGAAGGCCTGAAAACTTCTCTGACATGCGAATACACCGCTTTATTTTCCAAAGGATGATCTTTGGAAAACCTATCCTGATAGACATCAAGAAAGACTCCTTTTTGCAAAAAGAAGGAAAGGAACCTAAGAAAAATTCCTGGATCCGAAAAAATCAAATCCTTCTTATTTCTTTTTGGCCTTTTTCTTAGGAGACTTGGAAGCTGCTTTTTTCTTGGGGGAAGATTTTTTAGGAACAGTTTTCTTTTTAGCGGGTTTTTTCTTAGATACTGCCCGTTTCTTACCGTCTTCGCTTACTGTAAGGCTCGGATCTCTTTCCAGATTTTTAACCAGAGAGGAATGCCTGAATCTAAGTGCGGACCAATCATCGTCTATGGAGATCAATCTTACCCCCTCGAAACTGATCTTTCCAAGAGGATCCCAGCCAGCATCCCTATGAATGGATACATTATATTTACGGGATGTCTTTTTAGGATAAGCCAACCATAAGAGTCCGTCTTCTATCAAGGTGGTAGGGACCATAGAGGCTATATTGCGGATCTCGACTTCGGTTTGAACGAATGCAAGAATAAGCCTGTATTTTTTTCCGGACCTTAGCGCTCGATCTACAGGAGCCCCTAAACTGGAAAGTGCAGGTTCGAATTCGTAAGGAGAAGATAAAACACAAATCTCCCCTTCGCCAGGTTTGAATTGTAATTTACCGAAAACGGAATGGATTGCCATCGGTAAATAGAATCCTTTTCGCCAAGAAAAGGCAAGCGAGAAACCGAAAACATTTTTTTGATCGGATTGTATATCTATTGGATATTCTTAAAATACCGACCTTCCCCCTGTTTATGGGATATATTGTTTTACCAGGTAGATAACAATTGTTATCCAATGAGTGAGAACTAACGTCATGCGCCAGATGATAATCGTTTAGGAAGTTTATAGACAAGAGATCCTGCTAGTTTTGCCACAGAATTTCCTTTTTCTGGTTCTAACAAGTACCACAGTATACTGTGATATATCTCAATAATAAAAAGGCGAACCGATTGGTCCGCCTTCCCCTTATTCTAAAGTTCTAAAATTCCCTCTTATTGGAATTCCAACATTTTAGAAACAAGTCTCTTTTGGTTCAGCTCCAGATCTCTCAGTTTATGGCGAACATTCTTATCCACCTTACGCAGATATTTCTTATACGTTACGATAATCTGTTTTTGTTTATTATAAGGTAGAGGATTGGTTTCCTCATGTAGTTTGGTCTCCACACTAGGTGCGATGGATTGAACCGGAGTATCTGGCCAGATCAATTCGGTATCGTAGCTGGAATAATATTCCAATTTGATTTCCTTGTTATTGTTCGGAGTTCTTTTTCCTTCGCTACCGATCTGAGGCCCCTTAGGATCTATATTGATCACTCTACGCATTTCTCTTACGAAAATTTCTCCATTCGAGTTGGTACGTTTGAATTGCATAATGATCTTTTCTAATTTTTCAGGATTACTTCCGGGATAGATAAAGATGCGCGCATTATAAAGATATGTTTTAGGAAAGTCCCAGAAGGATTCTCCGGAGCCCATGTCCAATTCCAGATAAGGTTTATTATCCCGATCCGTTTTTAAGAATTGAGGTAATTCCTGAGGCTCGTCTCCGATATATCTTAACGCTTTTTTGGTAGTTTCCATCTGTAGGATCTTATTGATCTGATGGATATTTTGAGAGATAGAAGAATGCAAATTATCTATCTCGATATCGGAAAACCCTGCCTTGCGGATGGCTTCGATCTGACGTTCTATTTCCCTTTCTTCCATGGTCAGGATTTTAGGAGCCGCATCTACCTGTATGAATACGGCGAAAAGAGAAATTATGAGAAAGATAAGGGTTTTCATTAGAACTGCCTTCCTTCTGAATATCGAAAAGACTATACCCCATTCTTGATCCTAAAAAGGATTTTTTCAAGGGTTCTTTCCTTATTATGCCTCGAATCTTCCGCCCGAATGCCTATTTCGAAGAGGAACTCCGACTTGGAAAATTATTTCCGAGAGAGCTGGAGGCCAGGAATTCCATTCTAGAATCCTCTTTTTTAGTCCTCGGCTCATATCCAGACTCCGCAAAAATTTTAGCTCATTCTCCGCCCGAAGAAAACTGGATCAAGTATTGGAAAGAGAAAGGAATAGAGATCCCAAAACCTATTCTTCTCCGAAACTTGAAACAATTTTTGCAAAAAGAAAAAGAGATCCAATTAGAAGAATGGGGAAAGATCTCCCGATGGAATTCCAACAATCACGACTTAGAGATAGATCCAGCACTTCTAGATTCTGCAAGAAAATACGGATCTAAATTGAACCAAAATGATTGGAACCAAGAGCTTAATCCTGATTTTTTTTCCTACTCCATTCGCAATCGAGGAGATTGGGAGACATTCCTAAAGAAGGAAAAAGACAATATCTCTCCGGATCAAAAATTCGTTTTTAAGACCGAGTTCGGATTTGCAGGTTCTCAGAAATTTAGAGATGTTTCCGGGCTAAAAGATCTAGCGGATATGTTCTTAAATGTAAAAAAAGAACCTTTTCGGATCGAGACCTGGGTGGATAGAACCAAGGATTTTAGCTTATTATTCTCAGCAAAAAACGGAGAATATAAAATAGAAGAAGGTACCATTCTACTCAACGATCATAAAGGAAAATACTCCGGAACCTGGATGGGAGAATTTTCAGAAATCGAAAATTACCTTTCTGGAATGTCCGAAAGTTTTTCAAAAATCTCCAAATTACATCCGAACTATGAAGGATTCGGTTCAGTGGATTCTTTCTTTTATAGATCAAAAGAAACCCAAGTTTTACGTAAAATTTCAGAAATCAATTTTAGATGGACCATGGGATGTTTGTTGTTGGAGCTCCGACGGAGGTTTCCGAAAAAAGGAAACGACCTTCTTCTTTTCTTACCGAAAGTCCAAAACTCAGATCCATATTCTAAACTAAAAATTTGGGAGAAGGAAACAGGCTGGGAAATACTCCCGCTTTCCGCATTCTTCTCCCCTTATAGAAGACCGAACCAAAAAAACCTAATTTGGGTCCGGCTTCCAACTCGAAAAACCCAGGATCCCTGGGAAGAGGTCAAAATCGTTTCAGAAAGCGGTATCCAAGTTCTGGTCCCCTGAAATGTACTTGTGATTCTTTACATGCCTCCGAGACTGGTTCCAATCCCCTTCGGGGAACTCAGCCTGCAGATAATACTCAGGTTTCAGGAAAAGAGATGGAACTGTTTCTCAATTACGCGTTGTATATTATCGTAAGTATCGGATTCATGATTCCCTTCACTGGATTTGTTATCGGAGCGGGAGCAATCGTAAATGCTACCGTTGCTGGATTTGCCGTTAACTTGTTGGCTCAAATCGTAGAAGAGGATAGACTTAAGGCTTATATCGAAAAGAATAAGTCCACTTTGATCGGTGGTGCCTTATTAAAAGCGGTCGAAGCAGGTAAGACTAAACTGCAACCAGGTTCAGTTGTTTCTCACGCAGAAGAGCATGAACATGGCGGACATCATCTGATCTCCGTGCAAACTTACTCTCTTGTGTTTGCTGCACTGATCCTTGGAACTATTATCACAGTATTAGTAGCTCAAGTAGACTTCGGAGCATTGAACACCGTAATCGCTATGCTTGTAGCGACCATCAAAGCTTCCTTAGTACTAGCTTACTTCATGCACCTTAAATACGATAATGTAATGAACAGAGTGATCTTCGGATCAGGTTTCTTGTTCTTACTTCTTCTTTTCGGATTCTCCGTAGCGGACATCTACACAAGAGCGAAAATTTTCGCAGGCTTCCCTTACTAAGAAGAATTTAATACTTCCTTTGTATTTCAAAAGAACCGGCGGCCACGCCGGTTTTTTTGTAGCCTGAGGTTTTCCTTCCAGCTTTCGTATCCGAATCGATAGAGGAACTATGGCAGGATATTCAGGCACACCTTTGGCCAAAAAGTTAGGATTTAAAGAAGGCCAGAACGCGATCATAATCAACGAGCCAAAAGAACTGAAAGGCCTATTAGAAGAACTTCCCCCCAATATTACGTTCAAGAAGAAGTTAGTGGGAAGTTTCGATTATATTCATTTTTTCTGTAAGACTAAAGATGAACTTTCTAAAAACTTTCCCAAGTTCCCGGATTACTTGGCGGACAAAGGAATGGTTTGGATCTCTTGGCCAAAGATGAGTTCCGGTGTGAAAACCGATCTAAAAGAAGATACAATCCGAGAAATAGGCTTGAAGACAGGGTTGGTAGACGTTAAAGTCTGCGCAATCGATTCAGTTTGGTCCGGTTTACTTTTCAGAAGAAGAAAAAGTTAAACGCAGATATCGAACTTTCGGAAACTTGAACATGATCCTATTAGAACGTTATAGTCTGGGTTTTTTATTACCGGGGATCATTTTATGTTTTGCCTGTATTGAAAAAGTTCCGGAAGTCAAAAAGACAATCGAGATCCCTGAGCTTGGCTTGGTGTTGAATTATGAGGGTTGGATTTACGAAGAATATGATCCAAACCGAGATAGTTCCGAACCTAATCGTTCTAAAAACAAAAAAGAATCTCAAAACGATAAACTAGTTAAGATAATGTTCTATCTTTTTGAACCGGAGCAAAACAAAGGCTCCGAGATCAGGACTAATATCAATTTTGTTTCTGAGTCAATTCCTGCAAAATATTCCAAGGCAACTTTAGAGGACTATGTAGCCTCGATAGGAGGATTGTATTCTAATATATACAAAGAATATGAAATACTTTCTGTTCCTCAAAAATGCAGTTTCGGAAAAGAGAAATGTATCTTTTTAGAATCTAAGTTTGTCCTCCCAAACACTGCGGAGAAAAAACAGATCAGGACCTTACAATGGATCTTTTTTAAAGAAGGTTATGTCTATATTTTTACAGGTACAATACCAGAGTCCGAATTTTCGGAGAAGAATAAAAAGATCCTAAACACTATCCAGACACTAACTGAAAAGATATAATCCTAATTAGAACCTAAAGACTTAATCGCACTTAGACGGTAGTTTTTTCCTTTGTGATATCCTCATAGTCCACCAATAGTTTATAGATCATCACTGCTTCCTTCCAAATATGGATCTTCCCTTCTCTATTCAAATTTCTAACATATTCGTTCACTTCGGGAAGTCTGGATCTGAAAAAATAGAACAATTTTTTATCCTCAATGGCGATATGACTTACCAACCAATCCTTTAAGTCCTGGATCAAAATTGCCAAAGATTCGAGTTCTTCTTTTTCACTTCTCTCTATCATATCGTTGATCAGTATATTAAAATTCTCGTGTTGCTTTTGATGGTTTCTCTCTCCGATATAGCGAAAATTATGCATAATCGCTTCTTCCGTACTGAAATGTTCCCCGATATATTCTATCGTTTCTTGGATCGCTTTTTTCAGCTCGGAACTCAAATGCTCCCCGCCGATTTCCTGTTTTAACTTCTGTTTGTATAATTTATCCGTTTTCACTAATAACTGCAAAAGCCATAAATGTTGGATATCTACGATGGCGATCCCCGTTTTGAGTTTATAACGATACCATAGGTCTGAGATCAGTTTTAAATTGTCTTCACCTATAACGTTAAATTCTTTAGATACGGTTTGTTTAGTTGAATATACTACCGCTGCATACAGATCCTCGATTTCCTTAGTGTGAGGAGAAGATCTTAACCGTTCATTCATCAAGGAAGAAACTTCCTGAGTGATATTAATATCCGCAAGATCGACATACTGCCTATCTTCGCTAAGAATATGCCTAAATAACCATTTCTTCAGATTTTTTAGTAGTTCCAAAACCGCATGCTCGAAGTTTCCTTCAAAATTCTTTCGGACCCGATTTTTTAAAGCGGTAAGAAACCGCGTATGCTGCAGCCTATGTTGTCCTAGTTTCGTATAACCTATGCTTTCCAGAAGTTTCTCTTCCAGAGCGAAATGTTCGGACGCATAATCCAAGGTTTTAGAAAGTGCATTCGTAAATGTGGTTTCTAGTTCGGATCTGGTTCCCGACTCCAGTTTATCTTCCAGATCCGCAAGAATTCCAATCAACCAAAGATGTTGTTTATCTATTTCAGGAATTCCTAAAGAAAGATCGAATGTCTTCCAAATACCTCTGATTTTTTCTATAACCCGTTCTTCATACATGAGATAATCCTTACAGCTGTTTTGCGGAAAACAGTTACAAGGATTTTTGAATAAGCTTCTGGACGAATCAGAAATCGAACGAAAGGAATTGATTTATATCAAATCGAAAGAAGAGAGAGGTTTAGATAAGAATTAGATCCCGTATCTTTTAATGATGGATTTTGCTTCTTCTACAAATTGGTTTTCTTCTTCCTTGGTGAAAGGTTTGAATACATTTTCTTGGAATCTTTTTGCTAATTGTATGTATTCCAAACATCCTGCAATGCTCATCTCAGGTTTGGCTTTTTTTTCGTAGATGACGATGTCTCCATTCTTCGGGATCACCATTGCTCTAGGCGGAATTTTTTTACCACCTCGGATCATACAACCGGCGAGTATCATTGCACCGTCTCCGATCACTGCCTCATCCAAAATAACAGCTCCTATTCCAATAAGACAACCCTTACCGATCTTACAACCGTGAAGCATTGCATTATGACCTACTAATGTATAATCATCGATGAATAAGCTCCCGGTTGAATCGGTATGAAGTGTGCTATTATCTTGGATGTTTACACCTTCTCCCAATCTGATCTCATTCAGATCCGCACGAACAACAGCACCAGGCCACAAAGAAGACAGAGGTCCCATCTCCAACATACCGAATGCAGTTGCAGCCGGATGGATAAATGCTGTCTCATGAATTTTCATAGTTAGCGAAGAGGGTAACCGGAAGAATTTGCGATCTCTATCAAACGATCCGTGATCTCTTTGATCCTTTCCTGAGTTAAGTTCTTGTCCTGACTTAAAAGTTTAAATCTATAAGAAACAGACTTTTTGTTTTCCGGAAGATTTCCACCGGTAAACACAACTGTAACTTTTACATCCTGAAGTTCAGGAAATTTTTCCTGGATAGCAGCTTCAATGAACTTGGAAGAGGACTCGTTTAGATCCATCACCAAAGAAAGATCGATCTCTGTTTGAGGGAAATGAGAAGGGGCAGTAAAATAGTTTTTGTTTCTATCTTGCGTCCAAACTTCTAGCAGAGAGGCGAATTCGAATCTTCCCAAAATGACTCTCTTTTTGATATCCGCAGTATCCAAAGCGGCAGGATGAGCGTATCCTAACTCTCCTACTTTTTTCCCGGAAACGAATAAGGAAAGAGAAGCCTTAGGATGGAAATAGCTTTTTTCTTCTATCTTCCATTCGATCTCTCTTAAGTTTAAATGCCTTAATACTTTTTCGATACCGGTCCTTATATCCAAGAAATCGGACTCTAATAAGTTTAGATCCTTCTCGTTGGACTTCCTACCGAAAGAAACTGCCCAAACAAACCATTTGGATTCGTTGAAAGGCTCTTCTGCTTTTTTATATGTACGACCGAGTTCGAAAATTTTCAGTTTTTCGAAACGATCCGAATTGAATCGGATATTTTTCAAAAGAGAAGGATATAGAGATGTCCTTAAATACGCTTGCTCTTCCGGCATTGCATTTAGGATCTTGATCGAATCTTTTACGTCTTCTTCGAAAGAATTATCTTTAGAGGACGCGTAAGAATAATTGAATACTTCGTTGTATCCCAGGCTTTGAGAGAATGCTCTTTTTAGATGTTTTTCGAGTTCTCTGGAAAAATTACGAGTAGGAGGTTTTACATCAGATGCCAATGGCTGGACAGGAATAGATGCATATCCCAATGTACGACCGATCTCTTCGACTATATCTTCTGGAATTGTAATATCGTAATTTTGTCTGTATTTAGGAACAAGTACCTTGACCGTGTCTCCTTTCCATTCGGTGGAGAAGGAAAGCTGTTTAAGGATCTTATCGGAAGTAGATTGATCGATCTCCGTTCCGAGTTTTTTATTCAAGAAACTTAAGCTAACTTCTATTTCTACTTTTTTATCCGCAGTATGAATATATCCGGAAGGAAGGCTTGCTTTCAGATCGGGACATCCATTCTCTTTCAAAAGATTTAATGCTCTTTTGATGATAGGTAGAGTCGTTGTTGCTTCCAGACCTTTTTCATAACGAACAGAAGACTCAGAACGAATTCCTGTTTTTCTGATAGACTTGCGAACAAACTCCCTTGGAAAAACTGCAGATTCTAAAATTACTTTTTTGGAATTGGCATCCACTGCGGTATCTGCACCGCCCATCACACCTGCGATCGCGACTCCCTTTTTAGAATTACGAATGATCAGTATCTCAGGATCAAGCTTGGGAGAAGTTTCGTCTAGAAGCAGGAAGCTCTCGTCCTTCTTTGCATAGTCGACTTCTAATTCGATCCCACCTTGTGCGGATAATTTATCCGAATCGAAGAAGTGAGTCGGCTGTCCTGCTTCCAATAATAGATAATTGGAAACATCCACCACGTTATTGATCACTCTTACTCCACATTTTTTCAAACGGGAACGAACTTTTTTGCTCGAAGGTTTGATCTGAATACCTTCGATAGAAGAAGAATAATAAGAATGTGCGTAATCCGTTTCTTTAACCTTAGGAGAAGCCAAGTCTTTGGAAAATTCCCAGTTGGTTTCCAGAGGATTAAATTTGATCGGCAAATTTAGTTGAGCTGCCAGTTCTCTTGCAAATCCGAAATGACTCCATAGGTCCGGACGATGTGTAATGGATTTATTATCAATATCTAAAATAGTATCTCTGAATCCGAAATACTCTCTCAAATTCAAACCAGGTTTTGCTTCCGGATCATCCAGGACCATGACGCCTGCATCTTCCTCTGAGAGGCCCAGTTCTTTTTCGGAACAAAGCATACCGGAGCTTTTTACTCCTCTCAGTTCAGACTCTAGGATTTTTTTATCTCCCAGTTCGGCTCCTGGAACAGCCAATGGAACGAGGTCCCCTACTTTTAAATTAGGAGCGCCCGAAACGATTTGGATTTTATTTTTTCCGTCGGTAACTTGAGCGACTTGAAGCTTGTCTGCCTGAGGATGTTTTTCTAAGGATTCGATCTTAACTAAAACAACCTTCTCCAAATGAGAAAAATAATCTTCTGCCCCATCTACTTCACATATAGAAGCTGCAATTTTTTTTAGGATGTCCTCGAGGGACACATCCTTGATAGGGGTAAAATCGTTGATCCAATCTAGGGATAATTTCACGTAAACTGTCTCCTAAGGCCGAATATTTTTGGCGGAGTATTTTAACAAAAGCGGACCGCGCGTGCCTATGTCCAGCAGTAAAAACAGAGTTATAGAAGGTTTAAGAAGGCTCTTTGTTTAGATCAGTCTGAACCAGGAAGATAAGCTTGGAAAAGTTCGAAACGATGGTGGATCTCTTTTCCTACCTTTACCTTTCTCAACTCAACTTCGAAATCCTCTTTTACTTTTTGGATCTCGTTTTTCGTTCGATTCATTGCCGATTTTTTTTCAGGCCTTCCTTCCCATTTGAAAGCCGCCTCTTGCCTCATCAGTTTCTCTTCTAGTTGGCGTAGAGTGTTTTGGTTGCTGTTCCGGATCTTGTATTCTTCCTTTTGGAAAAGATCCTTGGTTTGTTCGTACAATTCTTTTTTTCGATCTTCTAAGGCAAGTTCCAAAGTCTCGCAAGCGATCACAAAAAATTTTTCGATATCAGCGGGTAACTCAGTTTCGGAAGATTTGAATCGGTTCTCTCTTACTGTTTCGGGAAGGTTTTCTAATACCTTAGCATTTCCGCTGCGTCGGTTCACTTCCACCACGAACAGTTCCTTTCTATCCAAAGAAAATTTGAATTCTACTATAAATACGAAGTATAAAACATTTCCCGACGTTCTATAAAATCCTATCTTCCAACCCGATCTATCTTTTAGAAAGGATTGAACCGCTTCTTCGACCAGAGGATGACCGAATGCCAAAAATTCCAATCCATCATCTGCAAGTGCAAGTTCAGAATTGAATGTAGCCTTCTTTCCTTTGTAATTTACTCCATCCAACTCGTATATCTGAGGTTTTAGTGTCTTAAGTTTGAAGTTCAGTCGTTCGGAATACTTTTTGGCGTATCTAACAAAAAAGGTCTCTAAGTGTTGGTTGGTAAAAGATCTTTCTTGCAGTGTAGTTTTATAATAATCTTCTAAATTAAAATCCAGTAATTTAGGAGTAACCAAGGACCCAAGTTTTTCGAAACCTTTTTTGGCGATCCTAATCCTTTGGTCTATCTCCTCTTCTACTTCTGTTAGCTTCTTGTTTCCAGTAATAAATCTCATGAAGCTAGAATGAAAATCCAATTCGTCTTCGATCGCTCCTAGTAATTCGTCCGAATTTCCGATAGATTCTTCGAATAGTTTGATCTTATTGGATAGGACTTCTAAAATTCTCTCCGCAACCGTGTCCTTAGAAGCAAAGTTAAAAATAAATACGTTATCCTTTTGTCCGAACCTATGGATCCTTCCGATCCTTTGTTCGATCTTTAAAGGACTCCAAGGTAGATCGTAGTTAAAAAGAACATTTGCAAACTGAAGATTACGACCTTCTCCGCCTGCTTCTGTGCAGATCAAAATCTCGGAAGTTTTTCTGAATTCGGAGATTGCATCTTCTTTTGCGTCCGCACTCAAAGATCCATGGAATAATGTAACCTTGTATTCGGACAAGGTGGAAGCTAAGAAATCCTGTGTGCTTCTAAACTGGGTGAATATGATAAATTTAGGATGCCCTTCTTTTTTAAGCTTTGCGATCGTCTCTTTTAACTTTTGGCTTTTACGATCTTCTTTGATCTTCTTGCCTAAAAGGATCAGCCTGTTTAAGGACAATAATTCTCGTCTGAGATTTGCAAGATCTGAAGGGGCAGATTCATCCAGATCGGAAACGAAGTCTTCTACACCTTCTGTTTCGTCCAGGTCCCATTCTTCTAATTTGTTTCCAACTGCCTGCAAACGATGGAGCCTGTTCTCTAACATAAACTTACGTTTGGACAATGCGGAAAGAAGGGCAAATACAGAAGAATCCAATAATTTCTGGAATACAATCATCACAAATCCGATCGCCCTGTTTTGGGTTCTCATCGCTAGATTGTATTCTCTACGGACATACTCGGTAGTCTCGTCGTAAAACTGTCTCTCCGTATTGGATAATTCTATCTTTACGGTTTTGGCAAATCGTTTGGTGAATCCGCCGACTTCTACCTTTCTTCTTCTTAAAAGAACCTTGGAGATCTTTTCTTTTAAGCCGTTCTTATTTCCTAGAACATAATCGTTTATAAAAGTATGATATGGACCGAGCAAATTCGGATCCACTAAGTGGACCAGATAATACAGCTCTTCTAATTTTCCTCTAAAAGGTGTCGCGGTAAGAAGAAGTAGACATTCGCATTTTTTGGCGATCTTTTCCGCGAATAAATATGCTCTAGTAACCTTATGATAATCTCTTCTTAAACGATGCGCCTCGTCGAAAACTACGATATCCCATTTTGTTTTTAGGATCTCTTCAGCATATTTTGGGTTTTTAATAAAATCTACGGAAGTGATCACATGTTTGAAATTCTTCCAGTTCTTCTCTCCGGTAGCTAAGAAGTTCTTTCTTTTAACGATCTCAAAATCTTCGTTAAATTTGTTTTTTAATTCCTGTTTCCATTGGACCAAAAGAGGAGAAGGCGCCACGACCAAAACCTTCTTGTAACCTCTACGAAAGATCAGCTCTTTCATGACGAGAGCCGCTTCTATCGTTTTACCTAATCCAACCTCGTCGGCTAAAATGAATCTAGGTCTGAGAGAATTCACAACCACGAAAGTGGATTCTATCTGGTGGGGAAGTAGCCTTGTCCTGGAATTAGATAATGCGGAAAGTTTGTCATACGCATGAGTGAGCTTTAATTCGAATGCTTGTAAGCTTAGATCCAATAATTCCGGATCTGCAAAGGATTCCGTAAAAGCAGTCGGATAAGATCCTATTATTTTAAGTCTGCCTGAATTTTCAGAGACAGTTTTTCTAGTGTCAGAAGATGGAAAATAGATCTGGAATTTTCCGGCGTCGGAACTTTCTATCCTACCAATTCCTAATTCGGGTTCATCCTTGAGATAGCAGGAATCCCCTCTGAATCCGCTGGAAGAATCGGATTCGAAATCTAGACTGAGTTGCAAAGTAGAGTCCAAGATCAAACTCCCCTTTTTTCTCCCCAGATATATTTATGGGTCTGCAAAGAAAGACGCAGATCCGTTCTATTATTCTCTTTGATCCAATCCACAAGGATTTCGGGAGCTAGCTCTCCGAATACGGGAGAAGCCAGAAGATTTCCCTTTAATTTAAAACCGTCTATTACTTCCAAAGTTCTATCGAAATCCTTTCTATCTCTAATTACGAATTTGATCTCATCCAAATTATCGTTTCTATCCCGGACAAATTCCAAATTATCCAAGATCATTTTGTTTTCCATTCCTGAGCCCGGGAGTTTGTAATCCAGGGTAAAAACCATGTTCTCCAGATCCCGGATCGGTTCCGCCCCATTTGTCTCCACCCTCACCCTAGTATAAAGCCCCGAAACTTGTCTGGACTGTTTCAATTTTTCCGCCAACGTTTGGCTGAAAATCCTATTCGAATTTTCTAATGGTTCTCCGCCCGTCAGAAGTATTTGTGTGGGAGAAGAAGAAATAGATCCTATCTCTGAGATCACATCTTCCAACTCCATTTGTTTCCCCGCATTCGGAGAAAGTGCGTACGGAGTGTCACACCATAGCTTGCGGTCTCCGTCCATTCCGCACCTGAGAGAACATCCCGCGAACCGGACAAAAATTGTAGGCAAGCCTGTTGAAATTCCTTCTCCGGAAACAGAGAGATAAATTTCATGAACGACGGATTTCATACTAACGGATCGCTCTCCAAGGTACAAGATTTTTACCGGCTTTATTTACTAGAATCCAGAAAAAACCGTTTATTAGAATACCAGAATGATTTTTGCCCCGATCCAGTCAAGATGGGGCGATCAAAATCCCGAAAAAAGCTTGTTGAAAGACCTTTATACGTGTAATAAATTTGGAAGCCTTTTTGAAATCATTTTAACGTTTCGAAAGCATTAGAACTTCCTTCATGAAATTTTCCATTTTAGAAAAAATCAAAGAAAAATCCCAATTTCTGCAATGGAAAGTACTGATCGGCTTTTTCTCCCTTACACTACTATTGATCATCGCAAGCGCACTCAGTTTGTATGGAATCATAGAACTGAAGAGTTCCGGAATCCGGATTGAACATACATTTATAGTCATCGAAGAGATAGACCAATGCAAGAGCATTACTAGAGAGATCGGGATAGCGCAAGTTTATACAGAAGGTGCAGCTTCGGAAAATACCAGATCCTTATTCTCCAATCTAAAAAGTGAAATTAAGATCCTAGAAAATCTCACCAAAGACAATCAGATCCAGCAAGTGAGGATACAAGGGATTTTCAACCTCATCGAGACGGCAGAAAAACAACCTAGATCCTTCGAATCCAAAAAAGGGATCATACTTTTAGAGATAGCGGAACTTCTGAATAATATGCAGGAAGAAGAATTGAGACTCCTGAATAAACGGAATGCTATCAATTCTTTAAGAGGGACAAGAGTCGCTTATTCCTTGCTTACCTTGGTTATAGTTTCCTTCCTAGTGGTTGGTTACGGCTCTTATGCAGTCCAAAAAGATATCAAAGAAAAGAGAAGGATGACTGACAGATTGATCGAAAGTGAATCCAGACTTCTTTCCATTTTGGACAATTTGCCTTCCGCGTTTTGTATGATGGATCTGGACGGAAGAACTCTATTCCACAACCAAGTATTCGCAAATCGATTCTTGGAAAGCAAAGATAAGAGAAAGGATATGGGACTGGAAAATCTTTTCGGAAGCGAGAAGGCCCAATTCATTTCTACAGTTATTGCAAAATCCTTGGAAAAACAAGGTCCCTTGGATTTCGAGTTGGATCTAATCGTTTCCGACGAAGAAAAAACATTCTATTGTGTGATCGTTCCCTTAGTAGACTTGGAGGGGGAAGTTTACTCGGTCTGCGGATTATTCACAGATATTTCTGTTCGTAAAAACTATGAACATGATCTCAAAAAAGCAAAAGAAGAAGCCGAAAAGGCCAATCGTGCTAAGTCTGAATTTTTGGCGATGATGAGCCATGAGATCAGGACTCCTATGAACGGAGTGGTTGGGATGACGGAACTTCTGATCGATTCCAATCTGAATACGGAGCAAAAAGAATACGCGGAGATCATCCAAAAAAGTGGAGAAAGTCTTCTAAATATCATCAATGATATTTTAGATTATTCTAAAATTGAATCCGGGACTTTGTCTCTTGAGATCAGGGAATTTTCGGTCGTCGAAACCATCGAAGAAGTTTTGGATCTATTCAGATCCCGAGCCGCACAGAAGCAAATCGATCTGGTTTATTATTTGGATCCGAATGTCCCTGAAAGGATCTTATGCGATAGCTTACGATTAAAACAGATCTTCATCAACCTGATCGGGAACGCTTTAAAATTCACTGAAAAAGGAGAGATCTTTTTATCCGCAGAAGTTTCAAAATTTGAAGGCAATATATATACGATCCTCTTTTCGATCAGAGATACTGGGATCGGAATTCCTCCCGATAAACAAAAGGAACTATTCCAACCGTTCTACCAAGTGGACACATCTTCTACCAGAAGATACGGAGGAACGGGACTGGGACTTTCTATCTCTTCTCGTTTGATAGAGATGATGGGCGGGGTAATCTGGGTAGAAAGCGAACTGAATGTAGGCACAACCTTCTCCTTTTATATTCAGGTAGAAGGAAACAACCAGGCGAAGATCAAAGACAATGCGACAAACTCGGAATTAGAAAATAAAAAAGTACTCATACTGGATGATAATCCTACCAACCTCAAGATACTCGCATATCAATTGCAGATCCTCGGACTTATAACCTTCTCCGCTAAATCAAAAGAAGAAGCATTGAATCTACTGGACCTAGATATAATGCCCGATCTAGGAATCTTGGATTATAATCTTCCCGGAAACACAGGGATAGAGATCGCCAGAGATATCCGCAAAAAGAATTTTCATTTCCCATTGGTGCTTCTATCTTCTTCTTTCTTAGATCCTAAAGACAAAGAAATTGCGAGCGAATTATTCGCCGGAGAATTAAGTAAGCCGGTTAAGAAAAAAGATATAGAAAGGATCGTAACCGAAATTTTAGCAGAGGGTGGAAGTAAAGCCAAAGCAAATACAAGATCTTCTTATCTTGCCAGCCAAAAGGAAGCTCTAAGCTCTCAATTTCCTTTTAAGATCATGGTGGCAGAAGATAATGAGATCAACCAAACCCTGGCAAAAAGGATTATCCAAAAATTAGGATACGAGCCGTTGATCGTTCCGAACGGAAAAGAAGCCTTGATCACCCTTAGAGAAAGGAAGATCAATCTAATCTTTATGGACGTTCATATGCCTGAGATGGACGGACTTCAAGCAACTCAGGTCATCCGAAATACTTGGCCTGTGGAATCCCAACCGTATATCATTGCGATGACTGCGGCTGCGATGCAAGGAGATCGGGACCTTTGCCTTCGTGCCGGAATGAACGATTATATTTCCAAGCCTATTGTATTCGAAGAATTGGTCCATGTGATGAGAAAGGCGGGGAATACTCTCTTTCCTAAATCTAAGGCTTAAAGCGAGTTGCCGGTCGGGAACTGGCGTAAGAGCCACAAAAAACCATCCAAAAATCCATGATTTCTGCCGATCTTTAAGTTTAGAGGATCCCACTCTTCTATGTCCAGGACCAGAGCTATTATATTTATCTCATTCTGTTTTCTTTTTCTATTTTCGGAGACAGGGACAAGCCAAGAAGAAAAAGAAACCGCATCTTCCGATACCAGAAAGACAGTACTCTGGACGGGAGAAGTTCTTTCCGTTTATAGGAATAAAGGAAAGGCAAAGATCAAAATAGGTAGGAACTCCTACTTTTCGGAACGTTCGGAAGAAGAGATCAGAGGGATCCTAGGCGAAAAATCGAATCTACCTTTATTCAGAAAACCTAAAATGGAAGAGATAGGCGCCTTCCAAATAGAGAATATAGAAGTTGAATTCGGAAAAGTAGGAAAACTCACCAAACCAATCTCGATAGAACTCCGAGGAAGCTTTTCCTTAGCAGAAGGTAAACCTGCCAGATTGATCAGTGTAGGACTTTTAATCGGAGCATATGGAGAAGAAACATTCTACCAAGATCCTTCCAAATTTGATGCCACAGATGTGGTCCGAAACCATTTAGCTAAAAACATTCTTCATCCGAAAGACGGCAAAGAAATGGTGCTAGTTCACACGGGTTACGAATCCAACGGACGGATCTTATACGAGCATATGGGATATTTCCTATATGGACAAGGTTCCGACCCAGGAGATGATAGTTACAATCCTAAGTTCGGAGTTCCGGATAGAAGTAGCCTGGAAGAAATTCCTTCCTTCTATATAGATAAATACGAAGTCACAAATAAAGAATATAATAAATTCTTAAAGGAGACTAGTACCCCACCTCCTCCTCATTGGGAAAACGGGATTTTTCCGAGAGGTAAAGAATATCATCCGGTAACTAACCTGACCTATAGAGAGGCGGAAGCCTATTCCAAATGGGCCGGAAAAAAGATCCCGAGCGAATGGCAATGGGAGAAAGCCGCAAGAGGAACAGGACTAATCTGGAGATTATTGAAGGACGAAAGTTACGAATTTATCTCCCAACCTCAAGAGTATCCTTTCGGAAATGAATTCGATTCAGCACTTTGTAATACAAGAGAAAGTGGAAGTAGAGGGACTATCTCCGTGTATGAACTTCCTTCCAAAGGCCAAAGCCCTTATGGTGCGATTGGAATGTGCGGTAATGTCGCAGAATGGACCAGCTCTCCTTACATCCCTTATCCAGGTCATAGACCAAACTCTGGAAGGTACGGAAAACATCTGAAAGTGATCCGAGGCGGTTCTTATTCAGGTACCAAGGAAGAAGCAAAAGTATATGCCAGAGATTTCGGCGGAATTCCGAATCTATTGAACGATAGAAAAGCTGGTCTCAGGCTGATCACAGAAGTGAAAAACTAAAAACAATCTTCAATTCACTTTAGTCTTCAAAAGTTTCTTATCTAGAATTTTAGGAGAAATTTTACTCAATATAAGGTCGATCTTCTCCCCTAATTTAGATGGAAAGATTTCACGTTTTCCCTTTTCGATACCTTTCAGTATCTTTTTAGCTACCACATGTGGACTTAGTCCGCGTTTCTGTTTTTCGTCCATGATCCCATGAGGAGAACCGTCTCCGGAAAGCGCTTTAACAGAAATATCCGTTTTAACAATACCTGGAAAAACAGTCATAACGTGTATTCCAGTCTTATCATTTTCCAAACGAATACTATCCATGAACGCTTGGATGGCATGCTTGCTTGCCGCATATCCTGATCTATACTGAGTAGAAAACTTTCCTAAAAACGAGGATACAGCCACCACATGGCCTTCGCTCTGCCTAAGATCAGATTCTAATAAACCGTAAAGGATCACTAAGGGAAAATAGTTCGTATCCATGATGGTGCGAAAGACCTTTAGCTCTGTTTCCGCAGCAGTACCTCTCATGGAAATTCCTGCGTTATGAATAAAACCGTCGATTCTCTTGAATTTTTTTCTAAACTCTTCGACTGCTTTTTTTAATTCAGATTCGGACATCACATCTGCTTGCAGTATAAAAATTTTATCTGGATGAGAAGCGGAATTTTTCAATTCCTTAAGGGCTTCTTTCCTTCTGGCAATCACCGCTACGTAAGCGCCTTCCTTTTCCAACTCTAAAGCAAGCGCCCTGCCAATTCCGGAGCTTGCTCCTGTGACTAAAAAAACTTTCTCCCGAAAAAATGACCCCATCCCAAAATCCGTAAACTAGATAAAGTAGTAGAAGAATAAGTAAGAATAGTAAAAAAGCAAATCAAAACACGGTAAAATCCTTTCAGGTCTATCTCCTGGGAAAAAAAAGGAACCAGGAGAATGTATGGCGCTTTCCCAATTAAAACAAAAAATCCGATACAAAGACTGCGGTTTCCAGCGCAGGTACGAGAGTAGATATTATTGGTTTCCGGAAGAAAGTCCTCCGAGTTGCCTGATAGAAGTCAGCCAAAGAGATCCATATCATGACATGACTTTGTACATGTTAGTGAACTTAGCCACGATGAAAATTATGGACTTGGATGTGGAGGAAGATCGAGTTCCTTACGAAACCTGTCCTCATGCGATCAAAACGTATTCATATCTCATCGGAGAAGATATGTCTTATAATAAAATTATGAGAAAATTCCCCGAAGATAAAACGATAGGTTGCCTTCATATAAACGAACTTCTACAAAACGCAGCCCAAAGTTTTTCCTCCGCCTATGCTTTCTTCTTAAAGGAAAGAAATTTCCCGCCTGAATGGGACGAATACAGAATGTACCAAGGCGACTTAGATCCGAAATCCAGAAGAGAGATCGGAAGACATTGGTGGATGAAAGACAAAGGTGTCCGAAATTCTTGTTATAGTTTCTCAGACAGACATGAAACTCCTGAATTGAAAGAGCAAGTGAAACCTCTTGACAGTATCACATCTTTGATGGTAAAAGAATTCCGAAGTGCCAGAGGCGATCGATAAAGTTTGCCCGCTTAGCTCAGGGGTAGAGCATTTCCCTCGTAATGAAAAGGTCGCCGGTTCAATTCCGGCAGCGGGCTGTCTTATTTTCCCTAAAATTCCGATCTTATAATACGATGATCCGAAATTTTGCGGCTTTAATTTTATCCATTTGGTTCTGCCCTGTATTTGCAGATATCACCCAGAACTGTGATAAAAAAAATATCTGTTCTTCGATAGAGACTGAGAATGATGAAACATCAGTTTATCTCCAAGCCAAAAATCTAATCCCTGGAACTCATATCACAGTATATACCGCAATCGAAGGTTCTAATATAGAAACGGAACCTCAAAGCCCAATCTCAATCGTATTAAATGATCCAGAAAAGAAGAAGGTGCTGACGTTCAAAAAGAAAGAGAATGCGGAGACTCCTGTTTCTTTAGCGGTACTAACGGTTGCGTACTATGGAAACTTATCCGCAATTCACGATGACACGTATGTATACACTCTTCCCTACGAAGGCAAGTCTTGGATCTCGGTAGGTTATAATAGCGGAGAAGAGCATAAAGGAGGAGGAGCTTATTCTCTGGACTTTGTTCTTCCGGAAGGTACTCCACTTTTGGCTGCCAGAGACGGGATCGTAGTGGAAACGGAAGATAAATTTACGGAAGGAAGAAGGGACCCTAAACTCATAGATAAGGCAAACCGGATCGTGATAGAACATTCGGACGGAACAGTCGCAATCTATGGACATCTAAAAGCCAAAGGTGTATTTGTAAAACCGGGAGAGAAAGTAGTAGCAGGACAGAAAATCGGACTTTCTGGAGATACTGGATTCAGCACAGGACCCCATCTACATTTTGAAGTTTATAAACCGGAAGAGCACCGAAAGAAAAAAAGTTTTGCGACGATTTTCAAAACTGAATCGGAAGAAAAAGAATATTTAAGCGAAGAGAACGCTTACTGGACCCCGGACGGAAAAATTCCCCCCGGATTTCCGATCACAAACTTAGAACAATTTTGTATCAGCCATTCAATCCCGGACCCAGATAAATCCACTCCTTGTCCCGATAAGATCCAGACAAAACGGAAATTTTATCTTTCTATTCCGATCTATAAATCCGGGCCTTATACTTTTAAGGCGGAATTCATATCCTTAAAAACCAAAAAGACAAGTTTTACTTTTCAGGAAAAAATTCCAGGTGGGATCAACTTCGAAGCCTGGGAAATACAGCCCGTTTTGAGTGTAGGAAAGTATAAGATCAAATTCTATCTAGAAGAAAAAGAGATCGGAGAAAGATCCTTACAAATCCTTCCTTGACCTAAATCAGCTTTCGGGTGAAAAGGATCGATCCATGTCTAATTTTATCGTGATCGGACTTTGTTTTCTGTTCGGGATACTGATCCGGAGCAAAGGAAAATTCCCTGCCGATTCCCATAAGGTTATCAATTCATTTATCATTTCGGTATCTCTTCCTTGTATGGAGTTCGGCCCTTTACGCCATGCTTCTCTGGATGGGAACTTTTTAACATTTGCGGCCATGCCCTGGGTACTATTCGGATTCGGGTTTTTATTTTTCAGCTTTGTAGGAAAATTCCTGAATTGGAAAGAAAGTACGATCATATGTCTTTGCCTTTCCGCAGGATTAGGAAACACTTCGTTTTTAGGAATTCCTCTGATAGAATCCTATTATTCGAAAGATGGACTTCCTACAGTACTCATCATAGACCAACTGGGAACATTCCTGACTCTTGCTATTCCTGGAACTTACTTAGGAACAAAGGCAAGACATGCGCTCCAATCCTCAGAAACCAAATCCTCACTTTGGAAGACATTATTCACATTCCCTCCCTTTATCGCGTTATTGGTTTCTTTGGCTTCTCGTCCGATCTCGGTTGCCCCTGAGCTTGAATTAGCGATCTCAAGGATCGGAGATACCCTGATCCCGCTTGCTCTTTTTTCAGTCGGATACCAACTTCCTGGAACCATTCGCGTCAATTCCGAAGAACCAAATGCCGAAAATCCCAAGAGAGAATCAGACGATTCTTTTAGGATGAGAATTCCGTTGTTATTCGGCTTAGTATTTAAATTGATCATCGGCCCTATCTTGGTCTGGCTTTGTTTCGGAACATTCTTCCATTATTCCGAAAAGAATCTAGGCACAGATTTTCTCAGAAATTTTAAGATACTGATCATGGAATCAGCAATGGCTCCCATGATCACCGGAAGTCTTCTTGCTGCAGAATGGGGACTTGCACCTAGATTGGCCGTTTCCCTAGTCGGAATTGGAATACCGCTTTCTTTTCTAACGACCTTGGGATTGTATTACCTCCTGGAGAATCAGGCGTGGACTGGAACGATCTTTTTCGGGCAGTAAAGACAGGTAACAACGGAACCCTTCGCGCCTTATTATCCGAGGCAGCGACAAGAGATGGTTTCGCAGAAGAATTTCCCGAACTGAGAGATTCTTACGGCTGCGGACTTTTGTACTGGGCCATTAAAGAAGGAAATAAAGAAGCCACCAATCTTTTAGTAGAATACGGCTCCGATCCGAATGAGACAAGCTCTAGGGGAGAGACTGCGCTCCTTCTTGCATTAGAATCTGAGAATGCGGAACTCACCACAATACTCTTGGATTATGGTGCGGACCCTGAACTCAGAGATATGGATGGGAACACTCCATTAACCAGAGCGATCAGTTCCGGAAAATTGGAATTGGTAGAGATCTTATTCGACCTACCTAATCATCCTCCGGATATTGAATCCAGAAATGGGGAGGGTTATTCTCCGCTATTACTCGCTGTGGACATGGGCCATTTGGAGATCGCTGAATATCTGGTTACTAAAGGCGCAGATCCTAAAAAGAAAAATTCCGAAGGCCGGACGATCCTTCATCTTACTGCATTACATAATGATTATGAAATATTGGATCTATTCTCGGAGAACAAAGAAGTGCGTTCTTTATTGGAGAATAAGGACCAAGACGGAAATACTCCTCTTCTTCTTTCAGCCTTATACGATAGCGTAGAATGTCTGGAAAGATTACTGAACCTAGGAGCAGATCCTTTAGCCAGAAACCTAAGCGGTAAAACAGCCAAAGAAGAAGCTTACAGGATGAAATTCCATCATACCCTAAAGGTAGTGGACAAAGCTACGATCACATTATTGTTCAGAGCCTCTTCCGAAGGAAAAACGGATACTGTAGAAAAAATACTGAGTAACGGTTACGAGGCAGAAGTTCGGGACATGCTTGGACGTACACCATTGCTTCTTGCTGTAAAATCCGGAAAAACAGATCTGATCGAATTATTAGTGAAGAATGGAGCTTCTCCTTATTCCACAGACAAGGAAGGAAATTCTCCTTTAGCTCTCGCAGAAGCTTCTGAAAGTCCGGCGCTTCATCAGATATTTAAACAATTCCTGAATCCGGAAGAAGGGAAGTAATTTAGATCCTACTTCTTTTAATGATCTTTTCGAAAAGTTCTTCAGGATCTGCACTGACCTCTATCCATTCTCTGGTTTGAGAATCTAAAAAACCTTCCTCCACCATATGATCTAATTGGCGTAATAGTGGATCGAAAAATCCGTTTACATTCAGTATACCTATCGGTTTGGAAAGAACTCCTAGCTGATTCCAAGAAGTAACTTCTACCAATTCCTCTAAGGTCCCGATCCCGCCCGGTAGAGCGATGAACGCTATGGACTTTTCGTACATGAGAAGTTTTCTTTCATGCATGGTTGGAACTAAGATCAGTTCCGTAATTTCTTTATGAGCAATCTCTTTACTGGAAAGAAACTCAGGAAGAACTCCTATTACAGTCCCGCCTTTTTCTAATACGGAATCGGCAACGGCTCCCATCAATCCTGAGGTGGCCCCTCCGTAAACCAGCCCAATTCCCTCTGTGGCCATTAGGTGACCTAAGAATACTGCGGCTTGGAGATAACGAGGTTCCTTGCCAGGTCTGGAACCGCAGAATACACAAATGGCTGGTTTCATCTGAGTCAGGATCGATTTTGAAGGAGGTTTGGCAACCTGATTTGAGAGAAGGATCAGATCTGAAGAAAGATTTTGGATCTATCCTTGGTTGGGATAAATGATGATCTCTGTATAAGGAAATTCTTGTTTTAGATCGTCTAGTAAAAATCCCAAGATCTTAGGATATTCAGAAGGAAGAATGTCCTTTTTGAATTCCAATCCAAACTCAAGAAATTTCCTTTCTCCCTTAGATCTGGCTTTTAGATCATAGATCTTAGAAACCTGGGAGAACCGATCCGAAAGAATGTTTTGGAGAATCTCTTTGTAGTCGTCCGAAAAGTCGAAACCCATACCTCAAAACTTTCGATTTTATGAAAATACTTCCTCCCTTTTTTCATTCTTCCTATAAAAAAGAATTGGAGTCTTGCGTCCAAGATACTTAGTCTTTCCGTTTATAAAACCACGCGAAATACATAGAGGTAGACCTTGCAGACTTTCTTGAAACTTTCCGCATCCATATTCTTAGGCATTTTCCTATTCGTTTCCGGTCCTGTTTATCCTCAGGGCAAACTACCGGATCCGGAAGCCTTGGAAAAAGAAGCAGACGAACTGGAATATCAAGCAGGCAAATCCCAGGTCCAAGCGGAAAGAAGAAGACTTGCCCTACTCGCCGCGGAAAAAAGAAAACAAGCCGCAGATGTCCGAAACGAACTTCATGATAGGGAATTATCCAAACCTTATGATCGACCTACCTTGGACATCCAATTTGCAGCATTACAATCCACTTGGGAATCCGAGGTGCTAGCCAGACAAAAGAATATCGGTGTTAATAATTACAATACGATCCTTTCTGCATCTGGTGCTTATCAGAACGCTCAAACTACTGCCGCCGGTGCCGGCGTAAATCCGAACCTATTAAACGACAGCATCACAAGTTATTCCAGTCCGCAAGGAAATACAAAGACTGCGTTCCCAATCAAACTTTCTTATTTGAATACAGCCAAAACTTTTGGGATAGAATTCAATTATTTAGATCTAAAGATCAGACCTTCTTACACAACCGTAGACACTGCGTCCGTATTGTCTGCACTCGCTCCGGTCCAATATCATTCCGTTCAATACAGAAGATTGGATTATTCATTGAACTTTGCTTGGTACATGCAAACCGCAACCGGAAGGATAGGCCTCGCACTAGGGGCTAGAAACTTAGATATCATCTCCAGCGAATACGGAGTGATCCCCGGAAATTATGGATTCGGAAAATCCGAAGAAAAAGCAGGAGGTTTAGGTCCTCAGATCGGAATTAGGATCTTTAAGAATTTCAACGCATTCTTATTAGGACATTTTAAAGCGGATTATTTCAGGACTTTAGGACATTATGATCGAAACACACAAGGTGTTCTAAACGGAATTGCAGGACCTTATATTTTAAATACTGCACCTCTGGGTGGTTTGAAAGAAAACCTGCTCAGTAGAACCGGATACGAAATTGATGTGGGTGTTTCCCTACTCAGAAGCCGTTGGTTGAAATACACATTAGGATTTCAATATACGGAACTGATCTCCAAGGTTTCTGGTTATAATTATAATCCGAATGTTCTTCCGGGATCACCAGGCGATGTATTATTCTTAAATCAGGTATCCAAACCTTTAGATCAGATCTCTACAGGCTCAGCTTTACGAAAAGAAGTACATGATAAATTCTATGGAATTTACTTAAGTCTGACTTTGACTATTTAAGGGAAGAAGAAGGAAAAGCGCCGCCGTGAACACGGCGCTCTAAGTTAGAAAATTAAGCTGCTTGGGTAGAAGCCACAAATCCGTTCTTTTCCAATAGATAGTAGGAACCGAACAGAACGGAAACATAAGTGAAATCTCCGAGCAGGCTGTATTTGAAGAAAGGGATCGCAGCGATATAACATTCTACCAATCCTTGTCCGCTCAAAGTATACATTCCGGAAGTCAACCAAACAAAGAAGTTGGTGATCACGAAGAATGAAACAGAACCTGCAAAACCGGCAATCGCCAAAGATCCAACACCCAAACGATCTTTGAGTTTTATTCCTACGATTGCATACACTACGAACAATCCGTAAATCACTGGGATCATATCGTGAAGACCGATCACTAAGTCGCTGATCAGCATAATTCCCAAGGGAAGAGCGATCGCTAACCAACGGTTAGAGAAATAAACCCCACCGAAAATGGAAATCGCCAAAACCGGAGTGAAGTTCGGTAAGTGAGGAAGAAAACGACTGAGAACCGCAAGTACGAGTAATGCGAAAGCTACCAAATTTTTAGATAGTGACATGTTCTTTCTGGTATCCTTTTTACCCGATTTTAGCATAAGCACTTCAAATTGAAAAGCACTTAGGTTTAAACAGGGATTTTCGGATAGGATGAGAGGATAAATCCACCAGTCAATCTTCATTTCCGGGAAAAAGGCTGGGAATTCGGAATCGAAAATCGAGCCTAGTACTTAATGAAAGCTCCCGACCCGAAAGACTATCCGAACTCGATGGCATTTCTCCAAGACATAACTTCTAAACTCAGAAGTCCGGAAGGTTGTCCTTGGGATAGAGAGCAGACACATTCCACCTTGGTACCTTATCTAATCGAAGAATCTCAGGAAGTGGTAGAAGCAATCCTCAAAGGAAACGACGAGCATACTAAGGAAGAACTGGGAGATCTATTATTCCAAGTGGTCCTTCATTCCCAAATCGCATCCGAAAGAGGTGCTTTCGGTTTGGAAGAAGTGGCAAAGGACGTGGCGGAAAAATTAGTACTCCGTCACCCGCATGTATTCGATCCGGAAACAAAAGATATCTCGTCTGCCGACGAGGTAGTCGCTAACTGGGATCTATTTAAAGAAAAAGAAAAACAACTCCGACAAAAAACCTCCAAACCTAAATCCATCTTATCCGAAGTTCCTGAAACATTTCCTTCTCTACTAAAAGCCGAAAAATTCCAGAAGAAGGCGTCCAAAGCCGGTTTCGATTGGGAAGACATAAAAGGTGTAGAAGAAAAACTGAATGAAGAATTACAGGAATTTTTACATGAGATCAGAGGGATCTCTGACCCTTCTTCCAATCAGATCAGGATCGAAGAAGAATTGGGAGATCTCCTTTTTACCATAGTGAATCTGGCAAGAAAGTTAGGAGTCTCCGCAGAATCTTCTCTTACTAGAACTAATACGAAGTTCAAACATAGAATAGAATATATAGAAGCTCGTTTAGGGGAATCGGATCGTAAGTTTTCAGAAACTCCTTTGGACGAATTGGAAAAACTCTGGAACCTAGCGAAGACCGGTCTCCAAAAACAAACCCAAAATCCTTTGGAAAAAAAGCAGGGAAACGTTTCGGAACTGATCCGTGGACTTTCTTCTTTTTTCATTTGGAAACAACCCCCTGAAACAGATTGGCCTAAAACTTATAGTTTTTCTTACCAATCGGCAGAGTATTCTTTAGTATTCTCCGCATTCGGATCTATGACGTTATTACCAAGCGCGGATCCTTGGGGCAGAAAGGCACAGCCAATCTTTTATCTAAATCTATCCGAAAAGAATCCTAACACCTGGGAAGATTTGTCTGGAAATTCCTATAAAATACAAGAAGATATATATGAGGCAATCTTAGGATCGATCCACGATTATAGTCGCTTCGCGCCGGATGCACGTGGCGCGGACTATAAAAAGGGAGTTTCGGGGAAAGAAGAGTGATCCGTTATGGGATACAGTGTCAATAAATTGTTTAATAAATTTCCTTAATAAAGACACGGATTTTCCAATCTAGATTTTCGGTTCTATCCGTCTCCATTAACATGAACGCAAGCAAGGAAAGACCCTACCAAGGCGGCCTAAAGGAAGGTGCCGGTTTGCCTGCAGAAAAACTAAGAATACTAATCGTAGATACAAGCAAGGTAATCCTTGAAATTATCTCCTCCGAATTCTCCTCATCTTTATTCGAAGTCCAAAAAGTATCCCTTGTGGAGGAAGCCGCACTACTTGCCAGAGAGAATAAATTCGATCTAATCACTTTAGGGATCTATTTAGAAGGTGGTACAGGATTCGATCTTTGCGGAGAGATCAGAAGCAAAGGTAAGAAAGAAAAATTCGCCTCCTCGGAAGCAAGGATCATATTTGTGACTTCAGATTTTACGGAAGAAAATCGAATGATCGCTCATAACGCAGGCGCAGACGGCTTTATAGAAAAATCCCAGGAACTAAGTTCATTTCAGTCTACGATAGACGAGATCATAAAAGATCTGATACAAGAAAAGAAGATCCCTTCTCAAAAAAATCCTAATTTAGCAAAACGCAAAGTACTCATCATAGACGATTCCGAGCTAAACTTGATGTTGTTCAGAAGATTACTCGAATCCAAAGGAGCAGAAGTCCAGACCGCGATTTCAGGAAAACATGCGCTCCAAATTTTGGAAGAAAAACCAAAGGATTTTGCAGCGATCTTTACCGACATGTACATGCCTGGAATGAATGGGAACGAATTCTGCAGTATTGTACAAAAGAATCCTGCATTTTCTCAAATACGATTGGGGATTACTTCTGCTGCGGAAGAATCTTCCCTCGCTTTAGACAAGGTTCCAAGCGGTGTGGAATTATTCTCCAAACCTTACGATATACAAGAGATCTGTAACTTTTTGAAATAAGCGACTCATAGTCGCTTCGCTCCTGAAGCCTGCAAGCGGGTTATAGTCACTTTGTTCCTGAAGCCTGCATTGCAGGCTATAGAAACTCGATCCCGACGATCACGTCTGGATGACATTCTCTTCTGATATCCCCTTCTAATTTAGGCAATTTAGAGAACCAGGTTTTGTTTTCGAATAATAGGTCGATCCAGTAGAAAAACAGATTCGCTTCTCCCAATTCGTTTTGGATCTTGAGTTCTCCGAAATCTTTTTTGATCTCTCCTATCCTTTCGTAAGTTTCACCGGATTTGGTTTTATAATGAATCTCCCAGGGTTCTGCCTTATACGGAACACCTTGAGAATTCGGTTTTCCCGGAATCAATTTCCAAGCCTTCAACAAGACTCGAGAGATCTCTTCGAACTTTAAGGTTTTAGAATATTGTACATTCTCTCTAGTATGTTTAAATGAGAATTCTTTAGGAGCGGCCTTCCAAGTCCCGGTGATCGTTCTTCCATCACAAAAGAAAGCTTTCACATTCGGTCCTGAGTTTTGGTTATTCGAAGAATTGGAAGAATTAGGAGCATCTCCTCTTGCGTCCAAACTTGGTTCGTTCGGAAGAGTTGGGTCCTTGGGCAAGCTAAGTTTTTGGCCGAAAACAGGTGCGACCAAAAACAAAAAAAGAAGGAGCCGATAGTGGCCCCTTCTTCTGTTTGTATCTTCAGATTTCACGGGTAGAATTCCCATTCATACTAAAGGCGTTTTTGAATCGCCTCCATAAACTGGAAGGTATCTAATTGTTTCGGGCCTTTGGTTGTGGTAAGTAGGACTAAGTCCTTGGTCATTTCTCCCGCTTGGATGGTGTCGATTACCGCCTTCTCCAATTTTTGAGCGAAAGCTACAACATCAGGAGTTCCATCCAATTCTCCCCTCTTAGCAAGAGCTCCGGTCCATGCAAAGATAGAAGCTACAGAGTTGGTCGAAGTAGTTTCTCCTTTTTGATACTGACGGTAGTGACGAGTCACAGTTCCGTGAGCCGCTTCGTATTCGAATTTTCCGTCTGGAGAAACAAGAACTGAAGTCATGAGTCCTAAGGATCCGAATCCGGATGCAACCATATCGGACATTACGTCTCCGTCGTAGTTCATGAGAGCCCAAAGCATTCCGCCTGGGTTCTTAACGATCTGAGCAACTGCGTCGTCGATCAAGTAATACCAGTATTCGATACCGGCTGCTTTCAATTCCGCCGCTCTTTTAGTAGAAACTTCGTCGAAGATTGCACGGAAACGAGCATGGTATTTTTTAGAGATGGTGTCTTTAGTAGCAAACCATACGTTGATCTTTTCGGAAATCGCGTAATTGAAACAAGCTTCTGCGAAACTATAGATGGACTTGTCCAAATTGAACTGTCCCATCACAACTCCAGGTCCGTCGAAGTCGTTGATAGTAACTCTTTCTTTTTCTTTTCCGTCTTTTGTAGTAAATACGATCTCTACTTTTCCGGCTTCCGGAATATAAAGCTCAGTGTCTTTATAAAGATCTCCGAATGCGTGACGACCTACTACGATCGGTTTTTGCCAGGATCTAACTCCAGAAGGAATATTGTTTACGATGATCGGTTTACGGAAAACTGTTCCGTCAAGAATGGAACGAATAGTCCCGTTTGGCGACTTCCATTCTTTTTTGAGTTTGTATTCAACGACCCGATCTTGATTCGGAGTGATGGTAGCGCACTTAACGCCCACCCCGTATTTTAAAATAGCATTAGCGGAATCAACAGTGACCTTATCTTCCGTTTTATCTCGATATTCTACGCCTAGATCATAATAATCTAATTCTATATCAAGATAAGGATGAATGAAACGATCCTTAATTTCTTTCCAAATTATACGTGTCATCTCGTCCCCGTCGAGTTCGACGAGAGGAGTTTTCACCTTAATTTTAGCCATTGGAATTCTCCTTAGAATGTCAGATGGATTGCAGGTTTTTAACCTTAGGTTTTTCCATTTTCTAAGGACTTAGGACTTCGGGAAAGAAGGATTCTCCTTTATTTTCAAGATTCCGCTTCGGAGGTAGTATAGGTTTTGGGTGGAAAAATAATTAATAGCGACCGGTAGGGAAACGATCCCCAGGACTGAAAAATAACGATATTTTAAAGAATCTTTTCCATTCAGGCCGGCTATGGACTTTTCTAAACGTAAAAGTATCTTTTTCCAGCGTTGTAAGGTGGGAAGAAGAGAAGGATTACATCCTTCGAAATACAAACCGTCTGCGGAACTAACGATTATATCTTTTAAATTGCTAGGAAGAGCCGGGGAACCGAATAGATCTCTTACTTTGACCAAGTCTTTTTCGACATCGGACTCAGTTTGCCTTGGAATAGGCAGGATGGAACTGATCCCTAATGAGACCGGAAGGGAAAGACGGAATAAAAAGTCCGAAGCGACTATGGAATTCAGATACCTTCGAATTGTTTCACCCAACGCATCGGTATGATCCAGCTGTGAATCGCTTAGATCTTTTACGGTTTGGATAGTGTACTGGCTGAGCTTGATCTTTTCCGTCCAGAACAGGCCCAGTAATTCCGTTTCCATGTGGGTAAAGAGTACATTTTTTGCTCGGCCTTTTTTGGCAATCTCTATCTTGGGCTTCGAATTCTGTTCTTATATACCACTTATGGGGGAAAGTATTAGTCCCCAGGGAATAAATCCTAATATGAAGCTTAGGATCTATTCTTCTTCGCAAATCAATTCAACCAAGTAGCCATCGGGATCTTGGAAATTCAGAAAGAGTGTCTTAGAAGATTTACGAACACCGTATTCTAATCTTTGAGAAAATAATCTTTGTTCAATCTCACGAAAACTTTTCGCATCCACTCTAATCGCAAAATCACACCCGGATCCGAATACGGGAGAAGAAGGGTCATTCTTCTCTCCATAGATCGCTATATTAGATTTTCCTATACCGAGAACTTTTGCGGCTCTTTCGGTCTCCTCCTTTTGGGGGAGACCGAAAATTTCACGATAAAAATTCGCACTTACTTCCGGATCACGGGAGGTGATACCGATATGATTTACTTCCATAAACATAATTTTACTCCCTTAATTCGCGATCGATTTGATCTAACTTCTGTTGAAGTTTTTGTCTCATCTTCTCTTTCATCCTACGTTTCCAATGTGCTCTTTCTCGATGACCGTGGTGATGGCCTGGACCAAACCAATGTCCGCCTTTAAACAAAATATGTGAAAGAACGAACAAACCTAAAGCTTGCCAGTAACTGATCTGCTTGATCCCGAAAATATCAGGAAGCAACCAGTTCCAAAGTTGCCAAACCGCGTAAGCCAAACCGAAGAAGAACAAAGGCATCACAAAGATGATCAGAAAAAATTTCCCTAATCTATGTCTAAACTCGCCTGTACCGTGCATGGTTTTCCTCCAAAACTTAAAACTCTTCCAGAAAGAAAACCTTCAGGTCCTTCAAACGTTTTGCTAAAAAATCCTTTGCGTAAGATTTTCGTGCAGAGAGGGTTCCTTCTGGAATTCCGGTGGCTTCCGAAATTTCTCTAAAGGATTTTCCTTCGAACACATTTTCCACAAACGCGGATTTTTGTTCTTCAGGTAGTTCTTCTACAGCGATCGCTAATTCCTGGAGCACAAGACTTCTGTAAAATTCCTTTTCAGGTCCTGCAGCTTTATCAGGTATCGCGTCCTCTAAGAAAAACTCCTGCTCCAAACGAGAGTTAGAATACTTCCCCGCTTTTTTAAATCTGTACCAGTCCCCCACTTTATTGCGAAGTACCGCATACACATAAGCTAAAAGATATTCTATAGACCCCGCAGAATCCAGCTCGGTCACAGCGGTTAAAAAAGATTCCTGAAGAAGATCTTCTGCTTCTTCCGGATCCGCAACCCTGGAACGAACCCATGCAAGGATTCTATCTCTTTCCCGTCTGTATATCGTGTCCAAGGATCCCAATGTGTTTCTCTTTCCTTAGGGAAGTAGTTGTAACAGCGGGATTTTCCTTGGATTTTTTTAATAAGAATTGGTTTGAAACGGAAAAAAAATGATCCAAAAAGGAAGAATTCCGGACCAGAACCCATTCGAATTTAGAATGCTCAGCATAAAAACTCCTGAAGTTCGATACAAAGGTCCCAAATAAGAAAGGTAAGTTTATCCCTTAGGTCCCATTTTTTTATAAAACTCTAATTTTTTTCAGCCATTTCCTTCGGCCAAAACCCGTTTCCCCGGAGGATTTTTATGAAGGTTAGAAGAAGCAGAGAAGTAGAAGAACATTTTGGTTGGATGAAATTGAAAACGGATCAATTGGGTTTTTTAGGAATTATACATTCCGTAAACAGATTCTATGATTCTCTCCAAGGTTCCCAATCCAATGAGCTGCGTTACTTCCGAAGAAAATTAGTAAAAACTGATTTCAGATATTCTAAAATTTTCATGAAGAAGTTCGGAGATTATGAATATCTGATCTATGCAAGGATCGAAACTCCTGGAAAATCGGAATCCGATTCTTGGATCCATGTAGATGGGATCAGAATGGAAAGGGATGAAATGAAAGCAAAAGGAGTAAAGGACCATCCATCCTACGAAATTAGATGTATCAGCGATATTTTCGAATCCTCTTGTGTCCCAGCTTCCAAGTCGGAAGAGGATAAAATAGATTCGGATTGTGGCTAATTTCAATATTAAGGGGATACATTCGTTTCGAATAAAAACAAAATTAGGAAAATTTATTTCTCCCAGACAAGAATTGCTTGCCGGAGAACAAAACCAAGGTTAGGAATTGATCCCCATGTTTTTACCAACCGAAAATTCTTCGGCGAACGATTGTTCTTTTAAACGATCTAAAACCATTCTTTCGAAATCCTTTTTGATCTTTTTACTACTATTTTGTGCTCTAGGGGAATGGAAACTACAGGCGGACGAAACAAAAATCCAGGCCAGAAAAACAAGCAAACTTGAAATGGGGTTCCATCCCTACACTCAGGAAGGTTATTTCCAAGCTTGGAACTATTCCTTTACGGATGACCAGACCTGGATCTTTGCCACATTCATTGTAAGTAATCTAGGACCAGGCACCAAAAACTGCGGAGTAAGCCTTGTAGTTTTCGATAAACAAAACGGAACACAATTTTCTACCAGAGAATATTCCAAAGACGAACTCAAAGCGGAGAGCGGAAATCTAGAATTAGAAATTTATGATAGTTCCGTTTATAAAGGAGAAGGCGGCCCGGAGATCAAGATGGTCACAGACACGGCGGAACTTGTGATCAGTTATAAAACCAGTTGGTCAAAAGCGGTTTCTCTATCGGGAGGAAAGATCCATCTACCTGAAAAAGATGCGTTTGTACAAGCGGACATGGCATTCTCCTCTGTTCCTGCAAAAGGATATTTGGTCTTAAACGGAAATAGAATGGAACTGAACGGAAGAGGCGGAATGGAACATCTTCTTACCAACTATGAAGTTTACAAATACAGCAGACGTTGGGAATTATACCGCTCTATCAATAGTGCAGGAGAAAGATTATTTGCAGGCGGCTTTATAGGGAACGAAAACTTTCCGGAAGAAGAGATCCGAACAGTAAGTGCATTAGACCCTTCCGGGAAAATGATATTCTCTGCAAAGGTTTTGAAGTCTGAAGTTTTGGAATCGGAAACGGAACCTTTTTCAGGATACCTTCTGCCCATCAAAGAAAAGTTTTACTTAGACGAAAGCGGTTCCTGTAGTTTAACTGTATCTCGAAGACATACCGTGGGACAGATCTATGTCCTTTCCAACATATCAGCAGTACTTCGATTCTTTGTTCGTTTATTTTTTACGAAACCATATCAGCTCTACTATATTACAGATTCAAAGTTAGACTGTGCCCAAGTTCCGGAAGGAAGTCTCCCGAAAGATAAAAACTTTCGGGGGATTTTTTCCTATTATCTGATCAATCCTTAAGCGGCAGATTTATTATTACGGAGTAATAGATTTCCGTAATATACTGCGGTTAAGATGATCATGATCCAAGGGATTAGGTTTCCATAGAGAACATAAAATCCAGGAGGAGAATCGATCACCTGGATCTGTTGCCAACTGGTTTCGGCTTTCATAAGAGAAGTAGATTTACCTTCTATAAAATTGCCCAAATGATCCACGTAACCTGAAATACCTGAATTGGTAGAACGGACCAGCCATCTTCTCCATTCAATTGCTCGGAGTCTTCCTAACTCGAAATGTTGGTCACTCTCAGTAGTGGTCCCATACCATTTATCGTTGGTAAGATTTGCTATGAACTGAGGATTTCCTGAGTCTTTGAACTTTCTTACAAATTCCGGAACGATCACTTCGTAACAGATCAAAGGAAGAAAAGTTCCTTCATCTTTCAATTCAGTATGAGTCGGAGAATAATAATTTCTTACAAAATCCGCATCTATTCCTTCTGTTTTTTCCCAGGTAACGGGCAAAATAGTCTGAGGACTCTCTTTAGGGATATCGGAATAATAATGTAGAAGATCGAAAGATTCTCCCGGATCGAACCTTCCAGTTTGAGGACTCAGATCGTACATGAACTCGAAAGGCATGGTCTCTCCGAACATTACCAAATATTGTTTTTGGTAAGCCTGCCTTCTGACACCATTCGGATCGTATATTACGTTATTATTAAAGTACCTGAGATATTCTTTTCCGGAACTTTTAATCTTATAAGCTGCGTCTATTTCATTAAAGAATACTGTCGCCTTATATCGATTCGCAAAAGAAACCATTAAGGAATCGAACCTAGGCCAATAGATCCGATCTCCCATTCTAATCTTAAGCAATTCTCTGTTCGCGGAAAAATAAGGAATTCCTGCCTCCGGTAGAACGATCAGGTCCGGATTTTTGCCCGCTTTTTGGACAGCGTTCTCCACCATTTTGTCCATTCTTCCCATAAGATCTTCTATTACTTCTCTTGGAGATCTTCCCCTCTCGTCTCGAATACTCATAGGAGCATCTGGTTGGACTACTAGGACTTCTAAGGTTTTGCTTGGAGTTACGTTCTTCCATTTCAAATACAAGGTGGAACCTACGACGACGAAAAGAAGAAGTAACGCAAACGGCAAGGTCCAGAACTTTATAAAATGGGATCTTTTCTCTTTGGATCTTAAGATCTCAGGAAGATGTAACAGATTCGTTTCAAAAATCGTATAAGAGATTACGAATACTAAAAAAGAAAGTCCATAAACTCCCGCTATCTCCACAGTTTGAGCGAGTATGATATTTCCTGCTGCGAGATTTCCCCAATACCAAGGAAACAATTGGTATCCGATCATATCCGCTGCCATTCCGCAGACTCCGGCTACCCAAACGCTGTGTTTTCCTACTCTTCTGGAAAGAAAGGAATAAGAGACTAAGAAGATAGGGAACTTAGCCCCGAACAAAACACCCGCTAAAAGAAGAATGATAAATGAGACAAGCCAAGGGAAATTCCCGAAAACCATTGCCATATGATGGATCCAATGGAATGCAATCGCATAGAAGAATACCCCAAATAGGAAACCGTACCCTACCAATCTCCAATATCGTCCGGAATATTTATGAGTGATCCAAAACAGACCAAAGGGTGCGATCCAAACTAAATGGCTGAGATAAAAAGGAGCGAATGCTAAGAAGGCAAATGCCCCAGTCCAAAGAAAACAGAAGAAGTCGAAAAACAGTGTTTTTTGAAACTCTCTAAAGCGATGTAAAAAAGAATCCATGGGTACCAACGTTGATCGGAAAAAAAACCTTTTGAGTCAATCGATTTAGGCCCTGGTGAAGTGCTTGCCGTAGGAGAAGGAGAGATCAGTATACCAATAACACTGGTCGGATCATGAGCTCTCCATACTTCAAAATTATCGGTAAAAATCCTCTTCACGGAACTGTAATGCCCCAAGGGAACAAAAACGAGGCCTTACCTATTTTAGGCGCAGTCTGTTTAGTCCCTGGCGAAGTGATTATCGAGAATATCCCCCAGATCTCAGACGTACTCATGCTCATGGACGTTCTACGCCATCTAGGAATGGAAGTAGAGGATAAGGGAGAGGGTACCTTCTTATTCAGAAATAACGGAGATCTAAAGTCGGATCTTCCTGCAGAACTATGTTCCAAGATCAGAGGTGCCGTAACACTTGCAGGTCCCATTCTCGCCAAAACAGGAAGAGTGTTTTTACCAAGACCAGGCGGAGACAAGATTGGACGGAGAAGAATGGACACTCATCTTCTCGCACTCCAAGCATTGGGCGCTCAGATAGAAGTATTTCCGGATGGTTACGAAATCAAAGGAGATAGACTTAGAGGCACGGACCTTCTCATGGACGAAGCTTCTGTTACGGCTACTGAAAACGCGGTCATGGCGGCAGTGCTCTCCGAAGGCATTACCATCTTACGTCATGCAGCCAGCGAACCTCATGTGCAAAGACTTTGTAAATTTTTAGTTTCTGCAGGCGCAAAAATTTCAGGGATCGGTTCTAATATTCTCACGATAGAAGGAGTCAGCTCCTTAAAAACTCCGGACAAACCTCATAGGATAGGATCCGATTATTTAGAGATCGGAAGTTTTATCAGTTTAGCTGCAGTCACCGGCGGAGAAATTTTCATTGGAGATGTGGAACTCGAAGATATCCGAATGATCCGCATGGTATATTCTCGTTTAGGGATAGAAGTTCGCCCCCAAGACGGAGGCATCTTAGTTCCTTCCGACCAAAAAATGGAGATCATTCCGGATTATCACGGAGCCACTCCAAAAATAGACGATTCTCCATGGCCTGGCTTTCCGGCAGATATGACTTCTGTAGCGTTAGTCACTGCAACACAATGTAAAGGGACAGTACTCATTCACGAAAAAATGTTCGAATCTAGATTGTTCTTCGTGGATAATATTATCTCAATGGGTGCTCAAATTATACTCTGCGATCCACATAGAGCGATCGTGATAGGACCAAATCGTCTTTATGGACAAAAAGTAGCAAGCCCCGATATTAGAGCAGGGATGGCAATGATCATCGCAGCTCTCTGTGCAGAAGGTACAAGCTCTATCCATAATATCGTCCAGATAGATAGAGGATTCCAAGATATAGATACTAGACTTAGATCTCTCGGCGCTCATATTGAGAGGATAGGTGAAGAATGAACCGAAAAGACTTCTTCCGGAAAGGCTTAGCTAAAGCTTTTTCCGTTATGGAAGAAGGCGTAAATGAAATTTCGGAAACCTGGAAATCAGCTGTAGCGGAAGATAAAAAGACAGAACCGGAAAAGGTTCCTCCTAAAAAAACTCAGATCAAAGTTCCTAAACCTAAAACTGCCAAAAGTAAATTTAAAGGTTTTAGGAACTTACAATTCCCTCCCGGAGCGGATGCAAAAGGAAAACGGTTCTTCTCCAAATGTACCGCTTGTAGTGATTGTATTTACGCTTGTCCTTATTCAGTGTTGTTTCCTGTACCTGACGATAAAACAGGCAAACATTTTCCTCATATGGATGTGAATCTAAATGCATGTATGTTATGCAAAGATTATCCGTGTATCTCTGCCTGCGAGACAGGTGCACTTTTACCTTATAAAGAGAATGAATCTCCTAAATTCGGAAAGGCAAAAGGTTTCTTTCAACATTGTATCAATTCCAGAACAGGAGAAAAAACCTGCGAGACCTGTGCGATCACTTGTCCAATTCCGAATGTAGTCCAGTTCAAAGGAAATAAACCGAGCTTTTCTCAAGACTGCGTAGGCTGCGGTTTATGCGTTTCTTCTTGTCCAACTTTTCCTAAGGCAATCCAAGTACAATGAGCCATCCTTCCAAACTAGTAGGTTTGGGTTTTCTATTTTTATTCTCTTTTTCTTTATTTGCAGATACGGTCCCAAATAAGATCAAGATCGGGATCTTATCTAAATATTCTCCTGACTCAGTCAGGATCATCGCGAAAAATTCTAGAGTTCAATACTTAGGAAAGAATAGTTTAGAAAAAGATAAAACGATTTTAGTCCGAGCAGAACAAGATAAGATCCGGATCTTAGACGGAACTAAAAATTCTCTCTCAGAACATATCCTACTTTCCAGCGGAGAATACGAATTAGAAGTGCCGAAAGATCAGACTACTAAAAGATATTCAGGAGATCTGGAAATCACTTCCACCAAAGGAAAACTAAAACTCATAGTTGCAGTTCCATTCGAAGAATATGTGCTGATAGGAATGATCTCAGAATTCGGGGACCTATTTTATCCTAAGGATGAAAGGAATCCGGATCCAAACTGGAAAAAGGAATATACTGTCGTCGCCGCTGCAATGATCCGCTCTTACGCACTCGCAAACATAGGAAGACATTCTAAAGAAGGCCACGATCTTTGCGATCTGACTCATTGCCTCCAGTTTTCAGGGAAATTAAAAAAGGAGAATATACCTTCCTTCTCTTCTAAAAAAGTACTCCTACAAGATAAAAATGGAAAAGTTTTAGAGACATTCTTTCACTCTACTTGTGGAGGAAATTTATCTTCTCCTTCTGTACTTTGGAAGAATTTTAAAAATCCACAATATTATAGATCCGGTCTCGATACCAATGCAGGAGAAGTACAATGCAAAAAGTCTCCGTATTTCTCCTGGGAAACTTTTATCTCTAAAGAAGAAATGGAATCCGCCTTAGGAGCAAAACAGATAATCGAATTAGAGCCCAAGTATTCCGAATCCAGAATAACTTCCTTAGAATATAAGGATTATTCCGGAAAAAAGAATATCCAAGCCTCCGAATTCTTATCTAAAATCGGTAAAATATTAGGCTGGAATAAAACCAAGAGTAACGATTTTAAGATCGAAACAAGCGCTCGAGGATTTTATTTGAAAGGAAAAGGATTCGGGCATGGGATCGGCCTTTGCCAATACGGAGCAAGAGAAATGGCCTTTCGAGGAGCAAAGTCGGAAGAGATACTTCACTTTTACTTTCCAGGAGCGGAACTGAGGCAAATCCCTTGAGATCTTTCTATATAATATCCGTAATATATGTATTTTTTATAATATTCTTCTTTGAATCCGTAAATGCTCAGGCGGCGAGAAGAAAAGTAGAAGGATTCGAATTTTACTTTTTAGACGACTGGAACAAACAGAAGAATCCGGACAAATTACTCGAAACATTTGCAGATAAATTCGTAACGGAGATCCGATCCGAATCGGAAAGACTAGAAAAAAGAATCCCACAAGACGTTCAGATATTTGTTTCTGAAAACTCTGAGGTTTTCCGAAAATACTCGGGCCAACCGGGAAGCTTAGCTGCTTTCTATTCTCCAGAACGTAATAAATTCTTTTTTCAAAATCCGGAAAGTTTAGCTAAAAGAGGAATTTTAGATACTGTGATCAAGCATGAGATCTGTCATTTTTTAGCTCCGGAATCCAAATCGGAAACTTCCTTTTGGATGCAGGAATCTTATTGTGAATCTTTGTATCCCACGAATCCTAAACCTACATCTGTAGATCTTAAGTTTCCTTGGAGTTGGGAAAAATTCGACGAAGAATGCACCAAGGAAATCCACTCAAGAAATGGAGCTAAAAAAAAGATTTTATATCAAAAACTTTTTCTCTGGGGTTCCTGGCTTTTAAAGACAAAAGGTGAAGCAAGGTTTCGGGTCTTTTTGGAAACTCCAAACACGCCAATCCAGGACATATATTCACAATTTATAAAGTCGAGATATTAAAAGACCTTTAGTTTCCCCCAGTCTTCGTTTTCTTTTCCGGAACCGAAAGAGACCACCAATCTTTCAAAAACTTTCAGTTTATCTAAAATAGGCTGCACATCTCTGTCGATTGTTTTGGAAGTATATTCAGGAGAACCTTCCGCTCCGTATAAATAAAAACTTTTGAGATCATCCAAAATTCCGGGCACACGAACCACAAGATGATGTGGATAATAAGCCAATTCTTTTGCAGGACCGGAAGAGAATAGATCAGCTTGGTTAGGTCTATTTCCATTTCCTGAGGAAACAGTTTCTTCCGCACTTTTTCGATCCGAAGCTAAGTATTTCCAATTCCCCACTTTCAAAGATGCTGGTGTATAAAAGCCGCCTTTTCTCAAAGGATAAGATTCTAAATTTGTATTTTGGTAAGAAACTTTGATAGGATTTCCAACTTTGAAAATCGCCTTTAAAAGTTTATCATCCGGGACGGAGGCAGGTAAAGAGATCCCAAATCTTGGATAGATCATACCCGATTTATATTCCAATCCATTAAAACTGAGAGCGATCCCTTTCTCGGAGCCGAAGTATTGTTCGTGGATCCCTGCATTTTTACCAAATGCATTTAATCCTTCTCCAAGTTCTTCCCATTCTCCGCTTACGGATTCTAAAGATTTCCAAACTTCGGAAGGTTTTAATTCTTCCGAATAAAATACTAAATTCGTTTCTCGAGGTAGTACTTTGGAAAGACCAGGACCCGAACTAACTACTTGGTTTTTATCTCCACCTATCTTATAAACTTTTCCTTCCAGGTTTTTTCCGGTTTCCCAACCTAAAAGTAAAGCTGCTCCTGAATTTCCGAATGAAGGTTTAAGAAACGGACCCATCAAAGAATCAGTTCCCGCATAGAACAAGATCTTGTTCTCTTTTTTAGAAGTTTCTTTTTTAAGAATATCGAAACCTCTTTGATTGCCTAATGAATCGTTGTTTGCGGAAGAAGCCAGGTCCAAAGATTTTTCCAAAAGATCTTCCGAATCTGTAAGAATGATAAAATCTCCAAGCACTATCGCCAAAATTTTTCCGGAACCGAACTCATATTTAAACGCTTCCAAGTTCCCGAATTTTTCGGAGCCTGCCGCAAATTGGTCGGCAAAATCATCTGCAGAATGGGTGGTCTCTGAACCGGTAGGGGTATAATAACCTTCTTCTGTTTGTGGAGGAGTTTGTGGTTTTTCTTCTTTAGGGGTTTCTTTAACTACGATCTTTTCTCCCTTAAATGCAGTAATCAAACTCACTCCCAACTTGGAGCTTGCACTTGCCTTTCCCACTAGTAGAAAATTGGATTTAGGAAAAGTTGCAGCAGCCACAGGTCCGTCGAATAAAGCAGCCAACCTAGATGGCTTGGTCATAACTCCCGCTTTTGCTTCTAATAGATATAATATAGAACTGATCTTTCTAAGTTCAGGTAGAGTAAGAATTTTCTGAAAAGTTCCGTCTTCGGAAAGTTCTCTTCCCAAACTCGTTTTTTCCAGATCTTCTACAAACTCTTCTGGACGATATATTTCCACGAGAACGTTTGCTTTTTTAGGAATGAGAAGAGCGGGATCTTTGATCGAAGAGTCTATGGAATATCCTTTCAAAGAAAGATAGAAGCCAATCGCTAAAAACACGACCCCCGCCCCGGCAGGAATTCCTACTTTAGGATCTTTTAATATGTTTTCCCTAAATCCAGTCTTAAAGTTCTCCAGAGATTCTTTAGAAAAAAGATTCTTGATCTTAGGAATTACTTTTGTTTTGAAAATTTGGATGCAAGTTCTCATTTTATTTACCTGATTTTATTGCAGAATCTTTATTTTTAGGATCGATCTTATCCAGAAGAATCGAAGCCAAGGATTTGGCCTGATTCCCTCCGGAGCCATTGTCCACAAAAACGGTCAGCACATAAGATTTTCGATCTTTACGAAAAGATAATACTGTCCATCCATGTGTTTCATATTTATGCATAAATTTAGTTCCGGTCCCTGTTTTTCCGCCTAGGATCTCCAAACTCCCTTTTTCAGGAATATTCAAATCCTTTAAGGTCCCGGATTTCGGAACTTCGGAAAGAACAGAAGCGATCCATCTCAAATCCTTTCCAGCATAGGGATTCTCTTCCGATCGAACAGGCTCTTGGCCTGCTCCCCAATAAGGAGAAAGTCTTGGACCTTCTTTCCAAATAGAAGAATACAACTGTGAAATTTTTAAAGGACTTAAGAGGATCCCACCTTCTCCAATAGAAGCAGCTACTTTTCTCAAAGGACTGATAGAAATAAAATTCGTATCGGAAGGTTCTCGATAAGAATCTAATCTGGAGCGAGTGGATTTTCCCAAACTCCAATCCTCATATAACTTTGAATAAAATAACTCGGGATCAGAAGAAGCATTCGTTAAAAAATATACGTTACAAGACTGAACCAGGGCGGATCTAAGATCCATTTCTCCATGGCCTTTTGCCAAGGAACATCTTAAGTATTCTTTTCCGTTTTCGTCCTGAGGAAGATGAAGCGTGTTCAGATCCGACTTAGTGGGGGTGATACTTTCATTCGGGTAAAATCTACCCTTGCATACGACTTTTTTTTCCGGAGAAAATCCGAGTCTGTCTTTGAATTTTAATAAAGTTAAAGCGGAGAAGGTTTTCACCAATGAACCGGGAGGTAATTTTTTAGAAACTGCGATCTCCGGTCTGTATATATACTCTACTTTTCCGGAATCAATTTCCATTAATACCACTGATGATGTAGAATTTTTAGATTCGAATTCTTTTACTGCCTCATCCAGATACGAATAAGAAAATTTAGGAGCAGCTTCCGCCCCTGCTACATAAAGAAGCAGAGTAGCAGATAAAATTCCGATTTTATAATGTATTTTAGAGTTCATTCTGATCAGTCCGGCTCTATCTCAAAATTTCCCAAATGATAAACTTGCTGGGCCCTGGTCATCGTGAATTGGTATTGTTTTCTTTTTTCTCTGGGAGTTCCCTCATACAAAACTACATATACTTTGGCTCTGGTAACCTGAGCGTTAAACGGAGCGTAATACTGCGCTTGTACCGCATAATTTCCAGGCAATGCCTTGGACATCGTAAAAGTTTGGGGTGCAAAACTAGCATCATCGTAGACAAGATTGCCTCCAGACTTTGTGGAAGTATGCGCCCAGTAACACTTTTCCCCAGAAGGATCGATTACCCAAAGATCCGTATAACTCGCAGTATCCCAAGTAAGCACTACTTTGATATCTCTAGGTGGAACCTTTGCAAAAAAGCTGACCTTATCGTAAGCCTTGCCCGCACGAACTTCGACCAGATTGTCTCCGGGAGAAGCCACAGTGCTAAAGGAAAATTTTCCTTCATACAAGGGCACCATCTGGGGAATTCCATTAATAACTACTGTGACTTTTTCAGGATTGATACCTGTTACAGTTCCGGAAATTTTCTGTATTCTCCCCGTAGTAAAGCCACCATTAGGAGAATCTATAGAAACGGTCTCCGCCCCCAAATACATTATGGAAAGTGAATATATCACAACGAAAGAAGCCAGAAAACGAATTCCTAGGCTTCCATTCGATTTTCCAAAAGAATTATTCTGGCGGGAAAGAAACATCTTAAGATTCCGGATCTATCTCAAAATTCGCGATATGATATACTTGTTGGGAACGTGTCATCACGAACTGAAATTGTTTTCTTCTTTCGTTCGGTTTTCCTTCGTTCAAGACCACGTAAACGTTCACTCTGGTGACTGGCTTATCGTAAGAACCATAATACTGAACCTGAATGGAATAATTCCCAGGCAACGCCTTGGACATGGTAAACGTTTCCGGACCATATCCATCCACCACGTCCACATCCAAATTCCCTCCAGTCTTAGTGGAGCGATTTGCATAAAAACATTTTTCTCCGGTAGGATCTAAAACCCACAGGTCCACATCAGTGGCAGTATCCCAAGTAAGGACTACTTTGATATCCCGAGGAGGAACAGCGGCAAAGAAGGAAACTCTATCGCTTGCATTGCCTGCTTTGACTTCTATCAAGTTCGTTCCAGGGGCGACCACAGTGCTTAAGGAAAATTTCCCGTCCTGTAGACGGATCATCTGAGGAATTCCGTTAATTACGATAGTTGCCTTTTCAAGATTTCCGCTCACGGAACCGGAAACAGTTTGGATCCTTTCGGTTGTAAATCCTCCATGAGGAGAATCTATGGTCACAGTTTCCGCAAAAGCGGCAGATCCAAAAAGTAAAACAGCACTTAAGAGTAAATTATTGACCAACGTTGATTTCATCGTCTGAACTTGCTCCTGTTACTTCTGAATAATACATTAAGGAAGCTCTGGCAGGAATTACCTTATACTTCCCCCCTACCTCTGCTCTGATAAAATACCTAACCTTGAATTCTTTTGTAGGACCTCCTACAAAGAATACGGCTCTATCGTCGTAAATCTGGCGACTTAGATATTCCATCTTCAGATCGCCTGCATAATACTCCGCATCCCTTTGCAAGAAAGAGAATCCAGGCAATAGAGAATCTTCCACCTGATAATATGAATCTGCATCTCCTTCTTTCTGGACCGAAACTTCTACCATTACCAGATCGCCCGGTTGGAAAGTTTTAGACTCCACAGGAGTGATATCATTCGAATCCACTTTTAGTTTATAGTAGGTCCTTTTTACTTTGATACCATTGGAATAAGCTTGGATCTTTTTACTTCGATCCATGTAGTATAAGGAAGCAGTTGCATAAAGTACAGGCCCATCCTTCTTCAAAACTTCTACCTTGTTCGGTCCGGAGCGTATCAATTCGGAAGGGACCGGGATCTTATACAATTCTCCTTGCTCCGACTTAGGAGGAAGAGTTACGGTTTTCAAACTGGTCCCGTTCAATACGATCTCTACATTGGCGGGAGTTTCCGATTCACGGATAGAAGCCAAAAACTCAGACAACGCCAAAACAGCAGCAGACGTATCTCTCGAGTTATTCCAAGCCAGCTCGATACGATTCGATAAAAGAGAAGAGGCAAGATTTGCAAGAATGACCTTATCTTCTCCCAATCGAACTCCTGCACTCAAAAGCGCGGAAATAGTTTCTATTCTATCTTCTTCCCAGCGAGGATTTTTACCGTAAGAAGTGAGCTTGAAGAATGGCTTTTTACCGAATCCACTAGTCTCCACTCCTTTTTTAAACCAGGTAGAAGCTTCCGCCTTCTTACCTTTATTAGCTAAAGTTAATGCAAGCAGAGCCTGTCCATATTGGTTTAGCTTGGCGGAAGATTTAAGCAGTCCATCCACGATAGAATCTTCAAGATTTCCACCTTCACTTAAGGAGAAGATGATATATGCTTTAGCATTCGGAGAAAGGTTGCCTTTAGCCAAAACATCGTAAAGATAAGCTCTGGTTCTATTTAATACCGGAGCAGGGACCTTGGTTCCGTTCTTCTGACTGACCGCTAATCCTCTATAAACATAGGCAGACATTAGAACATCACTTTCTACTCCGCCTTCAAACCAACCGAATCCCCCATCCGTACGTTGGAGCTCCGACACTCGTTTCAATCCCACATCGATCATCTTAGGAAGTTCTTTCCTAAGTCTTTCGTTGATGAAACCGGCTTTCTGAGCGGATAAAAGAGGATAAAACCTACTCATAGTTTGTTCCACACAACCGTAAGGATAATCTGCAAGATAATCCAAAGACTGCCTTAGAGCAGGCAAAGAAGCAGGACTGAGCCTGACCTCCAAACGAGGATCTCCTAATTCTTTAGGTGCCTCTAAATTTAGAACTCCTGAATGTTCTCCTTCTTCCATTCCCAAACTATCCGAAATGGTTTTAGGCAATCCCCAAGTCTTGAGCGGGATTTCAGACTTAAGCAAGTCCTGGTAGCCGGAAGCCGCCGCAAGAATACTGATTTTAGCGGATTTGATCTTAGGATCTGCAAGAGTCTGCACATCGAAATGGAGAGATTGGTTTTGACCTGGCTCTAAATTGATCGTAGTTTCCGAGTTTCCTAAAATTTTTGCGCCTTCCGCTTTTACGGTAACCTTGATGGGAAGTTTGCTCGGAGATTGGTTAGAAATCGTAGCGGAAACTTTTTGGGTTTCTCCCTTGATGATGAATCGTGGCATTCCACCTAAGATCATCAGATCTTTTTTAGTAACAAAACTGGTTTGGCCTCTTCCTACTTTAGTGTCCGGGGTGATAGCGATCGCAGTCACTCTCCAAGAAGTTAAATTGTCCGGAAGGTTAAAACTAACTGTAGCGGTTCCATCCGGACCTGTTTTTACTTTTGCATTCCAATAACTTGTATCCTTAAAACGATCTCGTGCCTGGTCCTCGTTTTTCATTGCAGAATAAACCGAGTCTCCCTTTTTACCCAAGGCCAGTTTTAATCTTTTGTTCTCAGAATATCCGAAAAACTTATAGGCGGATGCCAAAGTGGTTTGCACGTTATTTCTTCTTGGATGATAGAAGAATGTTCCAATATTAGGGGTCTTCTCCTCTTTGATCTGATAAATAGCCTCATCGACTATTGCAAGAGAAACTTCTGCAGAAACTCCGTTCCCGCCAAGACCGGTAGTTTTCAAACGGATCTCCGCTTTATCACCAGGACGATATACCTTACGGCCTGGCTCTAAAGCCACTTTCAGGAACTTCTGCTCCGGAGGAGCGACCACTCTTACTTGGCTTTTATAAACGTCGTTCCCCGAAAATTGGACCGCAGATAATGTAAAGTTCGGACTCATTTCCGCAGTGATGGGAACCGCATATTTCAAAGCGTTCCCTTTCATCTTCACCACTTCTTTTTTGAAGATCCGGTTTCCTTCTAAGGTCAGAACCATATGCCCGTTGGAAACAGGACTTAAGACTAAAATTTCCGCGGTGTCTCCTACGGAATAAATATCCTTACCAGGTTTAAGAGTGATATCCTTGAAAGGAATTTCGATAGAATCGGAAACGGAAGAAGCCCAGAAGAATGTCTCCGACTTTGTCAGATTTCCGTTCGGGTCCTTGGTCTCCGCGACTAAAACAAATTGTCCTCTTTTAGGGATCGTGAAAGAAGCTGTTCCGACACCTGAAGCAGAAGTCATCACAGACAAGGAAGAAATTTTAGAACGATTTGCTTCTCTTACAAATTGGATGTCTCGATTGTAGAGAATTAGATCCACATTTCTATTTCCCACCATCTTTTGGCGTTCTACTTCGCTCAAAGTTTTATCATAAGCGATCAAACTTACTGTCAACTTTGCTTCTCTTCCGGGCTCGTATACAGAGTTGTCCTTAGAGATCCTAACGAAGAAAGCGCTTCGATTTACAGAGAAGGAAGCAGATCCATCCAAGGTCATGTCCTCGGATTGAACGGAAGCTATAATCGTATAAACAGAATCCGCATCCGATTTATCCGGTTTAAAGTTGATAGAATATTGTCCTTTCGAGTCTAACTTTCCTTTTCCATCCAAAACCAATTCTTGTTTATCACTTTGTCCGGACTGTTCCAGATAATCGGAAGAAGCATCGAAGTTGATCGTTCCCACCGGAGAATAATCGAATTTAGGTCTTCGAAATACTCTATAAGCAACCTCTTGCCCTGCTACAGGTTGCCCGTAATAATATCTGGCTTTTACAAGAGCGTTTACTTCTTCCCTTTGTAAATAATTGGATTTAGGGACGGATACCGACACCAAGAAGGTCGGTTTTTTATAAGCCTCTACCGCAAATTCGGTTTGGAAAGTTTTATCACGGAAATTTAATATAAGAGAATAATTCCCGAGAGTGGCATTCGCCGATTCAGGGACCACAAACTCTCCCGAAAAAGTCCCATTGTCTCCGGAGATATTGATCGGAACGCTTGGAATGGAAGTTTCACCCTGCTCGCTTGCAACCGCAATTACACCGGCGCCTGAAATAGTTCTATAGTCGTCTTGAGAGAAGTTTCGAACAATTCCCTTGAAGTAAACAGTGTCTCCCGGTCTATACACAGGGCGATCCGTATAAATATAAGCTCTTGGTCCACCTTCTCCATAAAAGGAACTGGAATAAAATTCGGGATCGGAAACCGAATATTCTCCATTCTTATGAGCGAGGACCAATCCTTTTACAGGACTTCTTCCCTTATAAAAATAAGTTCCGTCTGAGCTTGTTTTTCCCGTTTGGAATGCTTGGCCATTTTCCAAATTAAAAAGAGTGAGGTCCACATCGGAAACAGGTTCACCGCTATCCTTGCGGCCCACATATACGAATGTCTCTGCATCCGATTGTTTTACTAAAAAATTCAGACCGGATTTGATCAGAATCGTATAAGCGAGCTGAGATCCGGAAACACCTTCCACAAGATAAACACCGTTGTCTCGGATCGGAACTGGGATCCGGCGATATGCCCAAAAGGAAGTAACCGTTGGAATGGAGAAGGTAGCGACCAATTCTTGGTCTTTTAAAATAGCGGGGATCGCGAGAGTTTTTTGCTCAGTAGGTTGTTCATAATCGATTCCTAATGTTTTTTTCAGCTCGGATCTTGTCTTGGAATTGAATTCTTTTCTGGCAACTTTACGGAAATCGTTTCTGAATTTATCTACAGTTCTTGTAAAAAGTGCGATCGGGTTTCCAAAGACTCCGTCATTATTCTCTTGGACCAATCTTTCTTTTACTTTTTTGGTCAAGAATGCTTGTGGATCTGCGATCTTATACACTCTGAATTCGTAATTTACCGTTCCGTTCCCTTCCAGATTCACATAAGCGTTTTCGCCCGAGCCGAAACTTCTGTCCGTTCCCAGATAGAACGCAGCGGAACCGAACAAATTCGGTTTCACATAAAATAATCCTAATGCAGAGATCAAAATTGCGAGAAAAGAGAATATTATCTTTTTACGATCCGATACGCGAGTTCTCATTCTGAAATTCCTATTCTAAAATCCGAAATCTATAAACCCCAAGAAAATTTCGGTTATTCTTTTCCGGGGAAAACAACACACTTCTTTCCAATTCTTTTGCTCGGATCAATTTGATGCCTCGGTCCGAGCCTGTATGATATAAAAGTTGGGGATTATTAGTCTCTCCCTCTACAAGGATCATAGAATGGAAATTTGTCCCGACTCCACGATCAGATCTGAAAAAGAGAATATCTCCCGCTAGCCCCGACTCCAACTCTTTGGAAACAAAGGAAGTATGGAACTTTTCCAGACTTTCTGCGTCCGCAAATTCTCCGAATTTGCCCTCTCCGATCCGGAACAGATTTTTACCAATATAGGGTATATCCGGGTAATTAAATTCCCGGACATCCGGTAAATTTTTATCCAATAAGATCCCGGTTCGAGTTTGCCAATCCTGAGTATGAGTCTTTAAAGACTCCTTATATGCGAAACGGATCAATCCGCTGCAATCTCTTTCCTTCAGGTTCCAGGAGGAATTCTCCTTTAAATATTGTGACAAAGAGATCCTGACAAACCAATCCCTAAATGATTGGCGATCCGATTCAGTTCTAAGTTCTGCAGAATCAGGAAATCCATCCTGGTCAAAATCCCCATCTCGGCTAAAAAGTGAAATCTCAATCGTTTTGCCTTTTTGAGTTCGTATCTTAATGTTTGTAGGGACCTTCCCCGCTTGCACACGTAAGATCTCTTCTCTGCCGTTTTTTTCTTTCGAGAGAAATTTGAGTAATTCAGGATCTATCTCTTCCCAAATGAAATTGTCTTTTGTGCCTAGGATCGGATTTGAAATTTTTAAAACGGCAACCGATTTCCCGTCTGCAGGCATTCTTAATTCGGTCGGATCCAAGACGGATTCGAAATAAGAATTACAATGGAGTAAAGCGAATATTAGAAAATAAGAAATCCGAAACTTCAAAGTAGAACCTAAATCAGAGAAGTTCAATAACCCAAAGCTTTTCTGATCTTTTCCGGAATATCCTCGAATTTAGGATACTTATGTTTTTTGCCGTCTGGAAAGATCACATAGTAGGTTCCGTTCAAAACTTCCATATAATAATTTCCCTTCTTCTTTTGTCCTATGGAAGATTTATCCATCTCCTTGACCATTGCTTGGTATCTAGGGGGAAGAGCCTGCCAAGAACCATAAACCTGGATCTCTCCTGCATGATTCACAGTATACATACCGTTTTCGTGCATGATCTTGATCCCGTTATAATCGAAAACTTCTAGAACATTTACTTTAGGTTCTTTCTTCTTGGGTTTTTCGTTCGGATCGAAACTTATAGGTTCTTCAGAAGGAATATCGTAGCGAACTACCGATTTGGAATCGTGTCTTCTGTTTCTGGTGAGAAGTATATAAAGATAGGAAAGGCCGGACAAAGCCAGCGCAGCAAAGATCAGAAAATCAAAATGTCTGGCTATCCATCCCATCACTTCAATCTAAACTCGATGGCCTTACATGCAAACGGAACCGGATCTCCTGCCTGTGTCCAAAAGCTACATTTTTCGAAAGCGACTGAGGCAACACAATTGTCCACATCCTTCTTCCTTTGTTTTCCGGGAACCAAAGAGGTGATCTGTCTACTCGATCCGCATTCTGCGTCTTTTGCGGCGTAAGCTACCATGATCTTAGTGCCCGCTTCTCCAAAAGTATAAAAATCGTCGTCTACATCTGAACAATTCGATAAACCGAATAGTACAATTGTAAGAAGGATCAGACTTTTGCAGACAGTTCCAAAACTTAAAAAGTTAAATTTCATACTCCGGCTTCTTAGGTAATAATCGTATTTTTTCATCCAAAGGAAGATCTACTTCTCCTAAAACGGTTTTGTATCTCACGCTTCCTTTCATTCTTAAATTCGGATCTTTTCCAGCGACTAGGTTCGTGACTACTAAAATTCCAAGTAATAGTTTATCCTGGTTCTCTCTCTTTTCAAAGCTTGTTTCTATCCTGAGTTGGATCACCGTTTTGGAAAAAGCTGGGACTTCTGTTTCTTCATCCGAAATGACCCTGGCTAATTCGGCTTCTTTTCCATCAGTGCCTGAGGTAATTACACCAAGATCGAACTTATAAATTTTAACAGAAGAATCGTTCGGATTCTCTATCTCCAATTTAGAAGTCATTACTATCTTTGGAGAAGGTGGAAAAGGTAGAATTTCTACCCTTTCCGTTTTGGTTTCTAAAATCTTAAACTTACAAGCCTGTAACTTTTTTACATTCTCCCTTAGGTCCAAGCAGGAGCTGAAAAGAATTCCGACTCCTAAAACTAGAACCCAAGGTCGAAACATTCTACTCTTTCTGGATGGAGTCCCCATCAAAGCTCCCATCCGTTAGAAATAAGGACCTTTCCTCTGGTCATATTATTTGCGTATTCTTGGATCGCTTTATCCGCTTCTTTCAGTGGATACTTAGCTGCGATCTGTGTTTGGAATTCTTTTCCTAAAAGGGAACGGATCTCTGAGGTAATCTTCCAGATTTTGAAAGGGTTTTGTTTCGGCATCCAGGAAGAAAGCCAATAACCTTCTATCTTTTTGTCTTGGAAGATCCCAAGTCCTGCATGATAAGAAATAGGCTCTTCCGATAATGCACCGTAAACCACACATTTACTTCCGTAAGGCATAGCTGCTAACGCTTTTCCTGTGATCTCTCCTGCAACTGCATCCAACAAAATAGTAGCATTCAGCTTGTTCGAAAGAACCCTAAGTTCCCGATCAAAATTCGGAGAGCTGGAATCCAATACATGTTCTGCGCCTAAAGATTTGAGAAGATCGACTTGCTCTTTTCTTCTTACCACATGGATGCCTGGAATTCCTTTTTTAACGGAAAGTCTTAATAACATTTTTCCCAAAGCGGAAGCCGCAGCAGTTTGAACATATGCTTTATGTTTTTCTCGGATCACTTGGTCCAACAATGCCCAAGCAGTGATAGGATTTACGAATAGACAAGCTCCTTGTTCCAAGCTCACATCTTTTCCTAAAGTAAAACAAGAATAAGCGTCAGTGATCATGTATTCCGCATAAGGCCCGTCACCTTTATTCGGAGCAACACATGCAACCGGTTTACCTACTAGAGAATTTGCTCTCCAGCCACCACCGCTTGCAATCACCAAACCGCTTCCCTCAAAACCGGGAACGACTGGAAGTTTTTTCTTAATTCCATACAAACCTCTCATGAACATGAGATCGGATGGATTGATGGAACCTGAATGTACCTTGAGCAACACCTCACCTTTCTTTAAAGGTTTGAGTTCTTTTTCTACGATTTTTGCTCTTCCAGGTTCGTTGCTATATTCTTTCAATTCGTATGCGAGATACGATTTTGGTATTTCGAATTTTTTTGCCATTTGATTACCCTCTCACTCTTCGTCCTTTAACATAAGATGCCGGATCGCTTCCGGTTTATTTTCTAGTATATGATTTTGTATAAATACTTCTGCGTCTTCTTGTGTCTTGATCGAGAACCAAAGACCTTCCGGATAAGAAACCTGCACAGGGCCCAACTCACAACGATCCAAACATCCGGACTTTTGGATACGGATCTTACCTTTTAATCCGAGTTCTTGTATTCTCTTTTTCATATAGGCGAGTAATTGAGGAGATCCTTTCGGACCACAAGAAGGCCTTTCTCCTTCCGCTCTGACATTCTCACAGACAAAAACATGCTTATCAAAATACATTAGAGCCTTGCCTTTACTCCTAATTTCCTATATAGGCAAAAGCTTTGAACCCATTTTTTCGAAGAATAGTTTGAAGCTCTAACGGTTGCCAGAACCTAAAAAAGATTTTTTTATGGTCTTAAAGGCTCGATTCCCGAGTATTTATTCATATTTGGAGAATAGGATGAAACGATCCGTACTGCTAATTTTATTATCTTCATTATTACTTTCCCTTTCCTTCTGCAAAAAAGAAGAGAAGCCGGTATTAGAGACAGAAAAACCTCTCTTCGAAAAAGTTTTGTCGGAAAACGATAAGATAATTCGACTTCTCTTAACAACTGAAGATGTTTCTCCTGATGTAAGCGGACTAATTTCTTCCTTAAATTCTTTGGCAGAAGCAAAAGGTGGCTTGGAATCTTCCGCACTAGAAATGAAGAATGTATTGGAAGGGGCAAAATCTTCGGATGTGAAAATATCCTTTGAGGCCTATTCTAAGTTTAGCGAAGTTTTAGCGAATACTATGAAAATCCATAGACTACAGTCTGAAAGAAACCGTTTTTATTGTCCAATGGTCAAAAAGACATGGGTGTTTTCCGGTATAAAAATCCTAAATCCTTACGCCCCGGATATGCGTGACTGCGGTGATCTTATTCCCTGAAAACAAAAGACAAAAAGAAAGAACCTGTCTAGCGGGAGTCTCCGAGTCCAAACCCTGTCCCGGCAATTGTAGGGATTTTTACAGGGAATCTAATTGGAATGACTCCGGTGAACAGGCTTGCTTTGCCTTCGAGAAATTAGAAAAGTTTTTAGAAGGAGTCAGTTCATTTTCAGTTGGTGCCACTGCGTTCCAGCAAGCTCCCGCAGATATCTTAGAAAACTTTTCCACCAGATCCGAAATCGGTTTTGATCTGGTCCGATACTTTCTTTCTATCTCTTCTCCTGACCAAGTCATGTCTACAATCTTGGAAATGGACGATTCTTTACTCTATAGGATCGTAAAGGAAGACTTTAAAATATTCCAAAAACTTAAAAAAGAGAAGAAGATCTTCGGAACTGAAACTAACTTCTTAGATTCCAAGGCGGCTCAATTCTGGAACGGACTTCCTCCTGAAAGGATTTCTAAATTTATATTATTCTGTCTTCGAACTAAAAAAGATAATATATTCGCATCCCGATTTTTAGGACTCATGCCTATCGAAACACTTCTTATGCTTGGGGAATCATTAGGATTAAGCAAAGAAGAAGAAGTAGAACTCTATAAAGGACTAGAAGATTCCTTATACGAATTCCCGATCCGATTTCCTACGATCTATCCTCATTTGCTGGAATTATTTTCAGAAGATCCGGAGATCAATATAATACTCTCCACAATGGAAGGACTTGTAGAAAGAAAAGAATCCCTATTAAGAGCAAGGGAAGAAGTCCTCAAAATCATAGAAGAATCCCACAAAAAGAACTCTCACCAAGAAGTATTAAATTATCTGAATACTTTAGATAAGGACGCGGCCTTGGAAATTTTAGGTATGTTAGAAGAACAGAGCCATATAGGATTTTCGGAAAAAAGCCTATTATCCGCTTACATCAAGGGAGAAGAGTCCGACTTTATCACCTTCGGAAGAAGGCCGCAAGTTTTTAGAGTGAAATAAAGATCTAAAGAGATACCCGCAATTGAGCGGAAACTTTTAGACCCTTTCTTCTACCTCGTATTCCTTGAATAAACTCTTTTGATTTCCCATATCGCTTTGGAATTCCACTGGATAATCCGAAGTGAAACAAGCGTTGCAAAAACCTCCGCCCCTATGTTCACTAACCGCTTTGTGCATAGAATCCACTGAAAGATAAGCAATGGAATCAACTCTCAGATACTTTCGGATCTCTTCGATTGTATGAGTAGCAGCGATCAGTTCTTTATGGGTCGGAATATCTATACCGTAATAACAAGGGGAAACTGTAGGAGGAGCCGAAACTCTTAAGTGGATCTCGGTAGCGCCGGCATTTCGGATCATCTTAATGATCTTACGGCTAGTGGTCCCTCTCATGATGGAATCGTCCACGATCACAACACGTTTTCCATCTACTACATTCTTCACTACATTGTATTTGATCTTAGCACCGAAATCTCGGATCTTTTGGTCCGGTTCGATGAAAGTCCTACCCACGTAGTGAGAACGGATAAGTCCAGATTGGAAAGGAATTCCGGAAGCTTCCGAATATCCTAAAGCTGCGATATTTGCTGAATCCGGAACAGGGATCACAACGTCCGCTTCTACTGGAAGTTCTTGAGCAAGTTGGTTCCCAAGTGCTTTGCGGACCTTATACACCGATTCGCCAAAAATATTCGAATCAGGTCTTGCAAAGTAAATGTATTCAAAAATACAAAGTGCCGGTTTTGCAGGAGGGAAAGGATAGAAGGAACGGGTTCCTGTCCTATCCACAACGATCATCTCACCAGGTTCCACATCTCTTTCGTAAGTGGTATCGGTAATATCGAATGCGCAAGTCTCGGACGCGAATACGATGGATCCGTCGTCCCTTCTTCCCATGACCAAAGGACGGAAACCGTTCGGGTCCCTCACGGCAATCAATTGGTTTTTTGTAAGAACAACTAGCGAATACGCTCCTCTTACTTTTTTCAGAGCAGAAGAAAGTGCAGAAAGTAAATCCGTCTCTCCGGAGCGGGCCATCAGGTGGACGATCACTTCCGAATCGATTGTAGTTTGGAAGATGGAACCTTCTTTTTCCAATTGGGAGCGAACTTCCCAGGAATTGACAAGGTTTCCGTTGTGAGCCAGAGCGATCGGCCCTAAATGGGACTCGACTCTGAGAGGTTGCGCGTTCCTTAAGAAGCTCGCACCAGTGGTAGAATAACGATTATGCCCGATGGCTGCGGTCCCGGTTAGCTCCCGGATCTTGCCTTCGGTAAAAATATTGGCTACTAATCCCATCCCGGCGTAACGGTAGAGATGTTCTCCATCGGAGGAAACGATCCCGCTCGATTCTTGGCCTCTGTGCTGCATAGAATACAGGCCGAGGTAAGTGAAATTGGCTGCCTCTTGAGAATTAAAAATCCCAAAGATAGCACATTCTTCTTTTGGTTTGTCATCTCGGACTAGGGTCCGTAGACTGGACGTATTGGGAATCGAACTCATGGTCCCCCTTCCGACGCTAGTCTCCCAGGTCGCCTTTTAGATGCAAATACAATCCGATTATATTGTCGTAGACAACGTCCGAAGCCTACAGTTGGCATTGATTACTCTCTCTCAATCCGATTGCCTCTCTATTGATACGGAATCCAGCGGTTATTACACCTACTATTCCAAAGTTTGTCTCATCCAAATATCCTCTAAGGGTAAAAATTATATCTTTGACCCTATTCGTTTGGACGATCTCTCGGGCTTGCGACCTCTATTCGAGAATCCCAGCATTTTAAAAATATTTCATTCCGCTTCGGACGATATCAAAGCTCTGAAAAGAGACTTCAGTTTCAAATTTATAAACATCGCAGATACGATGTTCAGCTCTCGTTTATTAGACTTAGAACAGAACTCTTTGTTGTATCTTGTGGAACATTACCACAAGGTCAAACTCTCCAAGAAGGAGCAAAAATCCAACTGGGAAAAGCGCCCTCTGGAAAAAAGTCAGCTCCAATACGCCGCTTTGGATACTGTTTATCTGGAATCCATTTGGGACAAAATGAGAGAAGAACTCGGAAAACGGAAATTGTTAGACGAAGCGCTTTCAGAGTTCGCAAAAATTGCGGAAGAAGAGCCTGAACCATTCGAAGGATTTTCCATCAATTTGGAAAAATTTCCCAATGTTCTAGAATTGGGTTCCGACGAAAGACGGGCACTTCATGATACTCTAGGCTTCCGAGACGAAAAAGCAAAAAAACTGAACAAGGCTCCTTTCCGAGTTTGGAACAACGATAAGGTTTTGGAATTAGTCAAGTCCCGGGGAGAATTGAATAAACTTATAGATATCGTAGGCAAAAAAGACGCTGAAAATCTGTACCAGGTTTATAAAAATCCAAGCGGTCCCCCTATCCAAAAGAATGACTTATTCAAAAGATCCATCGAGGATTTGTCGGGAGACGAAGCTGACAGATTCAAACGATTAAGGCAATGGAGAGAAACAGTTATGTCCATTCGCCGGATGGGTCACAATTTGATGCCGTCTAATAAGAATATCGCGGAGATTGCAAAAAGAAATCCTAAGTCCATCGAAGAGTTAAAAGAGATGGGTATCTTTTCTAACTGGAAAGTAGAAAATTACGGACCTTCTCTTCTGGCGGCAATCCAATCTAAACCGTACGAGACCACCTTGTCCGGTTTGATCCCGATCAAAAAGAAATTTGATTAGATTAGAATTAGATAAACTAAAAAAGGAGCTTCCCTTTCTACCAGAAGGAGAACCGAATTTGCCGGAGGATGTAGCACATTCTTCCGTGGTCATGCCGGTGTTCCAAAAGAACGGACAAGACGGATTCCTTCTCCAAAAAAGAAATCCGAACCTTGCTTCTCATCCGGGACAGATCTCCTTTCCAGGCGGAGTCAAAGATCTAGAAGATAAGGATCTATTACATACTGCTCTTAGAGAATGGGAAGAGGAGATGGGAGCTCCCAACAAAGAATTATCCGTGATCGGAAATTATAGAGGTCAGCTCACTCATACCGGATTTCATATAACTCCCTTCTTGGCCGAATATTCAGGAGATTTTAAATTCGAATTCAATCCGGAAGAAGTAGAAAGGGTTATCATACTCGAACTGGACAGACTCTGGGAAGCTCCGTTTTACAGTATCAAGGGAAGAAGGAAACCCGACTCACCTTTATTGGAAGTATTTTACTTCGATATAGACGAAGGACTTTTATGGGGAGCCACTGCAAGGATCATAGTGGACTTCTTAAGAGAACACGCTGGCTTTGATCGTTCTCCCATTTTAAGAACTCCTAACCTAAGTTCTGCGCCGTTCTTGGACGTGAAAAAGCCCGAATAGTTTCCGCATAATACGAAAGATCCAAGGTTTTAGTTTTTTCTTTCTTTGTATTTTTTTGTCTCATCTCCCAATTTTTCTTCTAACCCTTACGTCTCTAAAAAATGTAGTCCTACGAGGTTTTCCACTTTAGGGATTCCAAAAGTGGACCGAAATTATATACGACATAATTTAAAACCCTTTTTCGGGAGTTTTAAAGTTCGTATTCGAACTTCAAAAGGCATTTTACATAGGAGCATTCCAATGAGCAAATTTAAGGATCTTTTTAATTCCGACATCCGCACTAGTTATCTAAAAGAAAGCTGGAAAGAAGAGGACTGGTATGAGTCACTCGCCGGCAGACCTGGCATTGAACAAAAAATCCCTTACTTTAAGAAGGGAGAAACTTCTTCTTTAAAGGTGGCGGTTCTTAGCAGATGACCCCGGAAGAAAAGGAAGCACTCTTTCGCAGTCTGGAAGAGATCAGGATCGCCATCCAAGCAAGTCAACCTGGTGGAGAATACAAGGCTATCCTGTACAGTATTCCAATCGTAGGGATCATCTTCGGATGGTTATTACTATTCTTCCTATTCTTTTGGTGGTATCGTCAAAGAATGGCGATCATCAAAGCAGGCCTTTACCAAAAAGAAAAATTCGATCTACGTCTTTATTCCTTTTTCTTAGGACTGATCCTTACCTTCGTCGGTGTAGCTCTTTCCGTTACTTTCATTTTAGTATTAGGAAAATCTTTAGCGATGCTCGGAGGATTGGTGCCTCTCGGTACCGGTTTGGGTCTTCTCTGTTATTATAAGTGGTCCCCTAGAAAGTGAATCGGTCTTTCCTAAGTCCGATCCTTACCTAAAATAGGTTTATCATTACTCCCATGAAACCGGAAGAACCCATCCTATGCGATCCGGAAGACTGGGCCAATATCCAAAAAGTTCTAGCCGGAGATTTTGAATCGTTCGAACAACTCGTATTGAAATACGAAGCGATGGTTTATTCTCAGGCAAAAAAAGCATTCCGTAACGAAGCAGAAGCAGAGGATTTTACTCAGGATGTTTTTCTAAAAGCATTCGAAGGATTGTCCACATTTAGAGGAAAGTCCAAATTCTCCACTTGGGTCTTCTCCATTGCAAGAAATGAGATCATACGCAGATACCGAAAAGAACACCCTGAGATAGACGCTCCCATAGATACGTTATCTAGTGATAGACTGGGAGACAATTTCTCCTCCCAAGAATCCGAAGTCTTAGAAAAAGAAACCACGGAAAAGATCAGATCTCTGGTGGATAAGTTACCGGAACTATATCGAAAACCTATATCGTTACACTACTTTGAGAATATGTCCTATAAAGATATTTCCGAAAATTTAAACTTGAAAATGAACACTTTAAAGAGTTATATTTTTCGAGGGAAAGAAATCTTACGCGATTGGCTGAAAAAAGACGATGAGCACGGAAAAAGATAAACTACCCGACGAGTTGCGGGATCAATTGGATTTTTTTGTAAAACCTCCGGAAGGCAGGGTGAACGACGACGTACCTCCTATGCTTAAGAAAAAAGTAATGCTTCACTTGGTCCATCTGAGGCATATCCGGCTCATTCTGATCACTATCTTGATCTTGGCGTTCTCTCCTCTTACTGCACTTTTGTTTACGGATTGGAATTTTCTCTACCAGACTGGGCTTTTACATGCGATTCTAGCGACTAGCGGCTTTTTGTTCCTGCTTTTTACGGTTCTAATAGGGATTTATCTTGTGCAAAATAAGAGTCCTTATACCAAGGAATGGAAAAACAAGTTAGGATTCGACGAATGAAATATTTCAGTTTTGGGATCGCCTTATCTTTATTGCTTACATTCGGGAACCAAATCTCCGCACAAGATAAGCAGTCCGAGACCAAATTAACTGCAAAAGAATTCTTAGAAATGAAGTTAGACTCCGTCTTTCCTCTCATCCAAAACATGAGCAAAAAAGAAGCGGATGTTCTGATCACCCAGATCAGAGAAGAAGCCAGAAAATCCTGGGCCCAATCGGATAATTATTTTTTCTTAGTCGAACACCTGACCACAATCAAAGCTATCGAAGAAGAGCAAAGCAGACTAAAAGGTCTGCTTTGGGTCTATGTTCTGGGTTTGGCCTTATTTTCGGGATTCGTTCTTTATGTCCTCTTCCGCCAGAGAAAACTGATCAACGAGTTAAACGAAATTATTAAGGACCGGGACTGATCATAAATCCCGTCTAAAATATAACTCATAATGGAACATATTCCTTTTTGTTTACTGGTTGTCACAAGAATTCGCTCGGAATATTCTTTTTCCGGCGATTGTAATGTTTGTGTAAACCTTTTGTAACGGTTTTCTGACAATCTGAAGGGATGGAACCTATCCAAATCCAAGGATCCTCCACCCCGACGACTAACGATAAAAATCCTCCGAGGCGTAGGAGAAAGAGCTTCAGCGAATTTATGAAAAATGCTTCCGGCAGCCCAGGCCAAAAAATCCTCGTAGTAGATGATGAAGAGGATATCGCAGAACTGATCAAATTTCATTTAGAAGAGAACGGTTACCAAGTAGACACCTGCCAAAACGGTTTAGAGGTGCTTCCTAGGATCGAGAAAAATCTGCCCGACTTAGTGGTATTGGATCTAATGCTCCCTGGTATTGGGGGAATGGATCTATGTAAAAGGATCAAAGAAAAATATTCTCTACCAATCATTATGGTCACAGCAAAATCAGGAGAGACCGACGCAGTTTTAGGACTGGAGTTAGGTGCCGACGATTATGTTAGAAAGCCATTCTCCACCAGAGAACTGATCGCAAGAGTACGTTCCGTATTGAGAAGATCGGGAGAAGGAGAAGATGAGCAAGACCAAGAAGGAAACATCACAGTCGGCAAAATTTTTCTGAACCCAAAAGCTCATAAAGTATTTATCAATAACGAAGAGATCGACCTTACATTGATCGAATACAAAATACTCTATCTGTTTATGACCAATACAGGCGTTGCCTTTACCAGAGATAAACTTTTAGATAAGGTCTGGGGAAAGGATATTTACGTGACGGATCGAGCGGTAGATGTTAATATTAAAAGACTCCGTGACAAACTAGGAGAAGAGAAGGAGAGGTTGGAAACCATCCGCGGGATCGGTTACAGATTCAATGAGGCGTAGCTTATTTTCTAAACTACTCTTAAGTAACTGGCTTCTACTCGTTTTCCTTATGGCTGTCGCGGGGATCGTCCTCTTTTTAGAGGACTTGATCAACCCCGATCTAAAAATTCTTTTATTCTCCGCTTATATCTTACTGGCAATGTTCGGGACTTTTTATATGTCCTTCTCCATTGCCAGGAGTGTAACCCAAACGCTCAATCAGATCGAAATGAAAACGGGAGAGATCAACGCTGGAGATTTCGGCTCCGAGTTGAGTCTACCCGACATCCAAGAATTAGCCGATCTTGCAGTTTCCATCAATTTGATGTCCGGACGTTTAAAACACCAATTCGTGGATCTTACCATCGAAAAGGAAAAGTTCGACTCAGTATTACAAAATTTGAAAGAAGGTGTATTCTCCGTAGATCTGGAAGGCTCCATAGTTTTTCAAAACAGAAGTATCCCAGGCTCCTTAATAGAACCTAATTCAGGCTCCAGAAAGGTAGAAGACGCAGTCAAAGATCCAAGATTATTAGACTTCATCAAAAAGAACCTTTCCGGAAAGGGAGAACCAAAAACCGAACTGGATCTAAGCCAAAATTTTTACGCCATCAAAATGTATCCTCTCAGAACTAACGGAAATCTCTTGATGTTCATAGGAGTGATCCGAAACATCACAGAGGAAAAACAATCTTATCTGATACGGGAACAATTCGTGCAGAACGCTTCTCATGAATTAAAAACGCCTATCACTTCTATCAAAGGTTATACTGAGACATTACTCGGCCGCTTGCAGCTTTTGGAAGAAAGTCACGAGAAAAGATTTTTGGACGCGATCTCTCGCAACACAGATAGAATGGTACGTATCGTAGAAGACATGCTTACGATCACCAGGATAGAAAATCAAAGTGCAATCGCGCAACCTGAGGAATTTACTTTAAAGTCCTTGGTAGAAAATCTTTCCTTCACTGTAGATGGTGTTATTTCTCCTAAGGGGCAAAAGCTTGTAGTAGATATGGCTGTCCCACTTACTATCTCTGCGGACTGGGTTCTACTGGAGCATATGCTCTTAAATTTGATCTCGAATGCTTCTTCTTATTCTCCGGACGATAAAACGATCACTTTGAAGATCGCAAAAGTGGAACCTGATTCGGTAAATTTTCAGGTTATAGACCAAGGGATCGGGATCAAGGATGAGGATAAGGAAAGGATTTTTGAAAGATTCTTTAGAGTAGATAAGAACAGATCTAGAAAAGAAGGCGGAACCGGCTTAGGACTTTCTATCGTGAAACATATTGTTAGATTACATCACGGTTCCGTCAAAGTTTTCGATAATCCGGAAGGAGGGACTATTTTCTCCGTAACCCTTCCATTAGTGTATTCTGAAATTTCAGAAGTTTGAAATCCGAGCATTTGCTCGTAATACGCTTTTCCTAAAACCACCCCATAGCGAATATAGAGATTCTATATAAAAATCGGTGATGTAATCGCGTTACCGAGATCCCGGACCTTCCGGTCGAGGTTAGAGCATGGATTATCCTAAGGGTTTTTTTTCATTCGGCACAAATATAGGTATTAAAGACAAAACCAAAGATTTCGGAGTGATCTACTCCGAAAAACCCTGTAAAGCAGCTGCGGTATTTACTAAAAATAATTTTCCGGGCGCTCCAGTTATCGTAGGCAAAGAACATATACGAGACGGAGTTTTGCAAGCTGTAGTCATCAATTCTAAAAACTCGAATGTTGCTACAGGAGAAAAAGGGATCTCAAACTCCAGACAGATCTGCTCCGAGATCGCAAAGTCTCTTGGCATTTTGGAAACTTCTGTTCTGCCTTCTTCTACTGGAGTGATCGGAGTTCCTCTTCCAATGCAGGTTATACTTCCCGCCTGTGCCCAAGCAAAATCAAATTTAAAACCGGGTAACTTGGAAGAAGTGGCAGAAGCGATCATGACCACAGATACTCGCAGAAAAATTTCCGTTAGAAAGATCAAATCTTCTAATGGAGAAGCGGTTATCTTCGGTATGGCAAAGGGTGCGGGGATGATAGAGCCGAATATGGCGACTATGCTTTCTTATATTCTCACAGACGCCCAGGTAGAAGGAGAAGTTTATCCAATCTTAAAAGATTGCGTGGACTTAAGTTTTAATTGTATCACAATCGATTCGGATACTTCTACCTCCGATACCGTTGCTTTACTTAGTAATGGTCTTGCTGGTTCCGTAGATGCAAACGAATTCAAATCGGCACTTTTAGAAATATGTACCGATCTTGCCAAAGAAGTGGCGAGAGATGGAGAAGGTGCAACCAAATTGATCGAAGTCCGGGTAAAAAAATCAAAAGATGAGTCCCAGGCCAGAAAGATCGGAAAATCCATTTTGAATTCTCCATTGATCAAAACCGCAATTTATGGAGGAGATCCGAATTGGGGAAGATTGGTAATGGCAGTCGGTAAAGTTTTCGATGAACCTATCCCTTTTGACTCTTTGGAAATTTATTTCGGAGGACTTCCGGTCAAAGGTGCAGACTCTGAAACACTCAAAAAATTATCGGAGTATCTAAAAAAGAATTCCGAGATCTTCGTCGATGTGGTATTGAATACGGGAAACAAAGAGATGGTGTTCTGGGGATGCGACCTGACCGAAGGTTACGTGAAGGAAAACGCATACTACACAACCTAAGTTTGCCGAGTCCGTATCGAATCCCTGAAACGTGAAAACCTATTTTTCTGATCTACGACTTATCTCCTCGGTTATTACTATAGCCGTACGATTACTTTCCGTATTCGTGATCCTAGGTTTATATGAACTCAGTATTTATCTTCTTCCTAAAGAAATAGAATTTGTAAGTGAGATTGCGGTCCTTACTTGTTTGGTCTTCGGGGTTTTCGGGATATTACCTATCCAGGAAAAAATTTCAGGCTTCTTAAAGTCTACATTCGTTTCAGAATACTTAAGCGATGACCCTGGTTCTTCTAGACTCGCTCACAGAAGATTCGATTCGGAAGGATTGATCAAGAACGTATTTCCCGAGTTGGTAAGATTGACCAATAGCAATTTCGGGAAATTGGCTATTTTAAAGAATGATCTGGTCCATTACGAATTATATACTTATGCTCACAAAAAACAAAGAAAGGTAAACACATTCGAAGGGATCAATCCTAGAGCGGCGCTTCTTACTTATATCTTGAATAAAAGATCCGGAGCAATGATCGGAGAACCGGACCAAAATAAAATTATCAACGAAGATTTCGTAAGTTTAAGAGCGAATTTCATTCTTCCTTTCGTGTTCCGAGAAAAACTTTTCGGCTTTTTAGCTGTTTCTAATATTCCAAAAGACAATGTAAGACATGAACTTGGCTTCTTGGCCGGAAAATGTGCGTTAGCAGTTCATAATCAGATTTTATCTTCTCAAATTGCAGAAAATAAAAAATACAGAAAAGAATTGGAGAACGCAGGCAAGATCCGTAAGTTTTTGGAATCTCCTGAGCCTCCTATGGTAGGAGATATCAAAATTGATCTGCTATCGAGGGAACCTGGTGAACTTCTGGAATTTTTCCAAAGTCCTTCCGGAGATTTCTATTTTGTATTCTTACGCTTGAGTGTAACCAACGCAGTTTCTGTTTTAGCACTTTGTTATATATTGGGGACCTTATATTCTTCCAGACTGAACGGAGAATTAAAGAACATTCTTCAGATCAAATCGTTGGTCGAAGACAACTTAAAAGAAATCTCATGGACAGAACGATATGACCTCGCCGTAGGAATGGTACAGAAAGAGACAGGTAAGATCTCTCTTAGATTCATAGGGAAAAAATTTAAATTATTCGATGCTTCCAAACCTGATCGAAATTTAGCATCTATCGGCTGGGAAAATATAGAAACTCCCGGAAAAGATGCACTCTTCTTAACTTGGAATGATCGTAATATCATTTCTTTCCAACACTTGGGGATACAGCCGTGAGAAATATACTCATCGTATTTCTTTCCGTAATCCTATTCAGTTTGATCCTCTTCTCGGGATTATTGAATTCTTATTCTAAAGAAGCAAGATTTCCTTTTTATTTTTATCCAAACGGAAAAGTCGCGGTTTCCAGCGGATCTCATACAGATCTAGTCGGAATGAGAATAGACCTTATCGAATATGAGATCGTTCGAAAGCTCGGAGCTGATTACGGATTATCAGGACACCAATTTCATTTTTTTGCAAAAGAAGGTAGCGTAGTCAAAAGTCTTTCCTTAGATATGAGATCTTCATTCGAAGTACTGAAAGACTTCTTACCGGATATATTTTTATCTTTATTATACTTTTTAGTGGCGATCTGGTTTTTCTTTTATACGAGAGACTTATACATTTTCTTATTATTCGGATCCTTATCTTCCTTATTCTTATTTAACTTCTTCTTATTAGCGTTCCACGATTTCCTTTTTCCTTTTTTCTTCTTCTTATACTTCACTGGATTTTTGGTCTTAGACGTTTCCTTCAGATTGAGAGGGAAAGAGATCCCATCTAGATGGTTTGCGCCCCAGGTAATTTTTTCCTTAGTCGCAGGATTTGTAGGGCTTTCCCAGAAAGGAAATCCGGATCTATTCCAGTTCCTATCCATCAATGGAATTTACTTCAACGTATTCTCTGCCGGAATTTGTATCTTGCAGTTGGTATCTCATACATTTAGGAACAAGGGGACTTTTCAGGAAGTTTCCAAGAAGCTTAGTATAGTTTTAGCCTTCTTCTTAATTACGATCGTTCCGTTCTTAATGGCGGAATTAGGAACGACTAAAAGTTTCTTCATGATCCGTCCTTATTTGATGACGGCCCTGATCTTATTTCCGGTCCTGATCATATTCGGGACTTATACTTATTCGTTGGTCCCAGTCCAGATCGCTTTCAGTTCTTCCTTAACTTCTATTTATTCTATCTTGATCTTAACATTCGGATATTTGTTCGGTCTGGAGTTTTTTGTAAGATGGAATCCAGGATTTTTAGGAAAACATCAGAGAGAGTGGAATTTATTCTATGTAGTAGTCGCAGCCTACTTTTTAGGTTCTCTGAACAATAAATTGTATAAGTGGATAGATTATTGGAGTTTTAGAAATAATCCCAAACTTCACACTGCATTAGAAGAATTATCCGTAATGATAGGAGCTCCAATCTCTATGAGGGCCACGATCAATAACTTGATTCGTCGACTTGTAGACGCCCTGGAGGTGAAAAAGCTCCAAATACTCATCCCAGCGGATAAATTCTCCGGAACGGACCTTAGGAATATAAACTTCATCCGAATCCCTTACGGATCCGAAATTTGGACTTATTTCGCAGATCATACAGAAGTAACCATTACTTCTCACCTTGCTTATGGATTAGGGATCAGAGAGTCAGTATTTAAATTTTTAAACCAGATGGAAGTCCAACTAGCATATCCTTTATTCAATTTTGAAAAAGGAAAAGAGGTTATCGCAGTATTTTTAGTCGGAGAGAAGATCAATCGTAAGAATTTTACTCTAGGTGAGCTTAGATTTTTAAAAGAATGTACTAGATTAGCTTCCTTACTCATCCGAAACTACTCCCTATTAGTAGATGAAGTGGAGAAGAAAAGGATCGTTCGCGATCTAAATATGGCTGCGGTCTTAGATAAAACTCTTCATTTACCTGAGTTAGAGACCATAAAATCAGTTCAATTAGGCTATTTTACACTTCCTGCTGTCGGAATCTCAGGAGATTATCTAGATATTCTAAAACTTTCTCCTAAAAGGCAGTTATTATTCTTAGGAGATGTTTCCGGGCATGGACTTGGGTCAGGTTATCTAGTTTCTGCAGTGAGAGGAATTATTCGCCGACAGTTGGGCAATTCTTCTTCTCTTCCTGATATTTTTAGAACGATTAACTTATTTTTGATCGAGAGATATAGAGGAAGCGAGTTCATGACTTCCATCGCAGGGATATATAACGCTAGCGATGGAGCGTTCTCATTCGTAAATGCAGGTCACACTCCACCGATTTGTATTCGAAAGAATGGAAAAATAGAACTCAGAAACGAAACTCAAAGAGTTTTAGGCGTTCTACCAACGGATTATAGAATCTTAACTATTCATTTGAATCCAGGAGATAAATTAGTTTTGTTCACCGACGGAGTGACTGAAACGTTCGATGATAACGAAGAAATCTTCGGAGAAGAGAATCTTTTAAGAATATTATCCTTAAATCACGATAAAGATGCCCAATCATTAGCTGATCTTATCAAAAAAACGCTAGAAGAGTTTAGAAATTACAAAGAACCTAGCGATGATATCTCTTTTGTTTGTCTAGAAGTCTCCGAGTAAGTATCACTTAGTGTTAAATCAACTTCTTTAAATTTTTTTCCTAAAATTAATTAAAATACTTTACAATGAAAAGTAAATTGCTTAATTATGTCACTATCCAAGAGCTTTACTGATCTATCATGTTATATGAAGAGCATTAAAGATCTAATACATGGAGGACGTCAATGGTTGCAAAAAAGAAAGCAGTCAAGAAAGCAGCTAAGAAAAAAGTAGCAAAGAAAAAAGCTGCTAAGAAGAAAGTTGCGAAAAAGAAATAAGTAACTTCAACAACATCTCTTCCGTATTTGTTTATGGAAGAAATGAAGCTTAAAACCCGCTTCTTAGAGGCGGGTTTTTTCTTTTATAGCCCTTCTTTATAAGTATTTTCCGATTTTTTAAGAGGTTATGTTGTAAAAATACAACACTTTAGCGTGATCAACTTAAAGATTTATGTATTTAAGCACGTCTTTCATCTCATCTCTGAAATCCGGCATTGCATTTCCGTAATTTTTAACTAGTTTAGCCTCTCCTTCTTCCGAAATTTCGAATAATCTATACTCTTTTTCGGTCTTAGGTGAGTTCTCTAGCTTAAAAAACTTAACTGCATGCTTGCTATAACGGTTATATGCAGTGAATTTATGATAATAGAAGCCTTCTTTCTTAGAATTTACCGGATAAGGAAGGTAATACTCTGCTCCTAAAACTAAAACATTCGGTGTTACCACTGCCATTCTAGTCCAAGTAGCAAGATTTAAGGGGTAATTCTCTTCTAGATAAGCCTTTTTATGGTTCTTTTCCCATACACTAAGGATCTTTTTGCGACTTTCATCCGCTTGTTTATATCTTTCCAAACCATTCAAACAGATTTCCATCAAGGAAAGAAGCTGCAACGACTCTGAATTGGATGATTGAAGTTCTTTTTGGACTAGTTTTTTAGCGGAGATGAAGTCCTGAGAGTAAATATTCTCCCAAATTTTTTCGATATTCGCCGCTGAACTCTTTTCCTGAGCCTTTAAGTTTAGATTTAAGAAACTAAACGTTAAGAATACAGTCAGAAGAATTAAATATCGCTTAGAGATAAAGGCCTTCATTCAAAAACGGTCCGATCAAATTGTAGATTGTCTTTCCGGATTATGGATCCACTTGGATTGAGTAGAATCCAATAAAGAAAAGAACTCTTCCGCTCCTCTTTCTTCGATAAAGACTCTTTCTTCTTCTGAAATCGGGATTAAGGCCAGAAATTTGATCGGATTTCCTCTTTCGGACTTTAGTTCAGTCAATTCAGGGAATCCTTCTTCTTTTCCTATCTCTCTGATTGCAAGAGAACTAAAACTTAAGTACAAAGCTTCCGGATCTCTTCTGTTCATCGCGATAGAATGCCCATGTCCAAACCATTTGCTCATGACCCAAGGATAACGAATGATCTCACCAATTTGATGAGGGACCCAACTTTCGGATCTATCTTCGTCTGAGACTTTTACCGCGCAGACTAACTCCACTCTAGCATAGTTTTCGTAATCTTTTCTGTACAACTCTACAGAAGGAAGGTTTTGTGCGCTCATTCCTACTGTAGAATATACATAAACACCCGGCATATTCTTAGGAGCGAATCTTACTATCCCTAGTTGAGGATATTTTCCACCGTCGGCAGACCAATACTTATCATGTTTGCCAAATACGTATTCTAGGTAAGCAAGTCTGGATTCTTGTATATTCTTCCAAATTCCTTTTGTAGATCTATATTCCCAAAAATTTCTGTCTTGGTTGATACGATCCGGGATCACTCCGTATTCTGTGTTTCCCAAAGGATAAGCGGTGATTGTGTCCGCTTTTGTAAATTTAGAATATCCATGAAATCCTTTGATTCCAGACCAAGGAGGAAGATATGCGATCAATTCTTCTTTATAAAATAAGGAGACTCCGTTTCCTTCTTCCGACCAAATAAAATGGATCTCTTTAGGATCGAATTCAGGTTGGCCTTTAGGATCGGTAACTTCTTCTTCCGTTAAGAATGGTGCAAGTCCTGACCTTAGATCTAGATCGGTTCTTGTTTTAGGTGCGTCTATACGATTGCATACCCATACGGATTTGATCGCAAAATCGGGGCTTTCTTCCGCTTGTAGATAGAGATAAACGGTTCTTCCGTCGTCTTCCAAATACGCGGTTAAGGATCCGTAAGGATTAGCTTCTTGGTATAAAATTTTAGGTTCAGCAGTTTGGTTCATTTAATCGGAATGTCCACGATCCTGGAATTGAATTCGTCCAGACGGTGCTGGATCTTCTTCTCCATATCCTTTTCGAAAAGAATATCAGGAAAATAGGCGCTGGCATTTAGAAGCCCTGTTAACTCCACCGTATTCCATTTTTGGTACGTTCTTAAGCTGTCCCAAACCAGAATGGGAATACGCTCCCCTTCTTTTTTACATTTTACGAAGGTATCTATCGCTTTGATAGGTGTGAGTAATTTGTTCTTCATAGAAGTTGAAATCCGCCCAAGGCCATTATCCCTGGTATCCAGAAGGATTCAAGTCGGTTCCAACATTAACGAGGTGAGAAAAACGAAGGCCAGGGCATCCTTTCGCCTGGCGCTTGACCGCAGGTTAACGGTGAAGGAAGTTACGTAAAGGTTCTACAAATACCTTTTCTCGGGTCTTTCTTTCCTTATATTGTTCGAAAAGAATCAAGAAAAGGGCCGTTGCTAAAAACATCGTTTCCATAGTTCATTTCGACGGAGATAAGCATAAATTCCTACTTCACCTAAGTCGGTTTTTTGGAAAAAAATTTCATTCCAAATCGAAAATTTATCCCTGGAAGGTAGGGGATACTTTCAGGATAAAGCTTGTTTTGCAGCGTCCTTAAGTTGTTTGATCAATCTGGATCTTAGCTTGTCCGGAATTTTAGTGGAGATCTCTAAGGTTTGAACGAATATCTCGGCGGCCAAATCTACCATTTCGCTCATTTTAACGTCGTTATCCCTAGGGATATGCACGTTTTTTGTCCTGGTTGAAGAGGACTTTGCCCGTTTAACTACCTTCTTTTTAGGGGAGGGTTTCTTTTTCTTTTTTTGGACCATTGTTAATGAGTGCTTCGGGTCCGTACCTTATCTTCTCCCGATTCGTATTCTACTCGGATTTTATTCCTTTTCTAAAAAAATTCCGAGTACCCTATAACTATCCACATGATCCATCGATAGGCTTTTACTTCCGGGTCTATCGGAAACGGGTCGTTCCGTGGAGATTAAAACTTCTTCTCCCCTTTGCCATTTACCTTCCGATTCGGAGACATAGAAAAATTTGGAATATTTTCGTAAGTCCAAACAATCTTCCACCGTTTCCCAATGCGCGCAAAGGGAACGGTTTTCCTCAGTATGTTTGGAATCAGGCACTAAGATCCTTTCTTGTCCAAGAAAGGTCCTAACTTCTCCAGTTCGAATGTTCTCCGCAGTGATAAACAAGAATATCGTCCCCTATAAAAAGATCAAATCACGGAAACGGTTCTCACATTTTCTTTTCAGATTCCCGTTTTTATCCGGGGCTAGACGACTTCAAGTATTAGACTGAAATTTTGACCGCCTTGTTTTAGGATCCATTTCAGACCTCGAAGTGTTTCCGCTTTCCGAGAAAAAATCTGACGGAATGGAATTTGAACGTACTTCAAGTTTGGAAATTTTTTTCCAAAAACAAAGTAAAAGTTTCTCTTCTTAAAACAATTCTAATCAATTTTTTTTCAGATTTCTGCGAAGAATATTAGAAAAAATCTATTTAGTTTTGCAAGACGAACGATCGATTTATAAAAGTATAGCCTTCCATCTTCGGCCTTCTTTTTCTATTTTCACCCTAGTTCTGTCGTATTGCAATTCGTCCCCGGACTTGCGAATGGTACCATCCTTCTCGTGGATGTTTGCAAGAACGAAACGATCTTCTCCTAACTTGATCAGAGCTAAAGAATAAGGAGGTTTCCAAGAGAAGCCTGGATTCATATTAACTGTTGTAGCAGACCAGACGACACCTTCTTCTCCAATATCCGCACCTGGTTTGTTCAAAGTAAGAGGAGAAAGTTCCGGAGCTTTGGATTTTCTATCGCTCGAAGGACGCTCCGAGGAGAATAACGCGATTGAATTGATACTATCTATTCCGCCATTCCCTCCCAAGAGTGATACATTCGGAGAATGCGCCGGAATTTTTCCCGAATCAGCAACCTGAGCATAAAGCCCGTATTGAACCGCGATATCCACAAGCCCCGTAGCAGCAGAGATGGACATAGCAGCCTGGTAGTTGAGAATGCCACCCATCTGGTTGATAGGGATCTGCTTTCCATTAGAAAGTTTTAATGAAGAAGTCTTGAGAGAATTAACCACGTCCTTTTTGCCCAATTTAAAATATTGAGCGGACTGTTGGATAACTTGTCCCGGGAAACAATCATAGATCCAAGCGTAATCCACTTCTTCTCTTTGGTAACCTGATTGAGCAAAAAGTTTTTCGGCGGAATTTCTAGAAGGAGAATCAAATCCACCTTTTAGAATGAAATATTCACTATGAGCGGTGTGAGAAGCTCCCACAAGATGCAAAGGTTTTAGATCTTTTCGAATCAAACCTTTTGATTTCCATTCTTCCGCTTTTTGTTCGGAAACTAAAATAGTAGCAAAGCCATGATCGGTTACAATAGCGATCATTGGAGTCGGATAAGGATCCGAAATAGGACGAGACATTTGTTTTTCAGTGATCTCTTGTCCATAATAGAATGCTCTTGGATTTCCGATCGCATTAGATCTGAATTTTTGAGTGATCTCTTTTAGATCGTCCAGACTGATCCCATCTTCAAACATCATCCTTTTCATCAGGAGTCCGTACATAGCAATTAGGGTGGCGCCAGTATCCAATTCGAATTCAGGATGACATACTGTTTCGTTTACCATCTTTAGATCGGAAACTTGACGAAATGCCGATTTAGGAATATCTGCAGCGGCTACGAGCACAACTGCATCAGGATTATCCACTAAGATGGTCCTTGCTTGTCCAATTGCTCCGGTAACACTCGCGCCTCCCAAATCGATCACATGGGCTTTCATTCCAGTGTATCCAAGCTCGTTCGCAATTCGTACTGTGTGTCCGTAACCTCCCTTTCCCAAAGAAGCTGCTTCTATACTTACAAAGTCAGTAATCTCAGAGGCCAATGTTTCATTTTTCATTCCTAAAAAATCCAAAAGTGTAGCTATGGATTTTTTATAATGTTGAAAAACTTTTTGAGACCCGCTCCACGATTTGTATTCTTCTTCCGAAAAATCTTTGATCGTGCTGTCAGCGACTCCTAATAGAACGGGGAAACTCATGTATAACTCCTGAAAATTCTAAGCTTGGGCAGAAGGAGGCAGAACTTTACATTCTCCCTTGCCGATTGTTTCTTTTTTTTGGTTGGTCCACTCTATGTTCATGGAGACTGCTTTTAGTCTTGGGATTTTTTCTTTCACGGTGACTGTGCAAGTAATCGTATCTCCAGGATACACAGGTTTGCGGAATTTGGTTAATGTTTCTAAAGCTACTGTTCCTAACCCGGGAAGTTTCATCCCGAGCACAGGAGCTAATAGAGAAGCGGCAAGTCCACCGTGAGCGATCCTAGTCCCGAACACTGTGGTCTTTGCATATTCTTCGTCCACATGTAGAGGATTAAAATCCCCGCTGATCCCTGCGAATATATAGATATCCGTTTCAGTAATCGTTTTTGTGAAACTCGCCTTATCCCCTATTTGTATTTCGTCGTAAGTCTTTCCTCTTTCGTACATTCCGATTTCCTTATTCTTTTTTGTGGATTAAGCGAGTTGTGCGCCTAAGACCCCGTTTTTCAGGAACTCCACACAATCAGCCACTTCTTTTTCCACGGAAGGAAGTTCAGAGAAAAGTCTCATCAGATTTTTGGTTTTTTCAGCATCTAGTTCTTTTAAGAAATGTACACTTTTGAAAAATCTGCATCCGGCATAGAAGGTAAGTATTTTTAGATCTCTAAGTCTATCTTCCGATTTGTACTCAGAAGTAGAATTTGCCGTGTCCCAGAATCCTAACTGAACTGTGGTGACGAATACTGCAAGATCCGCAAATCCGAATTCCAGAGCTTGTTTTTTCTTTCTGTCGGAATGTTCTCCGGCTGCTTTCAATAATTCTTTTGCAGCAGTGAGGACTCTCTCTTCGGGAGTGTTTGCTAGAATTTTTTCCGCCTTAGCTCTGATCTCTTCTGGTTGGGATTGTTGTAGGACGTCCATCAACTTCTCGAAACCTTTGTAAGTGGAAGATATAATACTTTTTTGGACTTCAGTAGTTCCTCCACCGATTGTGCCGAGTCTTACGTCTCTATATTGGCGGCTTACATGACATTCTCTCATATAACCCATTCCACCATGGATCTGAACAGCATCGCTTGCTAACTCTTCTGCAGTTTCCGTAACAAAAACTTTTAATGCAGAACTTTCGAACGGAAGGCTCGCAGTTGGATCTTGGTCCTTCTTATTCGCCACGAAATAGATCAATCTTCTGGAAGCACAAAGATACGCCCAATTACGTGCGATTTTTTCTTGTACTCCGAAGAAGGATAAGATCGGCTTTCCGAATTGGTGACGCTTCCAAGCGTAATCCAAACAAAGTTCCAATCCGAATTCCATTCCACCTGGAACTGCTGCGACTAGAACTGTTCTTTCCCATTCGAGTGTTCCTTTTCCGATACGAACGAAACCTGAGTTTAGAGGACCTAAAAGATTTTCGTCCGGTACGAACATATCTTGGAAAGAAAGTTCTGCAGTCATGGAAGTATTGTGCCCTAACTTCTTAAGGACTTTACTTACATGAAATCCTTTCATATTGGATTCTACTATGAATGCAGAAACTCCCATCGGCCCTCTGGACTTAGTAGTTCTCGCCATTACGATGAATACTTGTCCATTCGGTCCGTTGGTGATAAACAGTTTACTTCCGTTTAGAATAAAACCTCCATCCACTTTAGTCGCGAATGTATTCATTGCTGCCGCATCAGAACCGGAATCAGGCTCAGTCAACGCAAGACCGGCAATCCATTCTCCGGATGCAAGTTTAGGAAGGTATTTTTTCTTTTGAGCATCTGTTCCTTGAAAGAGAATCGGAAGAGTTCCGATAATCATATGGGCTCCCCAAGAAAGTCCGAATCCCCCGTCAAGGGAGCCAGCGTTAAACGCTTCTTGGGCAATACAACATTGTAGACAAGTGCCGCCTTGGCCTCCAAATTCTTCCGGAACAGGGATGCCTAAGAGACCCATATTCCCCATTTCCTTCCAGATATCGTCTCCCCAGACACCGTGTTCATCCCGATCTTCTACGGAAGGCAATACTCTTTCTTTTGCGAAGTCCTTTACGGTTTCGTAAAATTCCAGATCGGAGGACGTTAAGTACGGATTTAAAAACATAAATTTTCTCCCAATCCCGGTCTAATTTTTCGTTAGATCGGAAACTTCTTTTTTAAAACTTTCTAATATTTCGTTTCTTTTTATCTTTAAGGTCCTGGTCATTTCTTTGTCCGGATCGAAAGGTCTCGGAATGACATAGAACGCATTTTGAGGGATCAGCTCGAAAGATTTAAATCCTGTTTTACGAGATATTCTATCCGAAACTTCCTTCTTAAAGATCTCTCTGATCTTAGGATGAGAATTCCAAACATTCGCATCTTCCGGCAGATCAGGGAACTCGGCCTTCAATCTTTCGAAATCCGGAACGATCAGGACCACCAAATGTTTTGCCTCGTGACCTGTTACCATCACTTGGTTCACGTAAGGAGAGTTTAAAAGCTGGTCCTCAATCGGAACTGGCTCCACATTCTCTCCTCCAGCAAGCACTATAGTATCCTTTGCCCTTCCCGCAAACACCAATTCGTTTCTATAATTGAAACGCATGATGTCTCCCGTATCAAAGAATCCATTTTTATCAAAAACTACATCGTTCAACTCAGGACGTTTATAATATCCCATGAGAACCTGTTTGGATTTTACCCAAAGACTTCCTTTTCCACCCTGAGGGACTAGATTACCATGCTCGTCTTTCAGAATACATTCGTATCCTTGTATTGGAGTTCCTACAGTTCCAGGAGAAGGTTGTTTAGGCTTACGAATGGAAAGTACTGCAGAAGTTTCCGTCATTCCATAGCCTTCCAAAACGATTAACCCAATAGAGGATAAAAACTTATCCACTACCGAAGGAAGAGCGCTTCCAGCAGAAACGGATACTCTCAATCTTCCACCAAGAGCATTATGGATAGGCTTAAAGACCAAAAGAGCAAGTAACTTGAGAGGAGATAATAGGGTAAGAAGGACTAAAGCAGATAATTTGGAGAAGATCCAAACAATAAAATTAGGCTTCTCTATTCTGAAATCGTAACCGAATAGAACTCCCTTCTGGACAGCCCAAAGATTTCCGATCTTCAGGCAGAAATTAAATACTGCCCGTTTTAAGCCGGACTCCTTGGAGACCTTATTCATAATTCCATTATATAAAGATTCCCAGATCCTAGGAACGGAAGGGAATAATGTAGGTTGGAATTCCTTCAAATCCTCTTTCAAATTGCTGATATTGGAAACTAGAAAGCCTGCACCTAATTCTAAGATACAATACTCGATCGCTCTTTCGAAAGCATGCCAAGGAGGAAGAAGACTTACACCCGAATCTGCTGAAGTCAGTTGAACGAATCCAATCACTTTTTCCACAGCCGAAATCCAACCTGTTTGTGTAAGCATCACTCCTTTAGGAGCTCCGGTTGTTCCGGAAGTATAGATCAAAGTAGCGAGTTCGTTCGGAGATTTTTCTTGGAGTCTTTTGCGGATAAGTCCAGGATCTTTTGAAAGATTCGATTTTCCTTTTTCGATCAGACCTTGGATCGTATCGGCTCCAGATTTTAGATCCCCTATATCATCCTCGATCACAAAAACTTTCTTTAGACTAGGAAGTTTAGAACCTAGATTGACTAATCTTTGTTTGTCTTTTTCTTTCTGAACGATTGCGTATTTGCTTTCGGAATGATTAACAATATATAATATATCTTCGTCGACTACATCTGTTCCTCGCGGAACGGAAACTGCGCCTACAGAGACGATCGCAATATCTCCTATGATCCAGTTCTGGCTGGAATCACAAAGATACAAGATCTTATCGTCCTTTTGGACTCCTTCTTCGATCAGACCTGCAATTAAAGAATCCGTTAAGGACTTGATCTCGGAGAATGTCCTTCCTTTAATACCATCTTTCGTTCTACGGGAAAAACTTTCCTTATTCGGAAATTTAGATGCCGTCCTTTCCAGCATATCGTAAAAATACTTTTGATCAGTTTCCAAGAACTCCCCCTGAGAACACTATAAACTAGGATTTTTTCCTTACGGCGGAAACTCTACTTTGAAGGACCTATGCTTCAATCGATTTTTATTTAGATAAAAAAAACTGCATTAAGATGAACAAACGTTCACATATTATACGGCTGTTGTTCAATTATTTTGATTAACTACGTTCGTTTCAAAACGAGTTAAACAATCTTCGCATAAGCAGTCTTCGTACATTTCTCTTATATTCTTCAAAGCTTCCTGATCTAAACGAATATCGAAACACCAACAAGTTCCTTGGTCCACCCCACATTCTAAAATGCGAGAACACTGAGGGCATTTCTTTTGCGTCATAGTTCTATAGTAATGAAAGTGGAGAATTTTCAATCCTTTAGCGATATCGATATAAAAAGAGAGAAGGTAATAAAAACTATACGCGACGTATAATTTTATAAGAGACTTTTAGATCTGAATTCCGTTTTGATTTAGAATTTTTATAAACTCTTCTTCAGAAACCACTTGTACTCCTAATTCTTCTGCCTTGTCCAATTTGGAGCCGGCGCCAGGTCCTGCCAAAAGGTGAGTTGTTTTAGAAGAGATAGATCCTACTTTTTTTCCGCCGTAATAAACGACCAGATCCATTGCCTTATCTCTGGGTTGGAAATTTTCAAAAGAACCGGATACACACCAGGTCTGTCCTGCAAATGGTTGTTTGTCCGATTTTTCGATCGGATCAGCCTTCATTTTCAGTCCTGCTTTTTTCAAACGATCGATGAGAGAAAGGATCCTCTTATCGGTAAAACTCTCTTGGATAGCTTCTATCGTAGAAGGACCGATACCTGGAATTTCTAATACGCTTTCTAATTTCTTAGGACTTTTAGCAGCAGAGATAATGGAATCGATTGTATCATATCCATGTTCTGTTAGAAGTTCCGCAACTTTGGGACCTATCTCTCTCAAACCAAGAGAAGAAAGTACAAATCTAAAATCCTTCTTCTTGGATTCTTCTATCCCATTTAGAATGATGGATACGCTCTTCTCTCCATACCCTTCTTCTTCCATTAACTTTTCTTTATGAGATTTTAGAGAATAAAGATCTGCGATGTCTTTGATATACTTTTTATCATATAAAAATTCCACCTGCTTCTCTCCCAGTCCTTCTATATCCATTTGTTTACGAGAACAATAAAATATGATCCCGTTCTTTACTCGATCTGGACAGTCAGTATTCGGACAGAAATAATCCACAGAGTCTTGTTTCTTTTCGGTTTTAGTGCCGCAACAAGGACAACGAAGAGGGATCTTAAAAACTTCTTTTCCAGGAGTGACTACTTCTTCCACTGCAGGAATGATCTCACCCCGTTTGGAGATCCTTACTGTGGCTCCGATCCCTACTCCCAGTTCATCAATATAGTCTTGGTTGTGTAATGTTGCAAATGTGACCGTAGTGCCCGCTAAACTGATCGGTTCAATTTGGGCTCTTGGAGTTATCTTTCCCGTTCTTCCCACAGCATAATCGATTCCTACGATTTTACTTTCTTTCATCAAAGCATCGAACTTATAAGCACGAGCCCAACGAGGAGAATGAGAAGTATAACCCAAGGATTCTCTTTTAGAAAGATCATTTAGTTTGATCACTAATCCGTCTGTAGGAAATCCAACTTTTTCTTTTTTCTTCTTAAAGTCTTTGATCGCGGCCGGAATTTCAGATCCTTTCAGCAATTTAGTATCTGGTGGAAGAGGGAACTTTAGATCTTCTGCCTTCTTCATTACCTCTTGGTGGGTTTTGAATTTTGCCTTAGAACCTGGAAAAAAAGCATCGTAGGTAAATATTCTAAGAGGTCGCTTTGCTACATCTGAAGAATTTTTCTGTTTCAAAGAACCTGAGGATAAGTTTCGAGGATTTGCGTATCTTCCTTCAGAAGCTTCGTTAAATTCATCAAATTCGAGGAAAGTCATGTAAACTTCTCCTCTTAAGTAAATGGAAACAGTCTCTGATAATCTGAGAGGAATAGAGCGAATGGTTCTGATGTTTTCGGTAACGTCATCCCCAATCCCTCCTGTGCCTCGAGTTACCCCGTTAATTAGAATTCCATTTTCATAATATAACATAATAGAAGCACCGTCGATTTTCCATTCGACAGAATATAGCTCGTCCTGTCCCGTTTTCTGGACCCATTCCATAAGTTCTTCTTCGTTGTACGTATTTTCCAAAGAAAGAACAGGGAGTTTATGAGAAAATTTCTCGAAGTCTTTGTCCAGATCGGAGCCAACGCTTAAAGTCGGACTAGCTGGATCGGCCAATTTAGGGAATGCTTCTTCAAAAGCCTGGAGCCTCTTGAACATCTGATCGAAATCGTAATCGGATATCTCGGGAGAGTTCTTAACGTAATATAAATATTGATGATGGCGGACTTGCTCTTCTAAAGAGCGCATTTCCTTTTCCGCCTTCTTCGGATCCTTCGGAAGATCTACGGAAACTTTTTTAGACGTTTCGGTTGGCTCCTCTTTTTTAGAGGAGGTCTTTTTAGCCGGGACTTTTTTAGGCATAGTCGATTATATAAAATTAATATTGGCCGAAACCTACTTTCATATAATCCATAGGATCGGTGCGGTTCGACTCTCCAATCCATACTTCATAATGAAGGTGAGGACCGGTTACGTTCCCTGTTGCGCCCACAGTCGCGATCCTCTGTCCTTTATGGACATATTCACCTTCTCTTACTTTTAAAGAAGTGCAGTGACCGTACAAACTGTAATACCCGTTTGCATGAGCGATCACAATGTGATTTCCGTATCCTCTGTTGGAATAAATGGCTCGGTAAACTCTTCCGTCGCCGGTGGCTGCGATATCAGTACCAGGAACATTTGCTAAATCCACTCCGTCATGGAACTCCATGTATCCAAAAGTTGGAGACCTTCTCATTCCATAATAAGAAGTTAAATTATAAGATAATAATGGCTCTCCGAATGGGAGAGAATTCATGATTCCGTATCTGTTATCCAAAAAGTTAAATACGGAATCCACAAGGGCCTTGTTCTTTTCCATAGAAACTCTTACCGAGCGATATCCGTAAATTTCGGAAAGATAGGATCTTCCAAGCATTAGATCCTTATCCACCGCTTCTTCTAGCTTTAATTCGTTAGCAGCTAGGTCTTCCGAGTCTGACTCATCGGGAAGTTTAAGTAACTCGTCCGACTCACCATCGATCAAAGAATGAACTTCTTGTAAATTCTCGTTCAGACTTGCGAAATCGTCTCGGATATCTCCTAACTTTTCGCTGTATTCGATATATTCATCGAAATACTTTCCGTAAACGGAAGCAAGCGCGTTGATCTGTATCCTTGTATTATTATAACGAACAATTCCTAAAACTGCGATACCAACGATCGCGAATAATAATCCGACTAAAAAGAAGATAGTGAAGATTGAAATTTGGAAATGGAAGGACTTATCAAATCCATGGGGGATCAAAAGAACCGTCAGCCTTTGGTGACCTTTTTCTTTTACCTGGTCGATGCGTTTTTTTATCATCTTTTCCATGGTCGAAATCCCCCTGGTAGGAGGATTCCGGCCGGGAAAGATCGGGTCAAGTGGAAACTATGTTTAATAGAATTCCGTACTTCGGTCTTAATGTGACTAAAGGTTCCATAACCACAGGATGATTCGGTTCCGTTTGGAATTTATAGTTTTTGACCAACATCGATAGTATCAGGGTAGCTTCGGTTAGTGCAAAAATATTACCGATACAGATCCTTGGTCCGCCACCAAAAGGAAGATACGCGTATTTAGGTCTGTTTGCAGATCTTTCTTCGTCAAAACGATCCGGATCAAATTTGTCAGGATTTTCCCAAAAATCAGGATTTCGATGAATATTAAAAATACAGATGGAGATATTGGTCCCAGTCTCCACATCGTAACCGCCTATTTGGTCCGGACCCATCGCAGTCCTTTCGATCACCCAAGCAGGAGGATATAATCTCAAAACCTCATCCAATACTTTGCGAGTGTATGTCAATTTTTGAACATCTTCCAAACTAGGAGTCTTATCTCCTAAAACTGCATTGGCTTCTTCTCTTACTTTTTCGCAGATCTCAGGATGTTTGGATAAAAGATAAAATCCCCAAGACAATGCATTTGCAGTGGTTTCATGTCCGGCAAGAAGAAGTGTGATAGCCTCGTCTCGAACTTGGGCCTCACTCATAGTTTCTCCCGTTTCTTCGTCTTTGACTTCGAGAAGCATAGAGATCAAATCATTAGAAGGATTTTTTTTACGTTCCGCAATGAGTTCATCTACCACGGAATGCATATCTTTCAAAGCACGTTTGAGTTTTAAATTTTCAGGAGTAGGCCAGCTGAAAGGAAATGGAAAAATGCGAGTGATCCTTTTAGTCACCAATTCCAAAGCGATCTTTAAAGAATGTTCTATCCTTGTAGCATAACTTTCGACTTCCGTTCGGAACAAGGTTCTACCCACGATCGCAAACGTTAGTCGCATCATTTCCTTGGATATATCTAGGCTGGAAACTTTCTTCCAATTCTCGGAAGTCTTTTCGGTTTCCTGAGCCATGATCTCCACGAACTCGGAAATCCTTTGTTTATGGAAAGAAGGTTGAATCAGCTTTCTCTGCTTTTTCCAAAATTCTCCTTCGCTGTTTAACAACCCTTTGCCTAAAATTCTTCCGAGTTCCTTATAAAAAACTCCCTTATGATAGTTCTGGTTGTTTTCTTGAAGGACTCTTTTGATATCCTCTGGCTGAGTAATTAAATGAAAGGTAACCTGTCTCAAACCAAATCTGGCGGATTTTCCGAATTTGGACTGCATCAATTGGAAAAATCCTATTGGATCTTTTGCCAATTTAGAAACGTAAGGAAGGGCCCGGATGCCGAAAACTCCGGGAGGAAGATTCGGCTTATTCTTTTTGGTGCGACTCGAAGTCGGTTCATGCAAGGAAAACAAGAGTTTACTCCTAGTCCAAGAAGGACATTTGGATTAGTTTCACCCAACCAATCCTTGCCGCAATTCTATGTAACAACCGCTATATTAGCAAGCCGAGTTTCTATTTATTTTTGAAAACCTATCTACGCTCGAAAGAAGTTTCGATCAACGCGTCCATATCCATTAAGGAAGAAGAAGGTAAGGTAGAAGAGGAACTAGTATCCTCCTGATTGAAATCAGGGGTTTGCATACTAGTTTCGGCTTCCTCAAAGGTTCCTTCGATCTGTTCTTCTATTAAGACCTGCCAATCACCGGACTCGGATTCTCCTTCAGGCTGAAAATAAAAGGAGGATAAACCAAGACCTACGATGATAAGTCCGCTAAAGGAGAAGATGAAAAATCGCTTAAAGCTAGCGATCTTACGCCTTCTCATGATCTTTGCAGAAATATTATCGCTCCATTCGTAACTTTCTAAACGACGGAAAATTTCTTGGTCTAACTTTTCTCTGTTTCTATCTTCCATTGCAGATATTCTCTAGGTCTCTTGAAAAAAAAGTTTCTTTAGCATTTGTTTGCCTCGGAAGGATCGGGATTTCACAGTTCCTTCCGGAATTCCCAATTTCTCCGCAATCTGTTGCTCTTTGTATCCTTCGGAAACTAAAGCAAGCACAGACTTGTATTTCCAAGGAAGATTGGAAATCAGATCCTGTAACTCGATGTCCATTCCGGAATCCGAATATTCTTCCCTTGGATTTAAAATGGAATCTTGAGTAGCTTTTTCCTTCAACTTCATCGCCAGGTTTGCTTGGCGCATACGCTTCTGGTTCATTCTCAAGGATTCGTTTCTTGCGATGGTATACAACCAAGTGCTATGAGAAGATTCTCCCCTGAACTTATTGGCTGCTAAACTTTTATACGCACGGATATAAGTTTCTTGAACAACATCGTCGATGGTATCGTAAAACTCTTCGTATAAATTCTTTTTGATCGCGGAGAGTACGATATGTTTCGTACTGTCTATTAGTCCGGCAAATTCTTTTTGGTCCATTTTAGTTTCCTTATCTCAGGATGCCCGGCACAGGCAAAATTATTCTCTCGGGAACAAACAGATTCAGGGGGAACCCTGGAGCTTCCCTATGCTCCTCGGGTAGGGTAACGATTTCCTTTTCCTTCCCCCTCTTTTTTTGCTCAGAGGTTAAGACCCTTTCGATCGCGAGCCGATGCGCGATTTGGTTCATCCGGATTTCGGATGTATACCTTGCAATCGCGTTCACGAGAAGTCGAACTTTAACAAGGTCTGGATTTTCATCCATGAGCGTCAGTTCGAGTTCGACTTGTTTCGGAGAAAGTCTGCGAAGCCATCTTTCATGCTCGCTTTTATATCTCCGGTTCAGCTCAGCGATACGTTCTAGTTGGGTGTCTGTAAGAATATAACGATTTTTAAATGAATCAAGGTCACCGAATACTACTCCGGCCGCTCTTTCATTACGATAGAAGGAGACAGTGCGAATAGGTCTGGCAGTATGGAAACTAGTTTTGGTATCTTCTGAGAAAAGATACGCCGGCGTTAGGAAAACACCGGCCAGAGCAACTCTGACGAATGAATTCAGGAGATTCATGAGTCTTACTCGGTTCATAACCTAGTGTATCCTAAGACCCCAAGGTAACCGCCATGTTTCCAAATATCGATCGAAATTTTTGGTCCGAGAAAAAAAGAAAACCGGTCTCCTTTAAAGAGAACATAATTTGCGACAAAACCCGAATTTTGGGGAAAATTCCTTTTCCGAAAGCGGTTCCTTGGCGTATTCTCCCCTTAAAGTAATATGGACTTTGGACTAAAAAACCAGGAAATCCAGAAAACTCCCAGCGCCTTTTCTAAAGGAAGGCTGAGACTTGCACTTTTACTCGCCGCTGCAATTTGTATTGGGATCCCTGCTTCCATAGATCTTTCTATCGAATGGGATTACGAAAATAGAAGTACTCATGCTGGAAATTATCGTTCTCTCAAACCTGCAACTGTGGCTATCGTTCCGGGAGCTTCCGTTTACAAAGGAATTCCTTCTCCCGTTTTGCAAGACCGTCTTGATTGCGCGATAGAACTTTATAAACAAGGGAAGGTCAGGAAGATTCTTCTCTCAGGTGATAACGGAACCAGCTATTACAACGAAGTAAAGCCAATGCTCTTATATGTTTTAGAAAGAGGGATAAATGAGAAGGATGTATTTGTGGACCATGCCGGCTTTAGGACCTTGGACACATTAGTAAGAGCAAAGGAAATTTTCCAAGTCAAGGATGCGATCTTTGTCAGCCAAAGATTTCACCAGCCTAGAGCAGCATTCATTTCTAAAAAGATAGGATTGGACCTACAATCTTATGAATCCGATAGAAGGATCTATATCAGTGGACCTACGAGTAGGTTCAGGGAATTTTTCGCAAGAACCTTAGCTTGGATCGATATGAACCTGGCAAACACTGCACCCAAATACTTGGGTAAACCTTTCCCAATCGAAGGAAGCGGGGTCAAAACCTGGAAGGGTTCAGTAATCTAAGAAGAATATTCTGTTTTTCGAATATGTTCGAAAATTTCCCGGACAGCATCTTTTACTGAAATTCCGGGAGTCCATCCTAAAGATCGCAGTTTGGAATTATTTCCCAAGGATCTTTTCATTTCTGCAGGTCTCAATCTCGTCGGATCTTGTTTGGAAACTAAATTAGAATCTGCAAATTCTAAGATCCATTCCAAGACCTGAGAGATCGAAGTTTCAGTCCCGGAACATATATTATAAACTTCTCCGCTCAACCCTTTGTTTGCTAAAAGGATATAAGCTTTGACCACATCTCTTACATGTAAGAAGTCACGAGTAGGAGTTAGATCTCCGACTAAAATTTCGGAAGAAACGTTTTTGGAAATATTTTCCAATACTTGCTTGCAGAAATTTGGGACTACGAAGTTCGGATTTTGACCAATACCTATATGATTGAAAGGCCTTGCGATCACTGTTTCTATATTTTGATAAGAACGAGAATATTGAAGGCAATAAGTTTCCGCGGCAAGCTTAGAAGAAGCATAAGGATTCACAGGACTTGGAAGAAGGTTTTCTGAAACAGGAAGTTCTTCTTCCCTTAGATTTCCATACACTTCGGAAGAAGATACATATACCAGTTTTACTTTTTTACCGGAGCGTTTAAAACATTCTAAAATATTCAATGTGCCAGCCACATTGATAAGTAATGTTTCCTCAGGATTTTCGATGGATCTTGGAACGAATGTTTGTCCTGCTAAATGGAATAGTACATCCGGTGAATAGGACTCGAATACTTGTTGGAGTGATTGGATATCCCGGATATCGCAAACCTTATAGGGAAATGGAAACTCGGTATTTTTGGGATTCACGCCCAGGCCCAAAAGTTCGGACTCGGAACCTTGTGTAATTTCTCGGACCAGATAAGATCCTACAAAACCTTCCGCTCCTGTGACCAAGTATTTCATGTTTGTTATGATAAATAGAAGTAAAAATACGATTGTTTTGTCGAATAAGAAAAAAACAATCGAATAAAAGTCCGGGCTCCCATGGAAGAAAGATCTTCAGACATTATAGAAATCAAGGACAGCTCTGTCAATGTCCGCGAGCTCATGGAAGAAATAGAGTCCAGGCTTGCCAGAAGGCCAGTTTCCAAAGAAGAATTGGAAAGACTTTCTCGCTGGAAATTTTCTCCACAATCCCCTGAAGGATACAGGGAATTCGATGCTGCGGAAACGGCTCACTTATTCGAAAAAGGGATCTCCCCTCCTAAGTTCACAAATCCAAAGTTCAAGTACATCCGCGGCCCGATCCGTTGGCTGTTTATCAAACTGATCGAGCTATATGCTTTCTTAGATAAGAAACTTTCAGAGAACAGGACTCGCGCATTTTACAGCGTTTTGAATGAATTGATACTCTTGAGAGGAGATCATGAAAAACTAAAACGCAAATTCGAAAAGTTCTACAACGAGTTTGTAGAACTGAATTATAGTCTTAAAAAAGAGATCAGCCCTGAATTCGTATGGTCCAATGAATTTCTCTACGAGGAAGAAACCTTAGAAGAAAGTGAAACTCTTATTCTTTCCAGATTGAACCCTGGAGATTCAGTTCTTGCGATCAATCCTGAATGGGGAAAATTCCTAAAACAACTTTTAAAAGCGCAGATAGAATTCAAAGCAGTGACTTGGAATAAGTCACAATATTCTTATATAAAAGAACATATTACCAATTCAGTATCTCTTCTTTCTTTTGAGGAAGTTCTTCCTGAGTCTCCTCTTCCTTCTAAAATTATTTCCAACGCAAATCTATGCCTTTTGCCGAATTGGGTTTTGGAAAAACTTTTCAAAACCCTAGCTTCTAAAACTTCCAGCGGGACAGAGTTCATATTTAGATATTCCAATTATTCGAATAGAATGGTCTCTCCTTTTCAGCCGATCCTTCTGACTCAAATCAGCGAATCCGGATTCAGAGAGTTCTTACAAAAATTAGGTTTTAAGAATATAGTGGATACCAAGGCTGGAGACGGTTTCTCGGTATTTAGTTTTAGAAAATGAACGCTTATCTCCATATTTCCGAATTTAGAGATAAGGACGGGATCGGGAACGATATCAAAGGTTTAAGAGAAGTTTTAAATTCTTCCGGGATCAAAACCGAGATCGTATGCCAAACCGATCTAAGCGACGGCTCAATTAAAACCTTACAAACAGAAGAACTCCGTAACGAGAATGTTCTGTCATCCAATTCCATGCATATTTTGGAATACGGAGGTTCGGGCTATCCTATAGATTCTTTTCTTTCTTTTCCGGGCAGAAAATTCGTTCGTTATCAGAACATCACTCCTCCTAAGTTTTTTAAACCTTTCGTTTCTCAGGATATATTCAGAAGTTTCGAATTAGATTATAAGAAATCCATATTAGAATTACATAAACTTAAAAGATCAACGGAACGCTTTCTTCCCAGCTCCAAATATAGTGCCTCCAATTTGGAAGACCTGAATATAGTAAATTCCAGCGTTCTTCCAATTGTTAGAAAGTACGGATGGAAGGGAGAGAAACGAAACCGTAAGAACGGCTACACTCTTGGCTATGTGGGAAGATTGGTCCCGAGCAAAAAGATAGAAGATATTCTATTTCTTTCTTATTTTCTGAAAAGAATAGAACCTAAATATAGGATCTTACTGATCGGGAATGTTCCTAGTATTTTCGAAGATTACTTTACGAACTTAAAGCATATGGCCAGAGAACTTGGTATCGGAGGAAACATTCAATTCAGGATGGGGGTCCAAGACTCCGAGCTACCGAGATTTTGGGAGGAAATGGACGCCTATATCAGCATGAGTGAACACGAAGGTTTCGGGATCCCTCTTGTGGAAGCATTGAGTTATGATATTCCAGTTTTTGCATACGCTTGCACTGCCGTTCCGGAAACATTAAAAGATGCGGGATATCTTTTCCGAAAAAAGGATCTGAACAGTCTGGAAAAATTAGCAGAGTGGATCCATTTTATATTAGAATCCCAATCTTCCCCTCGTCCCGTAGATGGCCCACATGCTTCTTCTAAAAGGAGAGAAGTTTGTATGGATTACGATTCCATGCCTTACGGAAGAGTTTTAAAACAGATATTCACATTTAAAGAAGCGGCTACCTCATGATCTTCAGAAGAAGAGGAGTTCATCAATTCGCTGCCGGTTTTAATTTGGGGGATGCAATTTCAAACGAGATGAATTCCTTAAAGTCTGTTTTCAAAAAAATAGGATATTCTTCCGAAATTTATGCGGAGAATACCGGTCCCGGAACGGATACTTTGGTGAAAAAGTATAAGGCATATTCTTCTAACGGCAAAGATATACTGGTATATCATCATTCTATTCATTCGGATGTTTTAGAAACGGTATTAAAGCCCAAGAATTCTAAAATTCTAATATACCATAATGTAACACCTGGTCATTTTTTTGAAAAATACGATCTGAAACTTACTTACCTTCTCCGCAAAGGAAGAGAAGAATTAGAATCTTTAAGAAACAAATTCGATAAGGTATTTGCAGTTTCGGAATACAATAAATCAGAACTGTTAGGATTGGGTTTTGAAGATGTGGATGTTCTTCCGATCACCTACCAACTTCCTCAAGGTAGACAAACTCTTAAGGAAAATTTTCCAAAGAATAGACCCAATATTCCACGCTTCTTATTTGTAGGAAGAATTGCTCCCAACAAAAAACAGGATGATCTCATCAGATTCGCATTCCATTATCTAAAAGCTTATGGCCCCGAGTTCCAACTTTTTATGGTTGGATTCAGTTCGAAAGAGTTGTATCTATACAGGGAAGAATTGGAACGTATGCTCGATTTTTATAAGTTGAGAAAGAATGTGATCATCACCGATTTTTTATCCGACGAAGAATTAAAATCCATGTATCTAAACTGCGATCTTTTCCTATCTATGAGCGAACATGAAGGATTTTGTGTTCCGTTATTGGAAGCGATGGTGCATAATATCCCGATCCTTGCATTCGACGGCGGCGCGGTAGGAGAAACTCTTTCCGGTGCAGGGATCTTATTTAAAGAAAAGAGAATGGATGTGATCGTGGAGCTTGCTCATAAAATGGTGACGGATCGAAATTGGAAAGATCTGATCCTGGAAACCCAACAAAAACGACTTTCTTCCTTTTCCCAAATCAACGCAGAAACTGTATTGAGGCCTGTCCTTGCTAGACTCTCGTAGAAGATTAGCCGTTGTTACTCCTATTTTTTCGGATCATATTTCAGGTGGCTCCGAGAAACTCATCTATCAATATACTCTAATATTGTCCAAGTTTTACGAGGTAACAGTTCTTGCGAGCCGCTCGTTGGATTATATCACTTGGAAAAACCAGATCCCGATTAAAGACTTAGAGCCAGTACTTCTGGGAAAAGATCTGGAGAAGAAGGTAAGTAGAGAATGGATCGAACCAGAACCAGGGAATCGGATAAGAGTCCTCAGATTCTCCGTAGATAAAGAAAGGAATATCTCTAAGTTTAATAGATTTTCGGACAAACTGTTTCGAAATTCCGACTCGGGAAAAAGTGTCGGATCCCAAGAAGAAAAGGAAAGGATCTGGGTAGATATGCAAGGCCCTTATTGTCCTGATCTAATCCAATACATTGAGACCAACGAAAGAGATTACGACGTTTTCGTATTCGTTTCTTATCTGTATTATCCCATGGTTTACGGGCTTCCATTGGTAGCAAAAAAATCTGTTGTAATTCCAACATTACACGACGAACCGCCTGCAAAATTATCCGTATATTCTAAGCTTTTCAAAGACGACTCAGCTTATTGTTTTAATACCCTAGAGGAAAAAGCTCTTTTTCATAAATTGTACGGATACGAACCAAGTCTTGGAAATGTGATCGGAATGCATTTGGCAATTCCGGAAGAGACTGAGAAAAAAACTTCAGAGAGAAAAAATCCTCAGGACTCCTTTCAGTTCTTGTACGTAGGAAGGATAGACGAAGGAAAAGGAGTGCTGGAGATGGCACAATACTTTTCCGAATGGCAGAAAAGAAGCGGCAGAAACGACAAATTACTTTTGGCAGGAAGAGGAGATTCCAAACTTCTACAAAGAATATCAAAATTTCCTCATGTATCTCCCTTAGGTTTTGTAAGCGAAGAAGCTAAAGACGAGATCATCCGCTCTTCAGATATACTCATAAATCCTTCTCCTATGGAAAGTTTTTCCATAATTATCATGGAAGCTTGGATCCGTAAAAAAGCAGTTTTAGTCAACGGAAGATCGGACGTTCTAAGAGGACATTGTCTAAGAAGTAACGGTGGTTTATACTATTCCGACTTAGACAGCTTTTGCGCAGTCGCAGAATATTTAGTAAATCACGAAAGAGAAAGAGAAGAAATGGGGCTGAATGGTAAAAGATACGTTCAGGCAAACTTCAATCCTGATATAGTGGAAAAAAAGATCGCCCATATAGTAGAGAGATGTATCAGAAGAAGATACTCAGAATAAGCTTTAGTCTCCACCTAAAAATTTCAATCCGATCACGGACAATATCAAAGTAGAAAGAAAGAAGATCCTCCAAGCATTGATAGAATCTCCAAAGGAAAGAATTCCAATGATTGCAGTTCCTGCGGCTCCGATCCCAGTCCATACAGCATACGCAGTTCCTAGAGAAATATTCTGAGTGGCCTTGTTTAAAAAGTAAAAACTCATAACGGCAAACACGAAGAATCCGAGACCATATTTCCAATCCTTAAATCCGTCGGATAATTTCATACAAGTGGTGAAACCGACCTCGAATAACCCGGCCAACACCAATAAAACCCAACTCATATATCTAAAAACTCCTGTAAGATCTCTACCATTTTTTCATGTAATACTCCGTTAGACGCAATCAAGCTAGTCACATATGGATGGAATGTATTATTCGCATAAGTACTCAACTTACCGCCTGCTTCCTGAAGGATAGCGGCAGCTGCGGTCATGTCCCAAGGTTTTAGATCTTCTTCCCAGAATGCGTCGAACTTACCTTCGGCTACCCAACAGATATCTAAACCTGCAGATCCAGTTCTTCTCACACCTCTGGATCTTAAGATGAATTTTTTCAGATTGAAAATCAGTTGTTCTATCTTCTCTTCTCGATCGTAAGGAAAGCCTGTGCATAAGAGTGCTTTTTTGATCTCTTTGGTCTGAGTGACTTTGATAGGAGTTTTATCTTTGAATGCGCCTTCTCCTAACATAGCATGGTATACATGTCCGAGTGCTGGCATTGGAACGATCCCCATCACTGCCGATTTTTTCTCTAGATCTTCTAATCCTATACAACAGCAATAGAGAGGAATACGGTGAGAATAATTTACGGTTCCATCCAAAGGATCTATGATCCATTTGAATTGAGAATTACCTTCGTAGTTACTTCCTTCTTCTCCTAAGATATGATCGTTAGGAAATGCCTTTCTGATCTCTGAGACGATCAATTCTTCGGAACCTTTGTCTGCAATCGTGACTAGGTCCGATTCTATATTTCCCTTAAAGGAGATTTGCAGATCTTCCCTTTCGTGAGTTTTTTTCAGGAACTCCGAGATGGTTGGGACGAAGTTGAGGAAGTGCTGGTATCTGATCTTGATTTCGTTTTGGTAGCTCATTGGAGAAGTTTTTCAATTCTCCAGGGTACCCTCAGGATTGGAATCTAAAAAATCCGCGGCCTTCTTCTTATGTTCTTCTTTTACATACATGGACGCGGCTGCTAAAACGGCTGCAACCACTCCTGCATCGTCTATATAACCTGCGCCGAAAAGTATATCTGGCATCGCATCAAAAGGCGTGAGAAAATAAGCAAGTGCACCCGCAATCGTAAGTTTTGCTTTCAGGGGTGTAGAAGGATCCAACATCGCATAATACAAAGCAATTGCATCCGCAAGAAAAGGAACCTTTCCCGCGACCTTCTTCACCTTAGGCCAAAAACCTTGTTTGATCTTTTCAATTTTATCTTCTTCCATAAGCGTTACTATAGATAAGTATTTGATGTATAATTCAGGATCATCCAGCAAAAAATTTCCTTAATTTTATATTGAAAAAGAAAGCATTTAATCTAAAATTTCGTCCCACCGTTAGACTTAGTAAATTAAATCAGGAGCTTTGAATGAAACTCATTCGATTTGCGGCCGTTTTAGTGCTTCTATTTGCAGCATCTGGAACTTGGGCAAAGGATCTTTGTGAAGGAAAGAAAAAAGGTACCGTTTACTTTTTTGATAAGGAAATTTCAAGAGACTCCGCTCTCCCTGCAGAGGTTTCCAAATGGAATTTCTCTGGAGAAATGTGGGCACTACTCTGTTTGGCAGATCCGGTAGGTCCTCAAGAAGCGAACGGTAAAAAATTCAGAGTAGTTCTGTATGCGAAACAAATTTCAAATCCAGAAGGAAAGTATTCTTCCTGGTCTAACGCTAAACAAGCGGGAGTTTTTAGACCAGAGCTATCCGCAGCGCGTAAAGAGATCATCCTATACTTCAATGAGGATTTCGATTATAGTGGACTGAAAGCTAAACTAGATCCGGGAGAATACGAGTTTAGATTCCAAGCCGCTACTGAAAAAGGAACAGGAAAATTGGATATAACCATCGACCTGAAAAACGAAGTCGCATATCTGCAGGAACTGAGAAAGGCAGGTTATGTTGCCGACGGAAAAATTTCCGTTTCTTTCGAATAAACTATTTTATAGATCAGAAGACCTTTTATCAAAACAAGGTCTTCTGTTAAAAATTCTCCAAATTATTTTCGAAATTTTCGAATCTTTGAGGAGGATCCAGAACGATCTGCACTTCTTCGTCCGTAAAAGGGTCCTTGAATTCTAAACAATAAGAAAGAAGTAAGAGTCCGTAGTTCTCAAAGAGTGCGGCGTTTCTGGAGTAAAGAAGATCTCCAACCACGGGACATCTGAGACTCTGAAAATGGACCCTTATCTGGTGAGTCCTTCCTGTTTCCAAATCAGCTTCGATGAGGGAGAACTTTCTACCGTTCTTGGAAACCGCGGTCTTTAAGATCCTGTAATGAGTGACTGACGCTCTTCCTTTAGGAGTCACAGTCATCTTCAATCTTTCTATCGGATGTCTTCCTATCGGTCTGTCTATCGTGCCTTCTCCTTCCGGAAGTGTGCCCTGGACCCAAGCAAGATATTTCTTAGTAATGTTCCTTCTTCTAAACAGCTCGGAAAGTTTTGCATGTGCATGATCGTTCTTAGCTACGATCATGATCCCTTCCGTAGGTTTATCCAAACGATGCACGATACCCGGCCTAGATTCTCCTCCGACACTCGAAAGCTCTTTAAATTTGTAGAGTAATCCGTTAACCAAAGTAGCGGATCTATCCCCTGGCCCACTATGTGACGCAATGCCAGCCGGTTTGCGAATGATCAGATAATGAGGAGTTTCCTTTAAAACTTCTATTTCCATTTTTACTGGAGTTAAGTTCAACGGAGGTTTAGGAGGAACTGAGATATGAAAATTTTCTCCAGGACTTACCTTGTAAGAAGATTTTAAGAGTATTTTTCCGGTTCCATCTTTGACCCAACCAGAATCGATCCAATGTTGAATGGAAGCTCTGGAGATCTCGTCTCCCAGATAATCCTTTAAAAATCGATCAAGTCTGGATCCATCAGAGTCAGCGTTAACTTCGGCATGAAGTTCCAGATTCATAATAGTTCTCCTGAGAAATATATAAGCGGCGAAAACGTATCCCTTTCGCACAGAGGTCTAAAAAAGATTTCCCATTTTGCGAGAATAGGTATATTTTGGATAAATTCATCGAAATAAACCCCTACCCTAATTAAGGAAGGAATACAACATGGTAAAAAAAATTCTCAATATCCTGCTCATCGGTGCAACGGTTTTTTCTTTAGCTCTTTGCTCTTCCGCAGACAATAAAGAGCAATCCGCTCCTGAGCCTGGAGAACAAAATTCCGCGGCTTCTCGTAACGTCAACGTAGACTCTCCTGCAGACGCTTTCAATAATCAAATTAAAGACTTCCGCTATCCAGACGGGATCACTCGTCCAGGATTCAGCTACAAAAAAGCTGATGTTAGCGCGGGAGATTTCAGCGAGTGGGCAAAAGTTAATATTTCCGTTCTTAAAGATGGAATTTCTAAACTTCCTGATTCTTGGGCATTAGAGATTACTGGTCATACTGACCAAGTAGGACCTGAAGAAGCAGAAGGTGACAAAAAAGGAAACGTTTTCTACGGAGAAATTCGTGCAAAAGCGGTTAAACAATCCTTAGTTAAACAAGGAATTCCTGCAAATCGTATCGTTACTAAGAGTGCAGGTTCTTCTTCTCCAGTTTCCGGATTGGATGCAAAAGATCCTAAAAACCGTAGAGTGACCTTCAAATTTGTTGAAGTGCAAGCTCAAGCTCCACAACAATAATACCTAGGTATTCGATCCGAATTAAAAAGGCAGTGTGTAAACACTGCCTTTTTTATGCCCTCAGGGTTTTTGAAGTCTTTCGGATTTCTATCAATCAACGCTCGGAGAGATCATTTTTTCAGGAAGTACCCATTGGTCAAATTGCTCGGAAGTCAATAAGCCAAGTTCAATCCCCGATTCTTTCAAACTAGTTCCTTTTTTGTGTGCGTTCTTTGCAATCTTCGCCGCGTTATCATAACCGATATACGGATTCAATGCAGTCACAAGCATTAAACTATTCTTCAAATGTTCTTTGATATTTTCCTTATTTGGTTCTATCCCTCTCGCGCAATGTTCTTCGAAAGAAACCGCAGAATCAGCCAATAGACGGATAGAATTCAGAACGTTATGAATGATCAATGGTTTGAAAACGTTTAGTTCGAAGTTCCCGGAAGCCCCGCCGATATTCACAGCCACATCGTTTGCGATTACTTGAGAAGCTACCATGGTCATTTGTTCCGACTGAGTAGGGTTCACTTTTCCAGGCATGATAGAAGAACCTGGCTCATTCTCAGGGATAGATATCTCACCGATCCCACATCTAGGACCGGAAGACAACCATCTCACGTCGTTTGCGATCTTCATAAAAGAAGCTGCGATCGTTTTTAGAACTCCGTGAGTCTCTACCAAAGAATCGTGAGCAGCTAAAGCTTCGAATTTGTTCTCTGCAGAAGTAAATGGAAGTCCGGTTTCTTTAGCGATCTGAGCTGCAGCTTTTACCGCAAATTCAGGATGGGTGTTCAGTCCTGTTCCTACTGCTGTTCCACCTAAAGCCAATCTGTATACGGAAGGAAGAACAGACTTCACTCTTTCAATATTGTACTCTAACTGTTTAACATAACCTGAGAATTCCTGGCCCAGAGTCAAAGGAGTCGCATCCTGCAAGTGAGTTCTTCCGATCTTGATAATATCTTTGAACTCGTCCGACTTCTTCTTTAGTGTATTCTTCAATTGCTCTAACGCTGGCAGAAGTTTATTCACTAATTGTTCAGCAGCAGCGATATGCATTGCTGTCGGGAAAGTATCGTTAGAAGATTGGGCCTTATTCACATCGTCGTTAGGATGGATAGGCTTCTTAGAACCTTTTGTCCCGCCTGCAATCTCAATCGCACGATTAGAGATCACTTCGTTGGAGTTCATATTTGTTTGGGTTCCGGAACCTGTTTGCCAAACGCTTAGAGGAAAATGTTCGTCCAATTTTCCGGAGATCACTTCGTCAGCTGCCTGAACGATCAGATTTTTTTTATCATCGGTCAAAAGTCCGAGCTGTGCGTTTACGATTGCTGCTGATTTTTTAAGAACTCCAAGAGCTCGGATCATTTCCCTTGGGAAACGATCGTTCCCGATATGAAAGTGATGAAGAGACCTTTCGGTTTGAGCGCCCCAGTATTTGGAATCGTCTACCTGGATTTCTCCCATGGAGTCGGTTTCGATTCTAGTTTTCATGAATCCTCCGTTCAATAGTAATAAATTGCTCGGGTTGGATTTCCGGGATCGGAACGAATGTCCTAATCAGAACTCGGGGTAGATCACTCGTCTCGGAATTTGCGAAGAGTATCCGCTAGGGCTGCAAACTCCGGTTTTTTGGCGGTGACATTCTCCAAATATTCCAAGGTAGAATCCAACCAGGCGGAATCGGATTCCAACTCTTTCCGGATAAACACGTGCCGGATAGAATTCATGGAGCGAATCTCGATATATCTCCGCTTCTGGTCATAATACATAAGGTCGGCTACTTTGTCTTTTCCGAATTCCGGAGCAGAACTAGCATTCACCACTTCATCCAACCAGATAATTCCGTTATTTTTACGGTCCACGTAATCTATCGCTTTCTGTACCTTAGCTGGGATCAAAGTGGATTTTTCCTTAGGACCTAGGAGTACTCCCAAAGACTTTTTCTTTTTAGGAGCTTCCTTTTCGGGCTCCGCAAAATTACCTGCACTGCTGGAAGACTTCTTACTTTGTTTGGAAGATTGAAATTCGTCGGCAGGCTCGATGTCTTTTTTTGGGGATGGAGAAAAATTCACTCCGAACAGACCAAGTATCCATTCCAAAAGTTTGACCAAAATAGATTTGGAATCTTGGATCGCTTTTTGCCTTTGTTTTTCAGTTTCTTTTTCCCAATCTGCGATCGCCTTGGAAAGACGAATCTGCTCGTCTATCACGATCTCAGGATCCACACCTTCTACCACATCCTTTAGAAAAGCGTAAATTCCTTTAGGCTGTCCGTTCTTACGGATCAAAGTGTGAATAGAGGTCCTTCTTTCCTTATTATTCAAAAAAGAAGAAACCACATTTTCCAATGCGAGGGCCACGATCCCTGGACCAGCACCTGTGACTTTTTCTCTAGTAAGAATATCGTTCCTTGTTTTGAATCTTTCGAGCACCTGATCCAAAATTTCCGTTTTAGTAAGACCTGCTGCTTGAATAGACGAGTCCTTGATCTTCAAAGCACTCGAGTCCACAATAAGCGGCTCTTTGGATTCTCTTATACGGATAACTATTTCACTAAAAGCTACATTGATGAGGGACTCTTTTCTTAAACTGGCAAGAGAATCCATGGAACCCAATAACACTTCGAAGGCTTGTAAGAATATGTCGGAACCTTCCCAGGTTTTTCCTGAAGTGAACGCAGGGTGTTTGGATAATTCTCTCAGATAGTCCGGGCCCTGTTCTGTTCCGGAGGCCTTGATCCATCCTGCTTGTTCTCCGGGAAGAAGTGACATTAAGATCTTTCTAGATAAGCCTATAAATAATTCGAAAATGATCTCTAATTCAGTCTCTTCGTTTGCATTCGGTTTTTTACTATCTATGGAAATTTCACCCACAAGTTCTTCCAAAGAAGGTTGGATGACATGAAACTCCAAATGCAACCTTAACAAAGGAGGACGGCCTCCTCTTTTTTCTAATGCAAGTAATGCGTCAGGAATCGCTTTGATCTGAGATAAGAAAGCAACGATTTCGTTTGGTTTTTTGCTCAAAAGAGAAATTAAAGAAATCAGTATATCTTCTCTGATCTTAAAATTCCTTTGTAGAAAAGATTCCACAGAAAGAGTTTTAACATTCCTCATCGAGTAAGGAAGATTTCTCGAATCTTGAAAATCCAAAAGATTTCCCTTCTCATCGGTGTTCAGATACTGGCGTATGACCCAGTCCCTTAGTTCTCCGGCGGACCTTCTGTCCGCCAAATTGATATCTCTTCGGACAATAAATTGTAAAAACGCTGCGGCCGACTGAGCCAAACAAGCAGACTTGATCTTTTGGATCTGGTCCGCTCTTCTGGAAGCAGGACGGATAGCAACATTAGCTAATCCTAATTCCTTTGTTTCTTCCGAAACGAATAGATATTGGTAGAGAACGAATCCGTTCTTATCTTCAAAATATTTTAGATCGGCCGGTTTTAAGAATTGTAACTGTTCGAATTTTGCGAGAGCGAAAGGAGAATAATTAAATAAGAAGAAGTTCTCGACTCCTTTCTCGATCATATCCAAATCCCTCATCGCTTTGGGGGTTGTCTGGAGAAGAAGATTACGAAGTTCCTCTTCCGGGATCAGATCAACACGATCTACCGGAATGACGCCATCTTCCGAGAGCGGATTCGAAGCCGGGGGTGTGGAATTATTTTCCATTTCGGGCATTAATCTTCCCTTTTGCTCCGATCTTGATTTGGCTTTTTGTTCTAAGCCGAGCTAGTATAATATTTTCGGAAACAAATACATGCTTTCTTGAGCGAGTTCCAAGAGTATTAGACTAAATTCGGAACTTCTTTAGAAGTCCGTTTTAGGACCTCATCAAACCTTCTAAGAAAGAAATGTAATTTTCCCGTCCAGGATAAGGTCTTCTTGCAGTTCCGCTTTGGACGGCCGCTTCTGCAACTGCAGGAGCCACATGATATAATACCCTTTGATCGAAAGGTTTTGGGATCAGATAATCAGGACCGAATGTGAATTTTTCTCCACCGTAAGCAAGACTGACTGCGTCCGGAACATCCATCCTAGCGAGTTCCGCCAAGGAACGAGCTGCAGCTAATTTCATTTCTAAAGTGATATGTTTGGCTCTTACGTCCAAAGCACCTCTGAAAATGAATGGAAAACCTAATACGTTATTCACCTGGTTCGGCATATCGCTTCTTCCGGTTCCCATAATAATGTCAGGGCGGACCTTTTTAGCTACTGCGTAAGGGATCTCAGGATCAGGATTTGCCAATGCAAAGATAACAGGATTGGGAGCCATAGATTTTACCATGTCTTCGGTAACCATGTCCGCTACGGAAACTCCGACAAAAATATCCGCATCCTGCATAACGTCTGCAAGAGTACGAGCATTTGTCTTTTGAACGTATTTTTGTTTGGTAGAATTTAGATCGGTTCTTTCAGTGTGGATCACACCTTTTGTATCTACTAAGAAGATATGTTCTTTTCGGATGCCGATATGTTGTACTAATTCTGCGATCGCAATCCCTGCGGCTCCCGCCCCACAGACCACCATCTTCACATCACTAGGACGCTTTTTATTGATCTCGAATGCGTTCAACAATCCAGCAACTGTAATGATCGCTGTCCCGTGTTGGTCATCATGGAAGACCGGGATATTCATACTTTTGATGAGTTCTTCTTCTATATAAAAACTTTCAGGGGCTTTGATATCTTCTAGGTTGATCCCACCGAAAGTAGGCTCCAACATTTTCACCGCTTTTATGAAATCATCCGGATCTTTAGCGTCTACCTCGATATCAAAAACGTCTATCCCGGCAAATTTTTTGAAAAGTACCGCTTTACCTTCCATCACAGGTTTTCCTGCGGCAGGTCCGATATCTCCCAATCCTAGGATTGCGGTTCCATTAGTGATAATACCTACCAGATTCCCTTTATTGGTGTATTCATACACAAGGTCCGGATTCTCTTTAATTTCCAAACAAGGATAGGCAACTCCCGGAGAGTATGCTAAGGATAAGTCGAATGAATCTCTAGTCGGCTTTGTTGGAACAACTTGAATTTTACCCTTTGGATGAAGGGAATGATATTCGAGGGATTTTTCTCTCATAACGATAAAACCAATTTTTCGACGATCGGGCCTAGGTTCTATTCTATTTCTGAAAGAGCTTATTTCCCAACGCAGAATTTACTAAAAATTCTTCCTAAAATTTCTTCCGTGTCCACTCTTCCATTTACTTCCCCGATTTGTTCCAAAGCGAAATCAATTTCTTTGATGTAAATCTCGGCTGGAGCCCCTTCTTCCATTAAAGTCAGACAGTTTTCCAGGCTTCGAGTGATAGAAGAAAAATGAAATCTGTTCCTTTCTTCCAAAAGGACATAATCTTCCGAGCTTTCTATACCTTGTAGTTTGGTGGAAATTTCAGAGACTAAAGTATCCAGCCCTTGTCTAGACTTGCAGGAAACTTCGACCAAAATAGTTCCGGGATAATTTTTCTTCGTGATAATTTCAGGATCCCAGCTTGAGTCCCTTATATCCGATTTATTTGCTGCAACGATTGCGCCTTCCAGCTTGGATCTGTTCTCTTCTGCAAACTTGTTCCAGTCGTTCTTTTGAGAAACATCTATCACAAAAAGTCTTACATCCGCTTGGGAGAATTCTTTCTCACTTCTTTCAATCCCCATCTTTTCGATCTTATCGCCCGTCTCTCTAACACCTGCGGTATCGATAAGTCGGATAGGAACTCCCGAGAGCAATAAGTCCTCGCTGATATAATCTCGAGTTGTACCTGGAATTTCGGAGATAATAGAACGATCTCTTCCTAAGATCAGGTTCATCAAGCTGGACTTGCCAGTATTTGGTTCTCCGTACAAGACAACTCTGCTTCTTTCTAAAAGAGTTTCTGTCTCGCTGGATCTTTTCAGAAGGTTGGAACAAATATTCGAAATAGAACGAATTCTTTTTTTTCTTTCTTCGAAAGATTCGAAGGTAAGATCTTCTGTGGAAAAATCGATCTCAGCTTCGCATTCCGCTTTGAGTGATATCAACTGACTTCTTAGATTCGAGGCGAGTCTGGAAATTTCTCCGAATGCATTCTTTTGAGCCAGCTCCAATTCGAATCTGGAACGCGCGCCTATGATCCTTCCGATGGCTTCGGCTTCGTTCAGATCTATTTTACCGTTTAAGAAGGCTCTTTTAGTGAACTCACCTTGCTTCGCAGGTCTTGCTCCAGAACGAAACAAACATTCTAAAGCTTCTCTAAGAAGGATCGGATTCCCATGAGTATGTATCTCGCATAGATCTTCTCCCGTAAAAGAATTCGGCCCTGCGAAATAGATAAAAACTACCTGGTCTAATTTTTTCTCCCCATCTACAAATCGACAGGTATATGCGTTACGAGGTTTGATGGAAGAAAGAGGAAAGGCTCCCTCAAAAAAGGATAAATGCCTGTATGCAATAGGAAGTGCTTCCGGTCCGGATAACCGAAGGATGCCGATGGCACCGGCCCCGGAAGCTGTGGAGATAGCTGCTATCGTATCAGCCACGACTGATCAGTAGTCGTTTACTTCCTCGAGTAAGTCCCCGTTAGGGCTTTTTTCGACGACGTCTTTGTACTTGTGTTTGTCTTTCATCGGAATAATACGAACTTTTTTATAAGTCCCGTTTCCTTCCGATCTGGTGAAAACTTTTTCGTTCTCTTGCAGAGCCATATGAACGATCCTTCTCTCGAAAGGATTCATCGGCTCCAGTAATTTGGACTTACCGGATTTTGCGACAGAAGAAGCTACTGACTTGCTCAATCTGATCAAGGACAGTTCTCTTTTGTCTCTATAAGATTCGGTATCCAATACGATCTTACGACCGTGACGGATCTTAGAATCTACCATCAGGTTTACCAAAAATTGAAGAGCGTCCAAAGTAGCTCCTCTCTTTCCGATAATCAGTCCAGATTCGCGGCTGGTAAGTTCAATATAGATCTTTCCATCCACGTCTCCCATTCCGACTACTTCCGCTTCTACTCCCATCTTGCGGAGTAGTGTTAAAACCACTCCGTGGATGATCTTTTCAGCCGGAATATCGAAGTTCGAAACAAAGGCTCGAACAACCGCCGGTTTTTTTTGTGTTAAACCTAAAAATCCAGACTTACCGGATTCGACAGTTTCGAAACGAATGTCTCCGGGTTCTAGTCTTAAGGTTTCTAACGCGATCTCTTCAGCCTCGGCTTTTGTTTTTCCTTCGGCTTCGAAAATATAGTTTTCCATATCGTATCCTCGATATATGAATTCACACTTTTACAGGGGTTTCGTCTTTTTTACGAATATTGGTTACCCACTGTTGAGCAATGGAAAGGACGTTAGTCACTGTCCAATACAATGTCAGTCCGGACGGCATACTCCAGAGGAAGAACACCATCATAACAGGCATTAAATACATCATCATTTTTTGGTTCGGGTCAGTCTGCACTGAGGTCAGCTTCATAGAAAGGAACTGAGTTCCGACCATCAATAATACCAATAAGTTAATAGAAAGTCCGCCTGCTGCAAGATAAGGGATCGCAGGAGAAGTCCAGATAAAATCAGGCTCGCTCAAGTCCGAGATCCAAAGGAAAGGAGACTTCCAAAGATCGATCGTATCCGCAAATGCAACATACAATGCGAAGAAGATAGGAAGTTGGATCAGCATAGGAAGACATCCGCCCAACTGAGAGAGTGGATTCATATTATGCTTTTTGTATAATTCCAACATCTTCTCTTGTTTTTTTGCAGGATCGTTAGCATACTTCTCGTTTAACTTTTTAAGCTCAGGAGAAAGTGCGCTCATCTTCTTCATTGCCTCTGCCTGTTTTTGGTTAAGAGGATAGAAGACTAACTTGAATACCAATGCAAAGAGTAGAATACCGAAACCGTAACTTGGGATCGTATACTTATAAGATTGTTGTAAGAACCAAACGATACCGTTCCGGATCGGAGTGAAGATACCTTGGTTGAAAGATTTGTTCAGGTCAGCGCTTAAACCTGCAAAAGTGGACTTAGGATTTTTAAACGGATCCAGTTTAGGATCTCTGAATAACATCCCGTCCCATTCTCTAATCCCAACATAGTTTGCGAATTCTAGAGTTTCTTCTTTTCCGGGATCTATGATGATAGATGAATATGCTAAGATAGTTCCTGTTTCATTTTTCTTTCTGTTATCTAAAAGAATTCCTTCTGCAGGATGATTTAAAGTGTCTGCTGCTGCCAAGAAGTAACGGCTACCGGAACCGATATAATCCACACCTTCTCCGCTGCTCCAAACTTCCTTATAGAATTCGTTTCCATTCGGATGTCCTAAGAAGAAGTTACGGATCCCTTCCCAGAATCCCCAAGCGTCCCCGCCGTCAGCGAAGTCCTTCTCGCTTCCGTCCATTCTATACACACGGAAAAATTTGGATAATTCCTGAGTGTTCGCCTCTCTGTTTAAAGGAAGAGGCCCTAAACTTCCAAAAGTTCTTAAGTAAGCCGGCTTATCACGATCTCCGAAATAGAGTTTTTCTTTTCCGAGATTGGTGATCGAGATCTCTGTTTTAAAATAATTTTCGTGAGGGAAGAATCTAAAAACTTTTTTAAGAAGAACGCCTTTGTCGATAGCAGTGAAAGTAATGCTTTGATCTTCTTTATTTTCTTCCGCTTTAAAATTCAGATGGTTCCATTCTGAAGTGGCTACATCTTCTTTTCTATGAGAGAAGTTGAAGTCGAAACCTTTTCCTCTGGAAAGTTCGATCGCCTTGATCTTCTCACCTTCGACTTCAATCTCTTGGAAGTCCGCTCTGGTGATATTGATCTCGGTACCTTCTACATTCTTATAATTTCGGATATAGAATTTTTCGACCCTTCCCCCCAAGCTGGAAAGAACAACAATATGTGCTTCCGTTTTGAAGGTAAAAGTTTTTACATCTTTAGGACTCGTAGCCGTTACAGCAACAGGTTTAGGTTCGACCTTAGTTTCCTGTTTTACGTTTTCCTTATTTTCAGAAACAGGAGTTTGTTCAGTCTTCTGTTGCTGTTTCGGTTTTCCTGATTCTGGGTTGAAGTAATAGGTTACTAAGAACCATACTCCCATGGATAAAATTAACGCGAGAAAAAGTCTGTTTTGTCTATCTTCCATTCCTAATTCCTTCTAGGGTTGGGTGGTAAAGGGTCATCGCCTGCAGCGAATAGGGGATTACATTTTAAAATGCGTTTTGTACTTAGATAAGTCGCCGACAAGAAATCGTATTCTTGGAAGGCCTGCATTGCATACTCGGAACAGCTAGGGTGAAATCTGCAAGAAGGCGGAAGAATAGGTGAGATCCAACGTTTATAAAATCGGATCAGAAAGATGGCGAGTCGGTTCATTTTAATCTACGAGCGAGTAGACCCAAACAAGCCAGAAGTTCGGTATGATCTTTTTCGAATAGGCCCGGTTTCGCAAGTATCGCGATATCGAATCCCTTTGGAAAAAAGCCTGCCGTTTCGGCCACGGCGGCTCTTAATCTTCTCCGTATCCGGTTTCTGCGAACGGCCTTTCCGACCGAACGTTCAGGGCAGTATAAGTACCTGTTATTTTCCAGGCCGTTTCCCCGATAAATCACCGTGAGAGGAGGATTGGTTACCCGTTTTCCGGAAGCAAAAAGTTCCCGGATGTCCTTCTTGGATGTAAGTGTCTCTTCTATATGGGTTCGTTAGAATTTTTTACCAGTTCTTTCGTCAGAAACGGTCAACTTGTAACGGCCTTTAGCTCTTCTGCGGGAAAGTACTTTTCTTCCGCCGGCAGTCGCCATTCTGGCGCGGAATCCGTGGGTACGGGCACGTTTAATCCGGCTGGGTTGGTATGTTCTTCTCATATGGTTCCCTGTATCTCTAAGATTGCGTTTTAAGACCCTGGGTAAGTCTTACCGGTTTACATTTTTTCCGGAGAACCAAGGGTCAATCCGTTTCTTTGGCGGATTTTCACTATAAAATATAATGGAATAAATAATGGCAACCCGGCAACGTCCTACTCTCCCACACAGCGAACCATGCAGTACCATCAGCGATGAGAGGCTTAACTTCCGTGTTCGGGATGGGAACGGGTGTGACCCTCTCTCTATAATCACCGAGAATCTAAGGACAGTTTGAAAAATTTGCTTGTACTGTCAAGCGCGATTTATTTCAAGTTCAGAGGGTTTTATTCCAATCGATGAATTGTTCTCCAGGCACTCTCTGGCAATTGGGACAGAAGAAGGAATCGTGACCCAAAACGTTTGCCCTACGGATCGTGGTTCCGCAGCGGGGACAGGGTTCATTCTTTCGATTCCGGACCTTTACATGATCTCGGACCTTAAAATCCAAAGGCGCCTGTTTCTTACGGATATAATCTATAGAATCTTTTAAGACAGATTTGATACTCTGATATAGTTGGATCTTTTCTTCTTCCGAAAGTTTATTGCATGGAGTTTTAGGATGGATCTTAGAATCAAAAAGAATCTCGTCAGCATATGCATTTCCTAATGCGCTGAGTTTGGTCTGATCCATGAGAAAGACTCGGGTTTGCTGACGATTCTTCTCCATTCTTTTTAAAAATTCTTCCTGGGTAAAGTTTTCGGAAAGAAGGTCCACTCCTTGGTCGGTAAACTTTGGGATCTGGGAGAAGTATTCAGGCTCTGTAAAATATACCTTTCCCATATGCACATCGTCCGCATAATTCAGGATCTTATTTTGGAATTTGATCCGGACTGCTAGATCCTTCTTCTTATACTTTGGATCTAAAGAAAATTTCCCCGCGAGCATCGGATGGATAATGATGTTTCTTGGACCGAATTTAAAATTCAGAAACGGTCCGGTCCTCTCCAAACTTTCAAAGGTAGAACCTATAAACGAAGTTTCTGATTTTCCACCGCTAAGATTACGGACCACAAGAGGATCTAATATCTCTATCTCTTGGATTATCTCACCTGGAAGTTCTTTTAAAAGACGTTCTCGAATGACTACCAGATCCGGAAGTTCGGGCATGGTTATTCCCTATTTCTTTTTACGACTTGGAAGATATTTATAATATTCCACTTCTATCGTATTAATTAAGAAAGTATAATATTTCACGAGTTTTTTATCGTACTTTTTCTTTTGGGCTTCGTTCCTTAAGAATTCGGAGATTTGATCTCGGATCAAAGGAGCCTTTAAGTCTGAATGGCTTAGAATGATAGTGCTTGGCATTCCGACCGGAACGATCTCATCCGGTATCGCAATCGTAGCTGAATTTTGTAAAAGTGCATATTCGACAGTAGATGCTACTTTATCATCGTCTGATTCAGTCCTAAGATGAGCTACCGATTGGCGAATATTGTCTATATTATCCCAGATCTTTTTGCGAAGGGATTTAGAATCATGGATCTTATCCTGGATCTTAGTGAACCTATTCGGGAACACAAAACGTTCCGCACCTTTTGCGATCAGACTTACTTTCTTTTCTTTAGGGCTTTCCGCCTTTCCGAAATGTTCGTCTGCATCGTCGTCATCGGAGCTTGGATAATAATCGCTTACTGTAGAAATTCCGGAATAGCTCGCTGCAAATCCGCCTCCTCCTCCGGAAGATTTAGGAACTCCACCAGGACCAATATCTGATTTATCTTTATCTCTGAAGAATACTGCAAGTAGTCCGCCAATCACTAACGCAACAGGAAGTCCAACTAAGATCACACCCGCGGCATTAAAATGAACGCTCGCGATTAAGAAGAATAACATTGTTCCAACAAAACCCAGAAGTCCCATGGAAAGATTTACCTTCTTAGCAAGTGCTTCACTTTTCTGGCGATCCTCTACCTCTCTCTCCATGAGAGCTGCGTCTTGCTGTAGTTTTACTACGTAATCCGATTTGAGCATGGAATTTAAGGCAGGGTTCTTAGAACTGATCAAGGAGGCATTGATCTCTTTTGCTATATTAAGTTCTTTTTCTGCGACTGGACTTAGCTTGGCGTCAGCAGTTAACTTATGCAAAACTGCAGCCATATAACCAGGATCGACCACGTATACTTCAGTAGTTCCGTCTTCCCTCTTGACCTCTTTCAGGCCAAATTTGGTTTTTAGATCCGCAATGATCTCATTTGTATATTTGGAAACAAGTTCAGGATCACTTATACCTACAGCATCCAAACGTTTTTCAGGCACGAATCTATAAAGAGTCAGATTGTTTTGAGAATGTTCCTTGGCCTGGATATTCAGGCGGTTCTTCAAACTTTTGAAGGCACCTTCTATCTTTCTTTCACTCAATAGAGCTTTTTCTTGGATCAATTTTCGGATGACACGAATGGATTGTTGGCAGGTCTCCGCGACTTTTTTTCCAAGATCATCTTTCTCTTTATCGAAAGGAAAATCTTCTATAAGCTGAATAAGTGCTTCTACTTTTTCGCTATTTTGCTTTTTGCCAGGCTCTGCGTTTCCGTGCAGAGTTTCAAAATCTTGGATACGTGCTCGGAACAGATTGTAACCTGCTCTTTCTGCAAGTTGTTTTAGATAAGTAAGAGCAAAAACTTCTAAAGCATCACTTTGAGCTCTATAATGTGCGATTACTTCAGGTTGGTTTACATATGTTCCATCCGGATTGAGTTGTAAATCATCCAAGATCAAATGATAATCCGGAAGGATTTCGACTACTGCTCCCTTGTTCTTTGCGTAATTTGCAAAGTCCGCGAGGAAATCATTCATTGGAATATAGCTATAAGGTTGAAACCCTCTCCTAAGAAGACTTGCCATCTCTGATTGTATAGAAGCAAGTTTAGGATATAACCATATCTGTCCGCTCTTGTTTTTATGAAGAAGCATCGCACCTGGGCGATCTTCTTCCAAAGCTCTTGGCTTTTTTGCTCTATTGTTTAATATGAGATCGATTGTTTCTTCTGAAAAAGAAAAACATGCTTTTCTGAAAGGAGTGACATCAGTCTTAGCTTCTTTTTGAGGAGAAGCGATTGAGATCCTAGCCAAAACTTTGTTCCCATTTCGGACTAAGAATGGATAGATCAGAGCGGATTTGTTCCTTCCTCTTTTTTCAATATCCATCAATTGGCGAAGAGCCATATCTACAGAAGGAGGAGACTTTGCTTGTTCGCTTAAGTTCCTGTATTTGTTTAAAAGTTCCCCTAGTTTATCCAGGGTAAGAAGATAGGATGGATGAACACTTTTAGAGCCGTGTTTTTCTGTCTTCTTATGCCAATCCCTAAGTTCGTCTAGGATACAACGGGCGGTTGCAGAAAGCCCCACAGCTCCATCGTTTAAGAAGATATAATCCGGTGCCAGGGCCTCCAGATCGGGGGCCTTGTTTTGATTGGAAGCTAGCTCCTCGAAGGATATTTCCTGCTCCAACGTTTCCATGTTTTGCACCGTACCGGAACAACAATCCGAGTTAGGAAATTTTCTATCGTTTCCTTCAGACCAAGATCTCTAACAGAAAGAGAGAATGAAACAATTTTATTCCGCTCTGTATCAGCTGAAATTAGATCGGATCAATCCGTATATGTACTTAGAATTTCGCCTATTTTTCGTATTCCTTCTTGGATTTCCGAATCTTCTCTCGCAAAACTGATCCGAACAGAATCTTCACCGTAACTATCTACGCTTTGTGTAACCGGATAGAAATATTTCCCTGGTACGATAATGACCCCTTTTTCTTTCAATAGGGGATAAATTTCAGATATTTTTTTGCGAAGTCCGACAAATTGGACCCAAAGAAAAAAGGCTCCCTCACTTTCATGGATCTTATAATTCAATTTTCCTTTCCATTCTCTTCGGATAGAAGAAATAGCAAGGTCTCTTTTTTTGAGATAATAAGGTTTTACTATGTCTCGAGAAAGCTTAAGCCATTCTCCGGATCTTACAAATTCCAGAGCAATATATTGTCCCAGATTTCCTCCGGCCAAGTTCAGAACTGCATTCGCTTTATTTAATGCTTTTATAATTTCCGGATTTCCTAAAACAAAACCTGTCCTGACCCCAGGCAGGCCTATTTTAGAAAAACTGAAACTTTGGATCATTCCTTCCGAATGAAAAAGTTTCTCTTCCGAAAAAACGATCCCGGGAAAAGGAAATCCGTATGCGTTATCTAACAAGAAAGGGATCTTTCTGCCTCTTGCAAACTTAAGGACTTGTTCCAATTCTTCTTTTTTTGCAACTCTCCCGGTGGGATTTGTGGGACGGGACATGACCACACATCCAAGGTCTTCCTTTATACTATCAAAAGAAGAAGGGTCCAACTCGTAACGAAATCCATCCTCTCCGATAGGAATTTCTTTGCCTAAGGAATAAGAAAACGAATCAGGACCTATGGGTTGATCCAAGTATCCAATGTATTCAGGTAAAACAGGTAAGAATATTTTTTTGAAACTTCCGTCTTCGAATCTTCCCGAATAAAAATTTAGTAAAAGATAAAACGCATTTTGAGAACCGTTTGTGATCGCGATCTGATTTTTGGAAATTGAAGTTCCGGTTTCAGAGCTTAATAAGGAAGCAAGTATTTCTAATGTTTCTTCTTTGCCGGTTGGAGTTTCATACTTTCCCAGGATGGAGTCCCATGCACCTGACTCGGAGAATTGGCTTAGGATCTTTTTCCAAACTTCTTCCACCTCTGGGATTAAAGCCGGACTCCCCCCTCCCAACATAGAGACTCCGGGAGAAAGATTACCTAGGTCCTCCATCAATTGGCCAATCCCCGTCTGGTTACGGAATTTGGCACCAAATTCAGAAAAAATGAAATCTTGACCCATAAGGTTATTCCACTTTTCTTTTTGCAAAACTGCCGAAAAGATAATCTAAGAGAAGAAGGAATTTTTTTCTATTCCCTAGCAACCTCTCCGGAGAGACCAATGCAAACGATCGATTCCATCGATGATACCGATATGTTGGATCCGAATACCTTGGACCTTCAGACCTACTTGGAAAAATTTCCTTGGGAGGAAAAATGGACCTCTTTAGGAGAGCCCATTGAAAAGCTTTGGAAATTCGACTTGGATGTTTCTCCCCAAGAGATCTGGCCTTGGCTGATAGATACTTCTTCTTTTAATAAACGAATAGACATTCCTGAAATGAAATTTCAGGAGATTAACGGACGACTTTTCGGAAAGTCCAAAAACGCAGGCATCCCTTCGGAATGGGAAGAAGTTCCCTGGGAATGGGAATATTGCAAACAACTCAACAATGCACGGATCTATTCTAAAGGGTTCGCCCATTACGTAAGAGTTAGATACCTTGTTTATCCATTAGGGGAAAGTTCCACCAGACTATTCGTATACTTCGGATGGATCCCCAAAGGTTGGCTTGGAAAAACTCTTTTAAAGTTCGGAATGGTCCAACTCGAAAAATCCTACATAAAAGGATTAAAGGGTGTAGTAGAAGATGTAATCAAAACCAGAGCTTATAGCTGGTTAGGACCAAGCGCGTTAAGCATAATCAAAGAATCAAAATCGGAAAAGAATCCGGTTTTCCCTGCGAGGATGCAACAGATCCGAGTCGGATATATCAGAGAAGGACAATCCAGAGAACTAGTTGATAAAGTTTTAAATTATATCTTGGACGCGGACGAATCTGATCTGTACAGGATCAGAATAAAAGCATTATCCAAGGCTTGGAAAATCCCTGAAAAAGATTTGCTGCTCGTTTTTTTACACGGATGCAGACTAGGATTATTCACAATGAGTTGGGACGTAGTGTGCCCACATTGCAGAGGCGTCAGAACAGAAGCGCAACATTTAGGAGATCTTCCTACAAAAGATACCTGTGAAGTTTGCGAGATTCAATTCGAAGCAAATCAGTTGAATTCTATCGAGATCACATTCCATGTACATCCTTCTATCCGAGAAGTGCAAAAAAGAATGTTCTGTGCCGCGGAACCAGCCACCAAAAGCCATATCCGATTCCAAAAATACTTGGATTCGGGAGAAACATACAATTCCAAACTTCTACTTTCTCCCGGAGTTTATAGGCTCAGAGTAAACGGAGAAAAAAATTATTCTCTATTAGAGGTAAAAGAAGAAGTCCCAAATGAAACTCTAGTTTGGAAAACGGATGAGATCCCGGAACAGATAGAGATCGCAGATCATCCTAAGCTCGTTTTGGAAAACCTTTCTTCTTCCCGAAAAGGTTTTGTGATCGAAGAAAGAAAAGAAGACCAGGATTGTCTTAGACCTACAGACTTATTCAATTTCCAGGACTTTCGAGATCTATTCTCCCAAGAGGCGCTTTCCACTGACCTGCAATTAGATATCGGAATGCAGACAATCTTATTCACCGATATTGTAGGCTCTACAAAGTTCTATTATAATAAAGGAGACTCCGGTGCATTCTCCGAGGTTAGATACCATTTCGTAGAGGTTTATAAAGTAGTTAGAGAATTCCAAGGCGCGGTGGTCAAAACGATCGGAGACGCAGTCATGGCAGCCTTCCCTTCTCCTAGTGCAGCAGTGGAAGCTTCCGTGAGACTCCAAGAATTTTTCTCGGACGAAAATACTGAGACTCCTATTCGGATACGGATCAGTTTACACACAGGACCTTGTTTGGCAGTGAACCTGAACAGCAATATAGACTATTTCGGGAACACAGTGAACTTTGCAGCTAAGTTACAAGCAATCGCAGACGGAGGAGAAATTGTATTCTCTGAAACGGTATTCAGGGACAAACAAATCCGCCAGTTGATGACAGAAAAAGGCTGGAAAGTAAAAAGAGTGAAATTCCACCAGAGTTGGATCGATGAAGAAACTCTGGCTTATAAATTGGTATTTAACGGTTTACCTTCTGCAGAAGAAACCAAGTAAAAACCGATTTGCAAGAACGGGAAACAAACCGGATAATACCCGAATCATAGGGCAAACATGATCTTCAAAATAGTTTCTTTTCTTTTAGCTGCTTATTTCGTTTTTGCAGGTGTAGTTCAGTATAACGATCCTGATCCATTACATTGGATGCTATTGTATTTTACTTCTTCATTAGCATGCATACTTGCGGCCTTTGATAAGGACAAACTTCCTTTGCTTTATGTGGTTATCGGTATGGCTGCAATTGAGATCGCAGCTACGATTGATGGTTTTTTTGATTGGTTAAGAACGGGGAACGAAAATCTGATCACCGCAAAGATGACCGATGAAAAACCTTATATAGAACTCGGAAGAGAATTTTTAGGGGCATTTATCAGTCTTGTAGTCATCGTTTGGCTTTGGTATAGAAAGCGTCCTAATAATTCTAAATAGTTTACTACTCATGACATCCATTCCCAAATTTACTAAAAAGAAAAAAGGCAAGGCTCTGATCATAGAGGGCGGGGGAATGAGAGGTTCCTTTGCAGGTGGAGTACTTTCATCCATGGCTCCGAATTATCCTCCGAGTAAATTTGATCTAATCGTTGCAGTCTCTTCCGGTTCTTGTTCTTCCGCGTATTATGTTACTGAACCGAATCCTTCCTCGGAAGATATCGAAAGAGCTTTGGACATTTGGAGAAAGGAATTAACAGGAAATCATCTTATCTCTTTTTGGAATCTGTTTCGAGGCAAAAGAATATTAGATCAAGATTATCTAATAGATCATATTTTCCAGGAGAAGGTGCCGATCAAATCGGAAGTTCTGAAACAAAAAAAGACGGTGCCTTTTTATATCGTAGTCAGTAATTTTAGGACCTTAGAGCCCGAATATATAAGAGCGACTTCCCAAAATCTTTTTCCACTTTTAAGGGCTGCTACTTCTTTACCTATCGCAACCAAAGGATATGGCCTTTTGGAAAATTCAAAATATACAGACGGTGGAGTTTTAGATCCGATCCCAGTCGAGGCAGTGTTGTCCGCTGGTTATAAGGATATTACGGTCATTCTTACAAAACCTATGGATTTCAGATTAACTCCTACAAGTCCTTTGTTGGGAAGTCTGGCATTTCCTAAATTTCCGGATATGGGAAAGGCTTTTATAGAACAAAGATATCGTCGTTATAACCGAGCCATGGAAATCCTGAACGATCCGCCTAAAGGGATCCGTTTTGAAATTATAGCTCCGGAAAAAACCCTTCCTGCAGGAAGAATGACCACAAATGCAAACCTACTCAACGAAAACGTTCGGTTAGGTATAGAGATTGGAAAGAAGGTTTTTCCTAAGTAAAAATTCCTCCAAGCTGTCCAATTTCCAAGACCTCGTTTGATATAAAAATAGCAAAAGAGGTTTTATGAAACGTATCTTATTATGGTCCATCCCAGCCATTCTTCTATTGATCCCTATATTTATGAGCTTCGGGATTTGGTCCGCAAGCAATCAGTTATTATTTCCCGTCTGGAGAGATAACCAAAACTTCTCCGTATGCAACCCTGAAACCGAAAAACATTGGGGAAGATCCTGCGGAAATTTGAGAAAGTCCAATGAGTTCCAATTCGAAGAACTCAAGATACCTTCCGTTAATGGATTTGATCTTCCCACTTGGAAAATCGGGACTTTCGAAAATGGAAAAGGTAAATCGAGAGGCGCGGTCTTTTTAGTGCACGGAGGGGGAAGTGATAGAAGGGAGATGACAAAACATATTCACTTCTTCCTTAAAAGAGGATTGGATGTTTTCAGTTTTGATTTCGGTTGTCATGGAGAATCTGAATGTTTAATCCCGGGACTGAGTTACGGCTATAGAGAATCCAGGGATGTGGGATCTATGTATCATTATCTTTCAGAAAGATACGATACTATCTACGCGTTAGGAAGTTCCGTGGGTGCTTCTTCGATTCTGATATCTTTGCCGGAGATGCCTAAACTTTCCGCAGTGATTGCGGAAAATCCAATGTATAATTTTGAAAGATTGATCTTAGAATCTCCAGCTGCGCCAAAAGATATTCCGGCTTGGTTTTCTTATCTTTTGATCCGACTTACAGCGCTCAGAGGAAAATTTGAAACCACTCCGAGTCCTGCGAGTTCTTTAACAAATGCCAAGTCTGTACCTATCTTATTCATTCATAGTAAGGAAGATCAGGTAGTTCCTTTCCAACAAAGCCAAGACTTAGCGAATATTTACAAGGGTCCAAAAGAAGTTTGGCTTCTGGAAAAAGGAGAACATGGCTCTGCTCGAGATATAAATCCGAGCGAGTATGAAAGAAGGGTCGCTGGATTTTTGGATAGTTTGAAGTAATTTGAAAATTAAAGCAGAATGAAGGAAGGTTTGGCGCTAGAAAATCTCGCGCCATCTCAACCATTCTAAACATCGAACCTTGGAGACGCCGGGGTTCGAACCCGGGTCCTATTGTGCCTTGATGGGGCCTCTACATGTTTGTCTTATGTTTTAAATCTCGAAAGGCCTTAGCCCATAAGCAGGCGTGTCCTTTCTATCCGATCCAAATACTCTCTAAATCGTGAATCGAAAACCGATCTAAAAAGTCCCCCGTTTGAAACAGAAGAAAAGCCACCGGGAGAGTAAGCTATCCTTCCGAAGCAGAGATTAAGCTGCTAGTGCTAATTCGTTGTTAGCGTTTATTGTTTTGAAGGTTTTTAAGAGGTCCCTCACCCCTACATGCCACCACACCTTAACTACAACAGTCGAAACCTAATTCGTCCCCGTAGATTTAATGGTTAGACTAAAAATCCGTTGAGTTAGTTAGGAAATCAAGAAAAACTAGGTTCCTCGGTGCTCTTATTTTGAAAATTTTCGTTCTACTGGTCTCGGCTTTATTATTCTATTGCGGAACTTCTTCTTCTCCAAAAATCAAAAATCCAATTCCCGAAATTTCCGGTTCTGTGCCTCCTACTGAATTGCAGAACGGATTGTATGCGATCCTGCTTGGAAAATCATTCTACCCGAATCGACTCACAAATTCGGACAAACAAGAAGGCGAGTCTGAGATCGCATTCTTATTCTATCTAATAAAATCAGAAAAACGTTATATTTTGATCGATAGCGGAACTTCTTCCAGATCTATCCCGGAGATTACTGTCCATAATTGGATCTCTCCGGAAAAAATTTTAGGATCTGCAGGGATCAAACCTGGAATGATCGGAGAGATCATTCTTACACATTTTCATTCGGATCATTCAGGAGGGATGGGTCTTTTTCCAAATGCAAAAATTTATGTTACTCCAGAGGACTGGGATTCCCTTAAGAAAACGAATCGATCCGTAAACTCTAAACTTGTCGCCAAAGAGAGATCAGGAAAAATCCAATTTATAAATTCCAGTTTAGAAGTTTTTCAAAATTTCAGGATCTTATTAACAAGAGGACATACCCAAGGTTCAATTGCAGTGGAATGGCTGGTTTCTCCTGGAAAAAATTTCCTGATCACAGGAGACGAATGTTATTGGGTAGAATTTTGCAAGCAGGGTCAGGGACTTCCTTCGGAGGGGACCTTCTCCCTTTTCAATAATAAAGAATTTTTAGATTATGTGTCCGTTCTATCTTCGAGCGGGACAAAAATTTTGACCATGCATGACCCAGCCGTTCTATCTTTGGGAGAAGAAGTTTTTCCGAGGATCTATAAGTTATATTAAAAAAAATCCCCCGGAGTTGAACCCGAGGGATTTTTACACAGCACCAATTAGAATCTAAGTTCTTATTTATAAACTTTATCGATTCTCTTTTGGTATTTCTCAGTGATAACGTGTCTTTTCATTTTAAGTAGGTTAGTCAATTCGTCGCCTATCTCAAAAGGTTTTTGAGCGATCACTACGTGTTGGATCAATTCGAAAGATTTGAATCCATGCTTAGTGCTATTGTATTCTCTGATTTCTTTTTTGTAGAAATCGATAACCTTAGAATTGTCGATCAGATCCTTGATATCTTTAGCTTGGATACCGTTCTGAGCCAACCAAGGTTGTAGAACTTCTAGATCAGGAACGATAATCGCTCCCAGAACTTTTTGGTCCTGACCGAATACCATGGATTGTTTGATATAAGGAGATTCGTCCATACGGTTTTCTATCGGAACCGGCTCTACGTTTTCTCCACCTAACAATACAACGGTTTCTTTCGCTCTTCCTGTAAGGGTTAGAGTATGTTTGAAGTTGATGAACCCGATATCTCCGGTGTTCAACCACCCGTCCACAATGGTCTTCTTAGTGGTTTCAGGATTTTTGTAATATCCTTTCATCACTTGAGGCCCTTTGATATGAACGATACCTTTTACTCCCAACTTACCTGCAAGAATTTGTCTTTGGTCATTGATATGAGTTAGCACGTTTCCGTGATCGTCTCTCAATTGAAGTTCAGTTTTAGGAACGATATATCCTACGGAACCGATGATCGGATGATCATAGTGACGCACCGAGATCACAGGCGCACTTTCAGTCATTCCGTAACCTTCTAATACTAAAAGCCCGATATCGTTGAAGAAATTATCCACGTGACGTTGTAACGCGCCACCTCCGGATAAGGTTCCTCTCAGACGTCCACCTGTTGCTTGGCGGATCTTGGAAAGAACGATAGTATCCAAGGTCTTGAAGTTAAAGATAAGTCCCAAAATCGCGATAGTAAGTAGAACTGGCGCTAAAAATGCCAACTCAGGCTTGTACATCTTGATATAAGAATATCCCACTGCACTGATCAAAGAAACTGTGAATGGTCCAAACACGATCACCTGAGCAATCGCTTTGATCGCTAAAGCCAAAGATTTAAAGATATTACGGTTCTCGTAATCCACTTCTTTTCCAGTTAAGAAACGAACCCCTGCGTTAAAGTTCTTAGAGAACAGATACGCGGTGTTGAACAAAAACTTACGGACCGGAGGAGTCTGCTTAGGATCGTTGATCTTGTTGTAGATCCCTGTGTAGATACTTTCCCAAACCCTTGGAGCGGAAGCCATGAAAGAAGGTCTGGCTTTTGCCAGGTCGTTTCTTAGGTCTGCAACCTTAGTATAGAAAGTGGAAATTCCTAGAGAGATCGCTGAGTATTCTACCACTCGTTCGAAGATATGCCATACAGGTAGAATAGACAACATACTGTCGTCGTCTCGAAGCAGGGATTTTTTCAAGATCAAAGGAACAACATATTCCATCTGGTGAACCATGTTAGAATGCATGAGCATCACACCTTTTGGCATTCCTGTTGTTCCGGAAGTATAGATCAGAGTGAATAGATCATCTGGTTTAATACCTTCGATCCTTTTTTCGGTCTTGTGTCCGCCTTTCGCTCTTAGTTCTTTTCCAGTTTCAATCAGATCATAAAGATGCAAAACTCCCTTCGCTTTCGTTTTGCTATCCTTATCCATGATGATGACGGTTTCCACGCCTTTCAATTTGGATTTGTTCTTAACGAACTTCTCGTACATCTTATCATTCTCTAAGAATACTACGGAAGCTTCGGAGTGAGTTAAGATATATTCCATCTCGGAATCGGTTACATCAGTTCCTCTAGGAACGTTTGCACAACCGGAGAGTAGAACTCCCGCATCCACGATGATCCATTCCAAACGGTTATCCGCCAACACTCCGATATGCTCGCGGGCCTTCACACCTAGATCAATTAACGCTTCGGACAAAGAGAGACCAAGATCTACTAATTGTTTAAAGCTAGTCGATTGATATTCTTTATTTTCATCCTTCGACCAAAACGCCGGTCTGTCCCCAAAAGACTCGGAAGCCTTGAGGTACATGTCTGCTAAATTCTTGTACATTGGAGTTATTCCTTTTGAAGAAGGGATATATTACGCTTATGGCATAAAGCGCGTTTAGGTTAATGTAAGAAGACGACCCGTCAACTAAATTTTAGAATAACTCAAAGCGTAGGTGCAGTGCAAAATCGAAGAGGAGAAGAGTAAAAAGAGAAAACTCCGCTCGAGAGGACCTCGAACGGAGTGAGAAAGGAAAAAATATTACTGTTGCTCTTCGCCAGCGCCTTCTTCTGCAGGAGCAGGAGTAGAATCAGACTTAGTTCCTTCTTCTTTTCCTTTTTTGGAATCTTTCTTATGCTTCTTGTGGTGTTTTTTCTTACCTTTTTTCTTCTTAGCTTTCTTTTCTTTTTTCTCAGCTTTAGAAGCACCAGCGTCTTCAGTCTTTGCAGGAGCATCGCCAGTAGTCTCTTGTGCGCTCACTCCGGTGAAACCGAAAAGTGCGATTGCAGACACAAGAAGGGTAACAAGAATTTTTTTGGACAGGTTCATTATGGATCTTCCTATAGAAACTTTGGTTTGTGTCGTAATTTTATTATTCTGCGAGGCAAATCAAATCCATTTTACATAAAAATCAGATTTCATCCACAGGGGGGACCCATTTGTTCGGGATTGCTACAGCAAGTGACAAACGGTCCAAAAATTTATCTTTCGGGATCTCATATGCTCCCAGATTCAAAGTGACCGGGTTCATCTGCTGAGTATCGAATAATGTAAAGCCATCCTTCTTCAATGCTTCAAATAGAAAGTAGAGCCCGATCTTCCCAAAGTCAGGTAAAAAGGAGAACATGGACTCTCCGGCAAAAAATTTACCGATAGCCACACCGTATGCTCCCCCGCCTAACCGTCCGTTTTCGTCCCAAACCTCTACACTATGGGCATAACCTTCCTTATGAAAGTTGGTAAAACCTTGTAGAAAGTTCTCCGTTATCCATGTTTGCTCTTCCGTTCTAAATGCACAGCATCGCATAACTTGTTCGAATGCACGATTAAATGTTACAGTGAATTTTTTTTGACGGATCCTTCTGTGGACTCGGGAACTAATATGAAGAACGTTTAGGTCGAAGATTGCTCTCGGATCCAAAGAAAACCAAAGTAAAGGTTTATCCGCCCAAGGAAAGATCCCACGAGTATAAGCATACAAAAGGCGATCTGGTTTTAGATCTCCGCCGATTCCTACGACCTCTTCTACGGAATGTCTAGGGTCCGCAAAAAAATCGGAAAAATCCCGGATAGGAGAGTACTGATTTTGTCTGGGATTTTCCATTTATTCCAAGAGAAGAGGGTATGATTCTTCGACCGAGTATATCTGACCGTTCGCTCCGCTGCGACTATAAAATAGATGGAATTCCGACACAGGAACTATGTCGGTTTGGAATTGAGAGAACTCATTCAAATAAAGATCCAAACGTTTTTCAGGGGTCCTTTTGAATCTTCCTATCGTTATATGGGGCTTATAATCCCTTTTATCGATGGAAAAACCTTCCCTTCTGAGAGTGGACTCCAAAACTTTTTGTAACCTTTTCAATTCTTCCGAAAGTGTCACACCCACATATAGAATTTCCGGAAACTTATTCCCAAAAAAGCCGACACCCTTGATCTCCAAGGAAAAACTTTTTTCGGAAACTTGGCCGCAAATCTCCGAGACCTTCTCGATCTCTTCCTGATTTAGCTCACCTAAAAACACCAAGGTAGCATGAAAATTTTCCGCAGAAACCCAACGGATCTCTTCCAGTCCAAAGCAGATTTTTTCCAGATCCGATTTTATATGATCAGGAAGAGCCAGTCCTAAAAAACTTCTCATTCGAAATCCACCCCGGAAACTCTTCTAACTCCTCTGAGAGAATTTACCAAAACGATCTTGGATGCAAAACTCATGTCCTGTTTGGAAATCTTCTTTTCCTTCGCTTTCAATTTTTTGATCCATTGTTTTCTTGCGATTCCAGGAAGAATTCCTTCTTCCAAAGGAGGAGTGATCCATTCCCTATTTAGAAAAAGAAAGATAGAATGAATGGCTCCCTCTGTCAGATAACCTTCCGTGTTTGTATAGATCCTGTCCAGATAACCTTTGGAAACAGCAGTTTCATATCCTTCTGAAAAAATTTCTCTGATATTTGTTTTATGATAAAAGAACCGATTTTTTTTATTTGTAGAAGTTCCGCTGAAGAGAACCTTCCCCTCTTTGGGACCTGAATGAAATTCGGAAACTTCCGACTGAAATTCTCCGCCGGACAAAAGAATGATCTTCACTCTGTATTTTTTGTCGGAGGTAATATTATTTGTCACTTCTCGAACTACAGATTCCCAACCTTCTTCATTCCAAACGAATCCGAATTCGTTCGCGGATGTTTTCATTCTCTCTTTATGATCTTTCAAAAAATAGATCTTTTTTCTTTTGCAGACTGCAGTGGTGAACAGGTGAAAATTTTCTTTTGTGTCGTTCAAAAATTTTGCCTTGGACCAGCATTCTTCCCATTCTGAGGTCGGATCGGAACCAATGGTGATTCCGGAACCTACACCCATTCTTCCTTTTTTTTGGCCGGAAGGATCTTGTAAAAACTCAAGAGTGCGGATCGCGATGGAAGAAATTTCTTTTTGAGGAGACAGATAAAATATTCCCCCTGTATAAACTCCTCTCTTTTTTTCCAGGCTGCGGATGATCTCCGAAGATCTCTTTTTAGGAGCTCCAGTGATGGAACCTCCCGGAAACAATGCCTCCAAGATATCAGTCCATTTTATATCGAGGGAAAGTTCGGAACGTACCTCGCTGGTCATCTGGAAAACCGTCGGATATTCTTCGATAGAGAAAAGTTTAGAAACTCTTACTGAACCAGGCAGAGAAATCCTTCCTAAATCGTTGCGGAGAAGATCAGTGATCATCAAATTTTCCGCCCTGTCCTTTTCCGAATCGGAAAGTTCCAGCTTCAATTTTTGATCTTCCTCTGGATCGTTTCCTCTGGGTCTGGTTCCTTTCATTGGAACAGTTCTGATTTGATTGGACTTTCTTTCCCAAAATAGTTCAGGAGAAAAAGAAAGGATATCTCTTTGTGTAGGAATGGAATCTCCAGTATGGATCCAAGCTTCGTATGGAACAGGCTGCTTTTTTCTGAGTTCGAAAAACAATCTTCCGAGAGAACCTTCTAATTCTATTTCCAAAGGAAATGTAAAATTTACCTGATAAATATCACCTTCGTAGAGAAAGTTTCGGATCTTACTAAAGATCTCTTGGTATTCTTTAAGGTCCATTTCGGATCTGATTTCTGCAGAATAACCCTTGTGTATAAATATGGATTCCCATTCTGAAATTTCAGAAGGGCCCAAGGGTTTTGGTTTAGAAAAAATGGCGAACCAAAAAAGAGGATCTTCCGAAACTTCTTCCATATTGTCAGGATTTAAAAATAAGTCCCCGGCTTCGTAGGAAATCCAACCGGCCGCATGGAATCCTTGGGAGACCTTGTTTTGAATTTCTAGGAGGATTTTTTTTGCTTCACTTCGTCGATTAGTAGTAAGAATCTCATTCGGCTCTGTTAGAACTAGACGTCCCTCTGTAGAGAAACCTTCTCCTAAATAAATAAAGGGTTTCCTGGAGTTTTGAAATAGATCGGAAATCATCGGAAAAGGTCTTAAAACCTTATTCTCAGCTGCTTCCGAATCCTAAAAGCGAAATGAAGAAGATTCCAAGATTAATGTTATCTCGATCCTTAAAATTCATTCAAACTGCCGGCAAATTTTTTCTGGTTACATCCGTTTATTTTCTTTTGGGAAAATTTGGAGAATCCCTCGGGACTTTTTCGGATTACGCCTCCCCTATCTGGCCCGCATCCGGCTGGGGGCTGGTCACTCCTTTATTATTCGGAAGAATTTCCTATTTCGGAATCTTTGCAGGTTCCTTTTTATATAACTGCCAGATCCAACATGAGGATCTTCCAGGACAGGAGCTAAGCGTTTACTTTTTGGTGGCAGTGCTTATCGCAAGTGGAAGCACTCTGCAATCTTTCACTGGAGCTTATTTATATAAAAAATTTGTCCCTGGATTAGATCTTACCAAGAACACATCCTTCGTTCTTAGATTTCTTTGGATAGAAACATTAGTCTGCATTATCGCCGCAACAATCGCATGCTCCGGACTTTTAGTTTTAGGGATACTGGACTTAAACTCACTTTTTCCAACCTGGATCATTTGGTGGATGGGAGATTCTTTAGGGGTATTCGTATACTTTCCATTTTTCTTAAGTTGGCTAGGACCTGGAGTTGCAAGATTCCAAGTACATTCTTGGAAAGAAAGTGTAGGGTTAGTTTCCTTCTTAATTTTATTAGGGGCAGGTATTTTTTATTTCTTTAGTATCAACGAGATACCTGCTTACTTCCCTCTTTCTTATCTTCTGATAGCAGTCATTTCACTTGTTTCTCTCAGATTCGGAGGAAGAGAATCTTCTCTAGTGCTCATCATCGTTTCTATCGTAGCGATCTTAGGTACTGCGCAAGGACATGCATATAATTTCCCAGCTTCCAGGGAAGTTTCCCTTCTCCTTTTACAAAGTTTTCTGTCTGCAATCTCGATCGCTTCTCTTCTCGCTTTATCGGTAGTAAAAGAAAGAATAGATGCAGAAAATGAAATATCCCATTCTCACGCAAGATTGGAAAAGTTAATCGCAGAAAGGACCCAAGAGCTGGATCGTTCTTATCGTTTTTTAGGAGCAAGCGAAGCAATCTATAAAGGTTTATTCGAAAATGTTCCTATTGCGATCTTAGAATGCGATTATTCCGAAGTAAAAAAAATGTTGGGCGAATTGCCCAAGATGTCCAGAAAGGACTTCTCTAAATTCCTAAAAACAAATCCCGAATTCGTTTCAGAATGTTATGAAACTGTAAGGGTTGTGGACGCTAATAAAGAATCCGTTCGATTGTTCGAAGCAAGCTCAAAGGAAGAAGTTCTATTTCTTGCCAGAAACTTTTTCCGAAAAGGAAACGATTATTATTTCAAAAAACTTCTAACCCGAATTCATTTTGGAGCAAGAGTTCTTCATACTGAAGTCATATTATCCACCTGCAACGGAAAACAATTCGAAGCGTCCATTCGCTGGTCTTTGGCACCTGAATTCGAAGAAACATTTTCTTCTACCATAATCACAGTTGTAGAGATCACAGATAAAAAACAGGCAGAGAGACAGTTAAAATCTTCCTTAAAGGAAAAGGAAGTGATGCTGAAAGAGATCCATCACAGAGTAAAAAACAACCTGCAGGTGATTTCCAGTTTATTCAATCTTCAATCTGAATACGAAAACGATCCTAAGATCCACGAGGCATTTACGGAAAGCCAAAACAGGATCCAAACCATGGCATTGATCCATGATGAGTTGTATCAATCTAACGATCTAGGAAATGTAGAATTTTCAGGATACTCGAAAAGACTTGCTGAAAAGATCAGAACCGCCTATAAGATCGGAGCAGAAACGAGAGTGGATGTGATATCCAGTCCTATTCATTTGGAGATTAGCATCGCAATTCCTCTGGGACTAGCGCTCAATGAATTACTCACAAATTCCTTTAAATACGCATTCCCACATAATTATTCTCCTTCGGATGAAAGACCAAAGATCCAAGTCAAACTCCAAAAAAAAGAGAAGTTAGTAATTTTGGAAGTCTCTGACAACGGGGTCGGTTTACCAAACGAATTGAATCCAACTGTGACTCATTCTTTCGGATTAACCTTAGTACAGGTACTAACCAGACAATTGAAGGGAAAATTGGATTTTTCCAGCTCCAAAAATCAGGGAGCCAGTTTCCAAATCCGTTTTGAACTTCCGAATTAGGAAAATTCCTTGCGGACCAGTTCTCTAAATCGGAGTAAGGAAAACTATGAGAACAAAGCCTCCTAGTCCGATCGCCAACAGGGCAGAAGCAAGAAGAGAACAGATCCTGGAAGCTGCATTGGACGTATTCTCCGAAAAAGGATACCATGAGGCGGGAATCGCCGACATAGCCGGAAAATTAAATATAGGTCATGGGACCTGTTATCGTTATTTTAAGAATAAATTGGATATCCTACATGCGTTAGTGGACCGGATCCTTCTCGGATTATTAGAAGTGGTACGTAAAGAAAGTCCTGAAAAATCGAACTCGATCGAAGAATACAGAAACCAGATCAAAAACATCGGTTGGGAACTATTTCAACTTTTCAGCAAAGATCCAAGACAGGCAAAGATCGTATTTTTTGAAGCTATGGCCTTAGACGAAACAGTAAAAAGAAAAGTGCAGCTCGGGATAGATAAAAGCGCCAGGCTTACAGAACTGTATTTGAAGAATGGTGTGAAAAAAGGATTTTTAAGAAAAGAATTAGACACCCGTATCGCATCTCAGGCGGTAAATGCAATGATGTTCGAGGGAATAAGGATCAACTTATCTTTCAAAGTGGATTCCAAATTCGCGAAACGTTGGCTGGAAGAAATGCCCACCCTTATGTTAGAAGGAATGGGCAAACGTTAAATCCTTTTTTATAATGTAAGGAACTGCACCAGATCTTTTGCTGTTATATCCGGAATTTCTTCCATAGGAATATGACCGGCGCCTTCGTAAGTGATGAATTTAGAATTTGGAAGATCCTTAGTCCAATTCTGAGCGTATTCTAATTTCAACCAATGATCTTCTTTTCCCCACATAACTAGTGTGGGAGTTTTTACCGACTTTATCCCTTCGGAAATTTTAGGATCCGTAAACTTCTCCCTGGCAGTCCTGAAAAAATAATTATAAGCCTGTCGATTCCCTTCTCTTCTGGAAAGATCCACATATCTCGTTTTGATCTCGGGGGTGATCTTAGAAGGATCTCCGTAAACCTCATCCACACTTTTTTCCACCATAAAGCTTGGTAGCATATGGCGAGCAAATGGACTTACGATCGGGTTACTTCCCAATGCGATCATAGGGGGCATAGGTTGTGCATACCCGGCCGCATCGATCAAGACCAACTTTTGGACTTTATTAGGATATTTTAATGCGTAATTCCAGGAGATATAACCTCCCATAGAATTTCCCACAAGATAGAAGGAATCAATTTTTAAATATTCTAGGAAGTTGTTAAGGACTTCTACACCTTCTTCCAAATCCAACTTTTCTAAATCTTCCGGAGGACCGGTAAGTCCATGACCAGGAAGATCGATACGGATAACTCTATAACGAGATTTTAATAGTTCCGCCCATGCATCCCAGGTATGCAAAGAAGAGCACACCCCGTGCAATAGTATAATTACCGGACCCTGGCCCTCGTCCCTGTAATGGATGTTCAAATCCCCAATCGGAGCGAATTTGGACTCCGAGTTCGCATACTTCGTTTTCAAATCCTCTAAGGGCTCGGAACCGATCCCTAAAAATCTACAATCAAGTAGAAAGATGAGAAGTAACATTAAGCTTATTGTTGTTCTTTTCATAATTTCCCTGTTTAATGAAAATTCCCACCCAATCGAAATGACAGATCCGTCATTTCGACCCTAAAGTAAAACCCGTTTTTCTTTGAAATTTTTCGATTTCCCCTATTGACAAAAACTGAATGACATGTCATTCTTATGCTTAATTAAGGTGAGGAGATTTCAATCCAATGGTTCAAGTGGATGTTTTTTGGGCCTACGGCCTGGGAGCCGGTTACGCAATGGCCGCAGCTCGCCAAATTAAAAAATTGCAGGCAGGAGAAACCACACCCGGTTCTATTCCTTCCGTTACAAAAGAAGAGAAGAAGGTCCCATTTTGGAAAAATACCTACTTCATCTCTAATCTTCTTTATCTAGGTTTATTATTCGCCCCGTCCGGTTTGTATCTGGTCTGGCAGTTTACTAGCTGGGAGACAATGCATGCGGGAGATAAAACCATGCCGGGTTGGTTGGTAGCTTTATTCGGTTTAACGAATATTTCTCAAGGTATCTTAGGCTTCTGGGTGGTTTGGGAATTATTGAAGGCTGGAAAAAATTTCTTAGCTTATCTGCAAGTTCCTGTAGGGTATTTTGGGATGTTCTTCATCCTTGTGCATGGCTGGGACGGAACAGGATATAAAAGATTTTTTTCAGAGTCAGTAGAACAATTCCAAACGAATTGGACCTGGGGAACCGCAATCAACTGGCTTACCTCTGATGTTGCTATCACATTATATGCAATGGGTGTGATCTTAATTCCCGTTCTGATCGTTTCTCTTTTGAAGATCGAAAAAGAAGGTTGGGAATTAGGAGGCACAGGAGAATTTTCAGTCAGAAAATCTCCATCCGGTTTTGCTTCTACAATTGCGTTCTTAGCGACTGTATTTGTAGGTGCGTTGGGATTTGCGATCATTTCCAGTGTGATACTACACCAGCTGGGTTGGATCCTTGGGACAATCGTTTCCGTTTTAGTGATTTATACTTTAGGAATTTCTAAATTTGGATTATTCCCGGTCCTTTACAAAAACGTTTTGCAGTCCGAGTCTGAAACAAGCGGTAAGTTACAAGGCGTTCGTTCCGCGGCTTAAACTTTAAGTCTATTTGCCTTCTTTAGAACCGTTCAAATTTTTGGCTCTGGCTGGTTAATCCCCCAGAGCTTTTTTGTATTCTGCAATCAGAAGATCTGGATTTTCTCTTCCGATAGAAATTCTGATCAGACTAGGATCCAATCCTACTTCTCGTAAGAAACCTCTTCCTGCTTCTGTGGATACCAATTCATAATGAGCCAAATACATGTATAACATGTTCAGAGTAAATTCTGTTCCGAAACTTGGTCCCTTCAACAATCTTAAAGAATTGTAAAATGGTTCCAAAGGAACTCCGGGCTCGATCGTGATCACTCCACAATGTAGATCCTTATCTCTTGCAATTTTGGAAAAGTTTCCGTGATTTTCTTCAGAACCGCTCCAATGAACCGCTTTGATCTTCGGATGATTTGAGAAGAAGTTTGCAAGTATTGCAGCATTCTTTCCAATTTCTTTGACTCTTTCGATATAACCTTCTAACTCGAAGGACATACGTTCGCAATCTCGGATATAAGGAGTTTCTAAAAACTCAGGAGAACCTTTTTTCAACGTCTCAAAATATGGAGAAGAAGGATTTAAAAATAATGCACCCATCATAACATCCGCATGTCCGGATGCAAACTTAGTCAAACTCTCTACGATCACATCCGCATATGGGGAAAGATCCACGACTGCGGAACCTGCCACGGAAATATCCGCAACCAAAGGGATTCCGTATTTTTCCAAAAGTTTTTTGAGCTCAGGATAATCTGGAACTTGAATGAGTGGATTTGTAGGAGATTCGGTAAGAATTGCAGCTACTCTGTGACCTTCTTTAGAAAGGAATTCTTCCAGTTCTTTTAGATCGACCACGTCATGGAATATATGAGAACCTCTAGAATATTTTTCTAATATTCTAATATTATCTACGTATAGCCATCCGAGTCTAAGCCAGATATCTTTTCCTTCTTCTGCACGAACCTTGTCCAATGCTCTAAAAGCCGCATAGACTGCATTCATCCCGGAAGTGGCCAGATATACTTGCAAATCTTTTCCAGGATACAAAGCGGATAATGATCCTTCTACACTTTCGTAAGGTTTTTCTTTTCTGGATTCTTCTTTGTATACGGAATCTATGAGTCCCTTTTTGAATAAGTAATCCTCTGCCTTTCGAGAAGATAATAAACATCCAGTATGTTGGATGAAGGATAATATCTTGGATTCGTTTTCTTTATGAGAAGGAATGATTAATGTGATGATCCCTTCGTCCTCTAGGATCCTTGCTCCTTCTATCTGAAAAAAGGAAACGATATGGTCTGCGGCTTTGCGAGAGTTTACAATAAACTGAGGGCTGTCGACTCCCTTTGTCTCTCGGTTATAATCTAAAATTTTTTCTATATAAGCATGAGCTACAAATCGGGGATATCCCGCTTTTAATCTGGAAAGAGTTTCAGTTCTTTTCTCTTCATATCCGATCACATCAGCGACTTCCGGAAGGCTCATGGAAACCGCATGTATGTTTTCAAATGGTATTCTTTCCCCGCAAATCCTTCGATGCGGTTCTTGTATCGCTAGTATCATACTCTGATTACCATCGCAAAATTTTAGGCAGAAACATCAACTTTATTCGGTTGGACGAACAGAAGTCTAAACCGGTTCTAATTTGCCTGTGAATTTGCGAGGCGTTTGACTCTGTCTTCTTCCGTTAAGGCGTTGATCAAGTCGTCCAGATCACCTTCCATTATAGCAGAAAGATTATGACTAGTAAATCCAATCCTATGATCTGTGCATCTTCCTTGTGGAAAATTATAAGTTCGTATTCTTTCAGATCTATCTCCTGAACCCACCATCTGTTTTTTGAGAGCGTCAGCTGCGGCTTTCTTTTCTTCTGCCTGCTTTTCTAAGATCCTTGCGCTCAGGATCCTCATTGCTTTTGCTTTATTCTTGTGTTGTGATTTTTCGTCCTGGCAAGCAACTGCGATCCCGGTTGGAATATGAGTGATACGAACTGCGGAGTCGGTGGTGTTAACGTGCTGACCACCTGATCCGGAAGAACGATACACATCTACTCTCAGATCGTTTTCGTTGATATTGATCTCCGATTCTTCCGCTTCAGGTAATACCGCAACCGTGACTGCACTTGTATGGATCCTTCCACCCGACTCTGTCGCAGGAATTCTTTGCACTCTATGAGTTCCCGCTTCAAATTTAAAAAGATCGTAGGCTTTATCATTTTCCATCGCAAAGATGATCTCTTTCAATCCGCCTATTCCGGTAGGAGAAGAATCTATGATCTCATGACGGATGCCTTGCTTGTCGGCATACTTAGTGTACATTCTAAACAGGTCGGAGACGAATAGCCCTGCTTCTTCTCCGCCGGTCCCTGCTCTTATCTCGAGTAGTATATTTTTGCCGGAATTCGGATCGGGAGGAAGAAGTAGGATTTCCAACTCCTTCTCCAAACTTTCTATCCTTTCTTCAGCTTCTTTACGCTCCTCTTCGTACATGGAGCGCATATCCCCGTCTTTTTCCGTTTTTAAAAGTTCTTCGGCGTCTTTTTTGTTCTGAATTAATTTTTGGTATTCGGTAATTTTATCGAATAAGGGCGTGAGTCGGGACCGTTCCTTATAAAGTCGTTTCAAATCATCCGGATTGGACGCAGTTGTAAGTTCGTCCGATATTTTGAGGTATTTTTGTTGTATTTTTTCTAGTCTGTCTAACATAGAAACCGTATCCCATTGCCTTGGTACCTTACTCCTCTACATGGAAAACTACAATTCGATTCTCTCCGCAGTTTCCGATCAGATACTGAATCTTTTATCCGGTCTTCATTCCTATCGCAGTCCATATGCTAAAACCATAGGATCTCCAAACGAGCTCATCCAAGAGTTGACCCAAAAATCCTCTCTCCAAACCGGTGCGGCGAGTGCAGCTCTTGCCCTTCCTCAAGGACGTTTGGGACTTGTTACGCTGGCTCCCGAAATTATTTTAGTCTTAAGGCTCCAAGGTAAATTGGTAAAAGACATAGCCGCTTTATATGGAAAAGAGCATCAGGTGACTTCCGAACTTATGGCTTATTGTTTATTCAAGGACAAGACCTCATTTTTTAGGAATGTTCTCAAAGATGCTGGGGCAAGGGTTTTGATCCGGCCCATGGCTTGGAACCTTCTGCAAGAAGCTACCTATCAGATCGCAAAAGGTCTTATCAAAGGGAAGAAGTTCCCAAAACCTAAAAACGGATTCTGGCTTCCGATTTTCGGATCCTTACTTTCAGGAGGATATTCCTTTTTAGAAACTAGGAACGTAGCCTCCAGAGCCCAGAAATTATTTTCTAAAGATATTATTAGCGTCCAATCGGACGAGCCTTGGGCTGAGGAAACTGCCTGAACTCAAAATCTAAGTTCTATCGAATGATCAGAGCCTTATCTTTCTTATTACTAGTTTTTCTTTCCTGGAACTGTAAAAGTAAACAGGAAAGTTTAATAGAAGAGATCCAAGAGTTATTGGAAGAGCAGAGTTACGAAAAAGCTTCCGGTATGTTAAAGGATTATCTGGTAAAACCTAAATCCGACGACGAAGTTCTTTCTTCCGAAAAACCGGAAACCCCAAGAATAGTCGAACTCTCTTATGACAGAAAAAGATTAGTATATCTAGAAGACAGTAAACTAGTCTGGAGAGATACAAGTGATGGAACCAACGGTTCCAAAAGTTTAGACGAAGTTCCTGCTTCTCTTGCAGTTTCCTTAAACGCAAACTATGCTCTGGCAGAATATCCCATGACAACCGGTTGCCGCTTGTTTGCGATCTCATTAAAAAATAATGATCTTCTGTATGAGTCGGGCGCCCAGATCTCTTGTAGGAATAGAGGCGGGATCTCGGACGATGGATCTAAAATTTACTACTTCGTAGACAACCAACTGTATGAAGAAAAAACAGTAGAGCCCAGAACTCCTAAGTTGGTTGTTTCTAAAGAAAAGATCACCCCACCTTTTTCAGGACTCAAGGCTCGATTCTTTTTATATCCTATCGGAAAAGATTTCTTACTCTTTTCCGGAAACGCAGGCTCTTACTATCTATACTATTTCCAACCGGAAAAAAAATCTGTAGAGAAGATAGACCAGGAAGTCATCAGCCCATTGATCTATTACGGCACAGGAGACTCCGCATACTATTTGGGCGGCTCGATCGGTAGGCTCCATTTAAGAAGGTTACAATTCGGGAAAAGCAAACCTTCTAGTAGCAAACTATTTACGATCAGCAGGAAAGAGATCAATCCTTGGAAACTTCCTGGCAAAAACGAATTCGTTTCCAATTATTCAGGCAAGGTCCATCTTTGGGGACCTTCTCGCAAAAGCCAGGTATTACCTTTACTATGTGAAAGGATCTGGCTTGTGGATCAGAACAAGGTTCTTTGCGAAAACGAAAAAGGCGGATTGTATCTCACCAATTTGGATTTTCCGGAAGAAGATTGGAGAATTCTAAAATTGTACGAAGAAGCCAGAGACAAATAATATCAGAAAAAGATATTGATGATCAGGTTTCCCTTTTGGCCTTCGATTGGCTCAGGGGAACCATAACGTGTCTTTGCAAAACTTTTTGCAGGAAATTCCTGGTTCCAAACTTTACCGGAAAACTGTACCTGTCCGCCAGTTTCGAAAGAAGAATTTTTGATCCATTCTCTGAATTTGCCTTCGTCTTCTTGAGAGCCTAGTCCGACCAATTTACTTACATAAGTTTTCTTAACGATCTCTTCCATTTGAGGAGATTTTAGATCTTCCGTGAATAAGATCCCCAATCTACCGGAAGGCAAATTAGCCACCCATACTTCCGGCAATATTTCTTTTTCAGAACCTTCTGGTTTTTGGGTAGAAGTTCGGAGAAGAGATCCTTCTAAAAACTTTCCGGAAGGATCGAATATATAAGCTCTCTCTTGCCATTCGCCGGCTTTAATTGAAAGTTTTCCTTCCTTTATTTCAGGAGAAGGTAAACAAATGGATCCGGCCAAGATAGAAACTCCGTACATCCTTGCCAGGTCTCCGAAAATCCTTTCATATCTTTCTTTGGTATCTTGAGCAATCGTAAAAGATACTGCTTCTCCATCCAATACATGGGAGAAGTTTTTAAAGGAAATCCTCTGGAAGAATAGGGCCCAGTTCCATGCAGAGTCGATGTTTTCCGAATCCAAAAGTTCCTTTCTGGAATCCATTAGAAAAAAGTAATTCCCTATCTCCGGAGGAAAGGCAACGATCGTGGAATTTTGGAGCCAACCTTTTTCTTTTGCGGCTGCAAGAGGTTCTTCTAACCAGGCTCTGAATCTATCTTCTCTTGTAAAATATTCGGGTTTGAATTCCAACTGAACGATGAGTAGATTTCCGGACCTTCTGTCCCAACCTAATGAAACGGATTTGATCTCTTTCTTAGAGATCCTTTTTTGGAATTCTTCTTCGCTTAAGGAAACTCCTGATAGAAGCCATCCAAAAAATGCGAAGATCGGGACTAAAACCAAAGAAGCGAGTGCATTCCTAACGAACGGGCTCATGCCAACCAACCTTTAGGATCTAACTTGCCGTCAGGGATCAAAGGAACGTATTCTTTTTGGTACAAATGTAAAGCGTCTAACATATATTCGAAAAATAAAGGTTTAGGATCGTAAGTTGCCGCATCCACCCAGGCGATATAATCATGCTCGTCAGAGAGCGCGATCTCGCCGGATATAAATTCTCCATGATAAGCTACGATCACACATGGATGATTTCCATCGCTGACTCTATGTTTATGGATGAGGATGGGTCTAGGATGGATCTTGATCTCACAAGCTTCTCCCATTTCTTCCTTTAACTCTCTGGACAAACTTTCCAGCCAGTCTCCGTAGAATTCGTCCTCGTTCATCCTTCCACCGGGAAGGTCCCCAAATCCGGATTTGCGGTCCCTAAGAATGAGAAGTTCCTTTCCTTTTCTCAAAAAAACCTTTTGTGTGATTTGAAAAAAACCGTGTTTGCTCAAAGCCATCCTCGCGAGTCACTAAATACTCGCTCAGGAAGCTTTATGTCTGACAACCACTTTTATATTCTCCGGTTTTCTGGCGTCGGTATATGCTTCCGGTATGGATCTGGAATCGAATTCTTTACTGATCAAGTTTTCCGAAACAGATTTTAGAAATCCTGGTTCTGTTTCCAGAAGTTCCCTAGTCCGAACGAAGTCTCCGCATCTACTTGTGCTCAAAATTCCGCCACCTACAATCCAATCTAAAAACAAATTGGATCCGTGCTTTGCAGACTTAGGGATCAAAATAAAACCTCTCGGTCGAACCAAGGATTTTTCTTCCTTCTTATCCGGACGGATCACTGTGTCTAGTTCGGAAGAAGAATCTATAATTGCAAAATCGAATCGAGGCAGAGTGCCTGGGAATTCTTGTGACTCTAAAAACTCCGTTCCTTCTTTAATGGAACCGGTAAAGATCCGAATTCGATCTTTCTTCTCCAGATCCTCTAGTAGATCTTTTTCTTCTTTGTCCAAAGACGCAGAAGAAGAAACAAAAACCAAAGCAGGAGATGTAACTTCAATTCCCCAAACCAGATCTAAAAAATCAGATCTAAGATTCGTTACTGAAATCTCATCCACTACTAGTTCGGTGAGATGCTCAATTCCGAGAGAAGCCTGGCCATTTGTGGTCTTTCTATGAATTTCTTTTTGCGTAAGATAGGTGCTAGTTTCTAATCCGGAAACAGAACCAGTGGTATCAAATATCAGATCGAAAGCTTGTTTGTAATCGGACCAAGAGGCAGCTGTTGTAGTTCCTACGTTCTTCTCAAATAAAAGACCGTCTCTTACTTCCACCTCTCCTAGATCGGAAAAGTATAAGACCTGATCTGCGCCCATCCTCAGGGATAGATTCGCTAAGCTTTGGTGGCGGATGAGAGAAACAATCTCATAGTTCAAATTGCTTCTCTTCCTATACAAATCCAATGCTGCGATCACAAGAGAACCCAAACGTCTAGGACCTAAAACTGCAATTTTCCGGAGCTGAGTTCCGGCTCGATGAACGGAAACTTCTACACCATGCAAAGAAGCCGCAAATGGCTCTAATAGAACCGCTTCCATATCTTCTAATTGTTTGATCTCTACTAAATTTCCTTTAGGTGCCAGTATATAAGGCCCGAATCCTCCTGGAAGACGATCTATTCCCAATACCATTCTAGTCGGACTATGTGTTGGAATTCCAACCTTACAAAATGGATCCGGTTCTTCTCCTCTGGAGACTACTGTATCATTGATCTCTAATACATATTTTTCTCCAGTGAGATAATCGGATGCGACCACTTCGTGGCCTATGATCTGAGGAAGCGGAAAAGGCAAAAATCTGCGATCTAGGTCCGTGGAACAGATCCCACAAAGTTCCGTTTTGAGAAGTCTATACCCTTTACCTAGTTCTAAGTAAGGAGAAGAATTTCGTAATATATGCCAGCCAGATTCTTCCGAGCCTTTCATTTCATAGACTGAATCCGTAAAAGAATCATTGGAGTTGTATTCGAAAGCGGTGAAACGAACTTCGATCAATTATCTCGCTCCGACAAAAAATCCCAAGATCAAAAGTAAAACTACGAACACTAAGTTTAACGCAAATCCAGTATGCAATTCGCGTTTGATCTTATTATTTAAAAAATACGCGGTGAATACCACAGAAATAAATCCGCCTAAGTGTGCCCAATGAGCCACTTGGTCTTTGGAAAATAAATTGGTAATATCGGAATATACCATAAGCCAAGCCAAAGCGAAAACAGGAAAAGGGTAACTTCTCTTTCTAATGCGAATAGAAAAAGGAGAAAGTAAAGCGGCAACAGCGGATAAACCGGACACAGCGCCCGAAGCTCCGATGGCAGGTTGATTTTCTCCTAAGATCATTCCTCGAACAAGGGAATCCAAACCGCCTGAAACAAGTGCGCCCATAAAAAAGAAAAGTAGCCATTTTGCTTGGCCTACTTTATATTCTACGATCCTACCTAAGAAAAATAGAAAGATCATATTCCAAAACAAGTGAGTGAAGTCCGCATGCAAGAAGACCATTCCGACCCACTTCCAAGGATAGAACTCTCCAGGACGACTAATGAAGAATGCGTTTAGAATTTCTTCCGGAACGAATACGGTAAGAAAGATCTGAGAGATACTGATCAGTACTACAAAAAAAGCGGTCAAAGGGAATTCGAATAGAAAGGCTTTCATTTAGATCCTCTCTGGATATAATAATTCATATAAGCTTTAAGCATAGTTTTCAGTTCCTGTAAGATCCCATCCGCGAGTGCGTTATCTTGTCTTTCTCGAAGCCAACGGCTAAGAACGGAATCTGATACTTCTACCATGATCCTGGACATTACCATCATTTCCTCTTTTTTCTTCATCCAAGGAATGACACCGAAAAATAACTCCGCGATAAAATTGGCGATGGCCCTATTGTTCTCTCTATCGATACTCACAAGCTCAGGATCTAAATTTTTATTCGACCACATAGGAATAAACCCGGGTTCCGATTTATAAAGTTGAGCGAACGCATCTATGAGTTTATCCACCAGATTTTCCCAATCCGCTTTGCTTGGATGAGCTTCTAGGAAATTCAGGATCATAGAATTGACCCTTTCCAAATGCCTTTGCCCTACAGCTTTTAAGATAGCATGTTTGTTCGGAAAATATTGGTACAAGGACCCGATCGGTATTCCAGCTCTTTGAGCGATCAGATTTGTAGTAAGCCCTTCTGTTCCGACCTCATCCAAAAGATCCGCGACAATATCCAGGATATACTCTACCCTCTCTATCGCTCTTTTTTGAGAAGGTGATTTTCTCAGATTTAACTTAGAGTTTTTCTCTTTTTGTTTAGAGGAAGTTGGCGTTTTCTTTTTTGCAATTTTGGGCAAAGAATTATTCCCCGGTTCTAAGTCGGTTTCTTACTAAAGAACAGAAAACTTGGATTCTATCAAGAAAACTATTTCACGCCGTAATAGCGAAGTATATGTCGGAGACTCGTCAGGTAGGACGCTCCGAAAAGATTGATATGCACAAGCACCGGATATAGCTGCCAGAATTGGATCCTATCTTTCAAATTGCCTGGGTCATCCAGACCAGCAGTAGCCAGAATGTCCTGCATCTCTTCCAGATTTAAAGGACTTCCGAATAATTGCAACATTGCAAGGTCTTGTTCCGGATGAGAATAAGCCACGGACGGATCTATCAAATACGCAAAACCATTCTTACCTTGCAAAACGTTTCCGGACCAAAGATCTCCATGGATCAATCTTGGTTTTATATGATCCAATCCCCAATCTTCCGAAAACTTATCGAAGATACCTCGGATCGCTAAAGAGTCTTTTTCGGTCAGAAGTTTTCTAGTTTGTGCAAGTTCAATCTGAGGTTTTAATCTTCTTTCCCAATAGAATTCGCGGAAGGTCGAAAACCAACCATTGGCTTGGCTGAGAGAACCTATAAAATTATCTCTCTTCCAGCCCCAGGATCCGAATTCGTTTTTGTATAAATTTTTTAAACTGGCTATCAGATCTTCTCTGAATCCCGCAGAAGAGCCTGTTTGCACAAATTCCATAGCAAGAAGAGAAACTTTTCCTAGATGAACAGATCCCAGATATTCCGGAACTCTGACCCCAAGTTTGCAAAGTTGTTCCAGGCCTTCCGCTTCTGTTTCCGCCATTTCTTTTTTAGGGATGATCTTAATGGCGAGCTGAGAACCGTCGGGCAACCTTGCCTTATATAGCTCGAATAAGCTGGTAGAATGGTGGGTGATCTCCGCCCTTTTGGAGGAGGATAAAATACCAAGACGATCTAATCCGTCTCGGATCAATTCACCCATTCCTGTATTCGTGATTGCCATCATTCGCATCCTACCTAATTCTTCGACCCTGGCTGTGTATTTAAAATCGGAGATCAAACCTTCAGGATTGAAGAAAAATCAAGGATTGGTTTTTTTAATATTACAGGACGAATAAATGAAGATCTTTTCAAGGCTTAGATCCACTTTTACCTGCGTCATTTGTATTTCCCTATGTCCCTTATCCGCTCAGGAGAGTGTATGGGAGTATACTATAAGCCAGGATCTAAGCGCCAAACCCTTGGCTTATTGGAAGAAGATATCCAAGCCTGGGACCACCGTATGTTTTACCGGGACTTATATCGGAAGCAATGGAGAAGTTTCCGGGATTTCGGTACCTTCTACCCTCCAAACAATCGGAAAGAAGAACGGGACAAGATGGTTTCCGCTCATTACTTTTCGGTCAGAAGCTATAGGGAAGAAGTTACTCTCTTCTCCCCAACTTAGAAAGTCATTAGTCCGAAATTTAGAACTCTATTTGGAGGAGCATTCTTTCTATTCGGGGATCCATTTGGACTTTGAAGGATTAGGCCCGGAACATTCTACCCATTATAAGGAGCTGTTGTTGGAACTCCAACCAGCGCTAAAGAAAAAAGGAAAACTTCTTACATTAGCGGTCTTTCCATCTGAAGAAATCGATCCTAAACTTTCCGGTTTTCATTCCGCAATTTATAAAGAGAATCTCGCGGATGAGATCGTGCTTATGGCTTACGATCTGCATTCTCCCAAAACCTCTCCTGGGCCAGTGACCGAATTCGATTGGGCCAAACGAAATACGGAACTTCTACTCAAGACATATCAACCGGAACAGATCTGGTTAGGACTTCCCCTTTACGGTTATTATTGGAAGAAGGGCAATAAAAAACCGAAACTTCTCACAAGAATGATGGATAAAAAATTTGCCTTAGAATTCGGGAAGGAAGCAAAAGGCATCTATATAATAAAAACAGAAAACGGAGAAGGAAGCTTGATACTTGAATTCGATCATTGGATAAAATATGCGAATAGTTTAAAATTATCCGGCATAGCATTTTGGAGATTGGGCTTTTAAAATTTTATCTGAAACCGTAAACGATTTTCACCTTATAGCTTTTTCCATTTTCATCGTTGATATTACTTGTTCCTCTAAATTCCATAATCCTTTTGGACTCGATATCGTACACCAAATCGATCGGTTTTACGAATACTGAAAGAATGGCATTGGCTATTTTCAATCTTAGAAATAAAGCAGGCTTACCTTTGTATTCCCCTTCTTTGGTTTTTTCGGCGACGAACTCGAACTTATCTGTTTCTACCGGAACTAAAAAGTTGAATTTGATCTTTTTGCCGGCCCTAAGTTCGTCCCAATGATCTATCACGAAATAATCGAATCCTCCATCCATAGCGGATAGGTGGTTCCCACTATCGACACTTTTTTCTTGGATGGCATCTTCCAGTTTTCTGCGGAAGAATAATTTTACCAAGTTCCCCTTCTGTAATATTCCTCCTTCCAGATATCCGTCTCTATAATCCTCCAATTGGAATTCGGGAAGAGTTCTATTTTGTAAAAAACTGATCCTCTTCTTCGCGAACGTTTTACCGTTCGGGTCCTTGTATGTAATTATAGAACTAATATGCCTGCCAGACTCCCAAGTTTCCTCGTGAAAATCTCTATACAATAAATTGCCAGTCTCCAAATCGTAAGCTGTACCATTAAATCTAATCTTACCGGTCTCCACAGAATTAAGGGGGAACACCGGAAATAAAAAGAGAAAAACGAAATTGCGATATTTGTGAAAAAAACTGAGTTTCAACTTGTTATTAGGACTGGAAATATATTTCATACGTTCAAAAATTTATTCGAACTGTATATTTTTTATTTCCAGGCGGAATAAACAAATGAATCGAAAACTCTTCCTTTTGTTCCTAATTGTAACATTCATCGGATCCTCAAACTTTTGTTCTAAAGTTTCTAAATCCAAACCGGGTTTAGTAGTCATATTTCTGACCGGTAAAGTAGATGTGCAAAGAAACGGAAAGCTTATCCCTCTTTCTTTAGGAAGCGTCCTACAAAAGGATGATACCATTAAAACGAATAGCGGGACCTTGGATCTGCAAACTAGTCTTGGCCATGTGATACGTTTAAAATCTTATACAAATCTAAGTATTGATTCTCTTCACGGAGAAGGTTCGGAAGAAACTTCCCTTGCAGTTAAAACGGGACTTCTTCTTGTAAAAACAAACAAGTTAAGCCAAAAAGAGCAGTTCAAAATTTCCACACCTACTGCGATCGCAGGTGTTCGAGGAACTGCATTCTCTTTTGAAGTAGTACAAGGCACACTTCCTAAGATCAAAGTTTATGAGGGAATGGTTGCCATGACCTTAAAGGCTCCCGTAAGCCAAGAAATTCCCGCAGATAAAATAGCCGAAAATCCGAATTACCAAAAGTTCCAAAAACTATTGGAAGAAAACGAGATCGTGATCTCGGAAGAAGAAGAGGCAGAAGTCAAACCTGAATTCGACCAACTGGCCCAAACTATTTTGAATCGATTGGATGACGCATCCATCGCCCAAAGTATTGAAAAGTTTCGGAATGATCTAGTGCGAACTGTTCAAAAAGGAAAATTCGAAAGAGATCCTAGGGAAAGTGCGGACCTGGAAACCTTGGTAAAGGTAAACGAAGATCTGGTCTCCGGAAGCCTGGACAATAAATATCTAGCAAAAGAGATAGAGAAGGACCAATCCGAAAAACTAAATATCGCCTTTGATAAATTAGAATCCGAAGCAAGCGCGCAAAAACTAGCTTCCGAAGAAGAGATCCAAAAGTATTACAGTGTATTGGAATCCGTTCACAAGCTGGACAAGACAGTTTTACACGGAGCAGTGGTAGCTCAGGTCGGAAATACCATGTTGGTACATTCTACCAAAGGGATCTACCGTTTGGATGTTTCCGAAGTGGAGTATATTCAGTATAAAAACTTCGACGTGATTACCAAAAAGAAAAAGTAACTCAAAGTTAAGGTTCTATTGCCCGGTTTGTATCGAATGCAAATCGGGCTGACCTTCATTTTTTCCTTTCAATTCTTCTTCCTGTTCGGAAATTCTCTAAAAGAACCTATGAGAAAGAAAATACTTCTGCTCGGCTCAGGCGAGCTTGGAAAAGAATTCGTAATCGCCGCCCAAAGACTAGGCCAATATGTAATCGCGGTCGATAGCTATGAGGGTGCTCCAGCCATGCAGGTTGCCCATGAAAAAGAAGTCATCGATATGCTGGATGGGGACGCATTAGATCGGATCGTTGCCAAACACAAACCGGATCTGATCGTTCCTGAAATAGAAGCAATCCGAACAGAAAGATTTTACGAATACGAAAAACAAGGCTACCAAGTAGTTCCCAGCGCCAAAGCAGCTAACTTTACGATGAATCGTAAGGCGATCAGAGACCTTGCTTCCCAAACCCTAAGTCTAAAAACAGCTAAGTATAAATACGCTTCCACTTTAGAAGGACTGAAGGAAGCCATTTCGACCATAGGTATTCCTTGCGTTGTAAAACCATTGATGTCTTCTTCCGGAAAAGGACAATCGGTGATCAAAACTGAATCCGATATAGAACCCGCCTGGATCGCTTCTCAAACTAAAGGAAGAACCGGCGCCTCCGAGATCATAGTCGAAGAATTTATCTCTTTCGAATCTGAGATCACATTATTGACCGTAACTCAAAAGTCAGGAAGGACTTTGTTCTGTCCTCCTATCGGTCATAGGCAAGAAAGAGGAGACTACCAAGAAAGCTGGCAACCCGCAGAGCTCAGCGATTCTCAACTCAAATCCGCTCAGGAAATGGCGGAGAAGGTCACCAAAGAACTAGGCGGCGCAGGGATCTGGGGAGTAGAATTCTTCTTAACGAAAGATGACGTTTATTTTTCAGAACTTTCTCCCAGACCTCATGATACAGGAATGGTTACTTTGGCTGGCACCCAAAGTTTTAACGAATTTGAATTACACGCTAGAACCGTTTTAGGTCTTCCAATCCCTGAAATTCTTTTGGTAAGAAGAGGAGCAAGCGCTGTCATACTTGCTCAAACGGAAGGTCAGGTCCCGAATATCCAAGGATTGGATAAGGCTTGCGAAATGCCTGAGTCTGATTTGAGAATTTTTGGAAAACCGATCACTAAAAAATATAGAAGAATGGGAGTAGCTCTTACTTATTCAGATAAGGATGAATCTATCTCCATGCTCCGAAAAAGAGCTGTATTGATCGCATCTAAGATCAAAGTGGATTAAAACAAAACTGACCCGAATTTACGTCGGGTCCGGTACCATGTTTCCATAATATTGCAGAAGTTCAGGCTCCAATGCTTTGATCTGGCCGTTTTCTCTTTTGATAAACTTTCTAGAATTTAAAACTTTTAAACCTCGATCCAAAATTTCCGGAACATCCTTGGTTAGATAATTTCCCTTTCTTGTTAGGATCATTTCTTCTATCATTTTACTTAGATCGGAAGAGCTAATCTCTCCTCCTGCTTCCATTAAAAGTTTTGCAACTATATGGTTCGGAAGAATTTTATGATGCGCCTGCCAAGACCTGGAGATCTCCAAAGAAATAGAAAGAGTAGGATCATCCTCTTGGATATATCTAGAAACCGGAATCGGTTCACAAAGATCCATGTACACTTCTGTTCTTTTGAATAAGAAGTCCTTAAAAGAAAGATGAGTGTCTTTACCTGCAAACTCTACATCCTCCGGAACGTTCTCATAAGAAAGAACGATAGGAACTACGATCACTTCGCTTCCAGTATGTTTAAATGCATCCACTGAGGTAGAAAGAATTCCTGTTTTGATCGGAATGATACCGCCTGTTCTGGACCTGGTCCCTTCCGGATAAACCAATGTAGGAATTCCAGCCTCCAACATCATTGTAGAATATTGGGTCAAACATTCTAAGTAGAGAAGGTTCCGATTTCTTTTTCTGTCCACCATATAGGCACCCAAGGATTTCAAAACCCTGGCAAGCCCCGGAGTTCCCATTACTTTTTTATCCGCAGCATATCTTGGAACAGGAAGCCCCAGCCATCTCAGACCAAAAGCGACTTCGATTGAATCTAAATGAGATCTATGCGTTGGAGTGTATAAAATATCATATCTGGAAGCGAGTGCCTTGATCTCCTTTACATTACCGCCTATCTTAGGAAGCCCTCCCCCAGGTTTAAAACCTCCGATCGCAAAACGAGCTGGAGCAACCAAATGAATAAGAGATTCCCTAAATAGCGGACTGTATTCGTCTGCAATTTCAGAAACATAAAACTCTACCAAACGATCCAGGTTTCTACTCTTTCCGTTTTCATACGCGGTTTCAGTTTCTCTCCATAACTCAATCTCTCTAGGAAGAAGCATTAAATCCGTTCCGGCTCCTGTCTCCACGGCCTCAGAATATCTTTTTTCCAAAGACTTGATCTGTAATCCGGATTGTTTTAAGATCCGATCCGACAATCCAGGTTGAGAATAAACATGACGAAGCACCCTTCTTCTTAACGCTTGTTGGAATTCTTTCCCTGATGCAAGAGACAGCCCGAATCTTTTACGAGCGGTCCTGGAAATATTTCGTATATCGTCGCTAGTAGATTTGGAAACGAATCGGATCATTTCCGTAGGAGATACCTTTCTAGTAAGAACTTCGAAGAGTGTAGTAAAAAGCGGAAGTTCTACCTTCCTTTCCTCTGCCAGATCCAAAATGGTAGAAAGTGCATAGGCTCCTTCTACATGAGTTTCGCTCTGGCTCATTTCTTTTTGGATGAATTCTTTTGGATTTAAGAAGAGCTCTATTCTTTCGAGTAGATTCGGAGAATCTTCTCCTGAGATCAGCTTACGTATAAATCTCTGTCCATACGCTCTGTTCCGGCTAGATCTGGATGTTGCCGTAGTGATCAGATCTGCAAGCCCGAATTCCATCGCAGGTTTTACCGGAAGTTCTAAAGCGTTTAATAGAGTTAATATCTCTGCAAAACCTAAGCTGATCAACTCCCCCTCGAAATTGGATCCACATTCAGGGATCCCATTCACAAGACCGCAGGCAATCGCGATCGGGTTTTTCATTACTCCGAATAATTCCAGAGTTCTGATATCTTCAAAAGTTTTAATATGATTTCTTGGTCCGAAAAAAAGATCTTCCATTACCTCGGACGCTTTTTCGCCCGTGGATGCAATAGAGAAAAAGCTGTGTTTACCTTTGGCCATTTCGGAAAGAAGGTTAGGTCCAGCCACAGCAACATATTCCATATTCAGATTTTCTTTCATCTCTCTGACCTTGATCACATAGTCGGAGAAAGTGATGGCATTTGTCTTTTTACGAGTAGAAGTGGAAACCAGACCTTTGGTAAAAGAAATGATCGTATGCTCTTCCTGTTCGGAAAGATAAGAAGAGATCCTATCGATCACGTTTTCCTTTTGTCTAGAAGGAACAGCGATAACGATAACCCAGGAACCTTGTGATAAAAAATCGAAATCGTTTGTAACTATAATATTATCAGCAAGCGGAACAAATTCTTCTAATAATTCTGCGGATCTATCTTTTTGAAGGCGATCCGCTTTCTTCTTATCGGAGTACCAAAGAAAAAGGCGATCCGCTCTTTCTGCCAATGATACGGATAGATGAACTCCCATCGGCCCGCCTCCGAAGACGACGATGTTTTTGTGATGGATTCGAGTCTCTTCCAATTCATTCATCTATTCATTCCAATTTTAATTTTTATATCGGGATCATTTTTCAATAAGACTAGAGGAAGAAAACCAATAAAATTTCTACACTTTTACGATTGCGCTTCCTGATGAAAGCGAGAGCTTAGCGGAAAGCCGATCTTGTCGACTAAACTCAGACTATATCCCGAAATGAAAAAAAGACCTATCATACATTTTTTCTGTATTTTTCTTTTGGGCCTTATAGTGATCGATTGTTCAACATACTGGTCTCATAGAAAAAAAGATTTAGCAGACGTTTTCACCGCGGGAGTAGAAACTCCTGGCTATGGTATCGGAGTTCGAATAGGACCACTTGCTACCGGATTCGTTTTTCAAGGCGGAGAATCCGAACCTGGAAAAAGGGATCTAGGAACCGGGTACGGATTAAGAGGCGGAACTTACGGGCCTTACAGGTCCCAACAATTGATCTTTGGATTTTTAGGAGGGGAGAAGTTCCACTCCATGCCTCCAACTGAAACTCCTCCACAGAAAGCAGAAACCAAAACTCCTGGACCTAATTCTCAAACAAGTGATAACTTTTTACTACTTCCTGAAAATCCAGAATCGGAACAGGAGCAAAATCCTACCCCTGAACTCTCCGACGAAAGATTAAATTCTAAAAGTTACGAAATTCGATATTTACGTTTTTATAATAATCCGGTCTCCGAGAGAAGAAAGGCTAAAAAGGAAGCTTTCTTTCGAAAATACTTAGAGAGCTTAGATCCCCAAAAAAGAAATGAGGCAATCCAGACCTTCTTGGCTCAAAATCCAAAAAACAAGGATGATTATCCCTCCGCGTTTTTGTTCGAACTGGAGTTCTATATTTCCATCCGCTATGGTATAAGAGTAGGATTCAATATCGGGGAATTTTTGGACTTTCTCTTAGGATTTGCCGGGATCGATTTGATGGAAGACGATATCTGAAAATAAAAAAGGCCGCAAAACCTGCGGCCTTTTTATAGATGTAAATCCGAATTAGAGTTTGTATTCGTATTTTTTGATCACACCTTTTTTATCAACGATCACTTTGATGTATTTAGTGCTATCATCCACTCTAGAAGGCTTTTCCGCCAAAGTTTTGTAGGAATTTTTTTGGTAGGTAGTGGATTCAAAGTACCATTCCAAAACGGATCCATCTTGGGTGTTTTCTTCGAAAGTTGGAGTTCCTAAAACAGCTTCTGCTTTAATTCTTTTATCTCCTTCCTTGATCATATTCGCTTCTACAACACGAATATCCGAATTCGGAACGTAAGCATGTTCCGATTTTTTTTGTTCTGAAGAACAAGCTCCGAAAATAAGTACCGCAGCAAATGATATTGCGGATAATTGGCGTTTCATTCTTAACTCCTTAGCGCGAGCGCACTCTTTAAAAAAGCGGCTCTATAGTTTTCGATAAAACGGATTTGTCACGCCGAATTTCTTAATTTTTGTTCGAGGATAATAAGAAGGTCGTCCAGATCTCGTTTTAGGCCTTCCACCTTTTCGGGAGTGAGACCTGATTCTTCCAACAATCGTTCCGGGATACAAACCGCTTTTTTTTGCAATTTTTTTCCTTTTGTGGTTAGGCTAACCACAAGAGAACGCTCGTCCTGATCGGATCTATCTCTAGTCAAAAGACCTGAGGATTCCATTTTTTTAAGAAGAGGAGTTAGGGTACCAGAATCCAGAAATAATTTTTCACCTATTTCTTTTAGGGGAATCTTATCTGTTTCCCAAAGGACAAGAAGAACAAGGTATTGAGGATAAGTAATATCGAACTCGTCCAAAAGCGGCCTGTATAGTGCAGTCACCGCCCTGGAAGAAGCGTAAAGTGGGAAACAGATCTGTTTCTCTAACTTTAAGGATTCGTAATTCACTTGGAAAGAAGTTCCTCGATCTGTTTGTCCAGTTTTTCTGGAGGAGTCATCGGAGCGAATCTTTTGATCACGTTTCCTTGTTTATCGATCAAAAACTTGGTAAAATTCCATTTAATGGATTTTCCCAAAAGCCCTGGAGCTTGTTTTTTAAGATATTGGTAAACAGGATGAGTTCCATCTCCGTTCACTTCTATTTTTTTGAAAAGGGGGAAATTCACCCCAAAATTCACCTGGCAAAAACTTTGGATCTCAGCATCGTTTCCTGGCTCTTGGTGACCGAATTGGTCGCAAGGGAATCCTAATATTTCCAGACCTTTTCCCTTGTACTTTTCGTACATTTCCTGAAGTCCTTTGTATTGTGGGGTGAATCCGCATTGGCTTGCGGTATTGACAATCAATAGAACCTTTCCTTTATAATCTTGCAATTTCTTCTCGGTTCCGTTGTTTAAAGTAGCGGTTAGTTCGTATAAATTCTGGGCCACGGGTGGGCACCTCCTAGTTACGTAGTAAATAGATTGCATACAATTTAATTTTGTTCAATCTTTTTTAGAAAAATTCTAAACTTTTATTCTAAAAACATATTATTTTATAAGACCGAAGTATAGTTCTAAAATTTTTCCCAACAGGTTCAGATCTTAAGGGAAAGGGAAAAGATAAACATGCGGTCTAGTTTGGATGTATTATTCTCATGAGGATAAATGGAATCCATGGATCTTCTGTATTGGTAGGTAAATCTTACCAAAACGGCAGGATCCGGCTGATAATCTAAAGTTGCAGTCGCACCGCTGGTTTGGAAACCATCCTTGGTATTCGTGACCACGATCATCTGCTCTCGATCCAAATATCTTTCCAATCGAACACCTATTCTCCAATCAGGCAAGAATCGATAAGCAATCCAAAAGTTTCCCACGTAAGTTTGTCTGAATGCTGTTCCGTCTCGACGAATATAGATCGGACCTTCCGGAGTATAGACCAGATCTTCTCTACTTGCTCTTTCTTGATAAGCCACATCGAAAGAAGAAGCTAATGTAAGTCGTTGGAACGGTTTCCATTCTGCGATAAAATTATTATAATATCGGGTTTCTTTCGGAGTAGTAGTGGGCTGTTCATTCCCGATGAAAGTATTCCAACGGAACATCAAGTTGCTCAAAGGATTCCACTCCAATCGGAAACCTCCAGAGATGTCTTTATTATTATCCGTCACTACTTGGTATCCGTTATTCAAATGAAGTTGGTAAGAAACTTTATCGCTGATCTTTCCGCTCAGTCTCGCTCCGGAAACATAATAAGGTACGTAGTCCAGAGAGAATGCGCGAGTATAAACAAAATTATCATGAGAGATCCAGGACTCGTATCCTAGATGCCCGAAATAAATCCCTGCATCCAACCAGGTAGATTTTCCTAATCGAACACCTCCATACGCTTCTTGCATGTTCCGGATCGAAGATTCGTTAGAAGTTTTGCCTGTGGTCCCTTCTCCCGAATAATTCGCGATGACCGAAGTACCGAATTGGACAGCGAATCTTCCTCTATATTTATCGGTCTCTACTTTGGCGTCCAAATAAGCTAGATTGATATTGTATTCGTTTGTCCGAGTGGCTTGGGTTGTATATAATAGTTCTTTGGAAGCAGGTCTGTTCAAGCTCGCATTGTAATAACCGTCTATGAAAAATCCGAATTGGATCGGGATCAACAGATCATCTTTCTTTTTAGGATTCAGTTCTTCTTTTTTAGAACCTTCTTCCCCTTCCTCATGTATCTCCGAAGTTTTTTTAGGATCGACCTTAGGATTTTCTTCTTTGATTTGTAACGTTTTCTCTTTCAGTTTACTTGATGTTTCTGGGGACCCAAGCTCTTCAGAAAAAAGTGAGCCTGAAAGCGAGTATACGCAGAGTAAAAAAATGAATATGGAAAATCTTAATTTGCGGATCATAAATTTTTGATTTTTTTCGAATTGTTTATCATCTACTCATTTTCGTATGAAAGATGTTTCTTAACGCAAATCATACGAGGAAACCGCTTTTTCCTCAAAACAATAGTAAATAATTATGGCGTTTTCCACTTTGAGAAGAAGAATCATACATAGGAAAAGTGGTTTTATTACCTATCCGTAAAATGTCTAATGAAAATTAACCCAGACCGAAAGGAAGAGCATTGATGGAAGAGAAAAGTCTACTCGTTACCGCTATTATTCTACTCAGTACAGCCGTCCTATGTGTTCCCATTTTTAAAAAACTGGGGATCGGCTCCATTATAGGTTATGTCGTCGGAGGGATTTTGATAGGACCGCATGGGATCCGACTTGTTACCGGCGGAACCGAGATCATGCATTTTGCGGAATTCGGTGTGGTCCTTCTTCTTTTTTTGATCGGGTTGGAACTCCGACCTCAAACCCTTTGGGTGCTCAGAAAACCTGTTTTCGGAATGGGATTTTTCCAAGTAGCGGTATCGTCACTTTTATTAGGTGGATTGATCGGTTATCTATTTCAATTAGGATTCGTTTCTTCGATTATTTTAGGAGTGAGTTTATCGCTTTCTTCCACGGCTTTCGCTCTTCAGTCTTTGGCGGAAAAAAACCAACTCAACACTTCTTATGGAAGATCTGCATTTGCAATCCTTCTCTTTCAGGATTTGGCAGTGATCCCTGTGATGGCAATTCTTCCTTTAGCAGCTTTGGAACCGGGACAAACAGCTCATAGTGGATTCAATTTTTATAAATTAGGAACTGCGATCGCAGCTATTCTTTTGGTGATCTTAAGCGGACGTTTTTTGATGAGGCCTCTTTTCAGAATGATCGCAGCCACAGGAAACCACGAAATTTTCGTAGCACTTTCTTTGGTGCTTGTGCTTGGAGTTTCTTTTGCAATGGAGAAGGTAGGCTTGTCCATGGCCCTCGGCTCTTTTTTAGGAGGAGTGCTACTTGCAGATTCAGAATACAGGCATGAGTTAGAAGCAAACTTAGAACCTTTTAAAGGATTACTATTAGGTCTATTTTTCCTTGCAGTTGGGATGTCCATGAATTTGGAAATTCTGATCAATCATCCATTCTTGATTTTCGGTCTTGCATTTGGGCTAATGTCAGTTAAAGGGATCGTTCTTTTTGTTTTAGGAAAGATCGCAAAACTAACTTCTGATTCTTCTTCCAATCTTGCAGTTAGTATTTCCCAAGGTGGAGAATTCGCATTTGTGATCCTGAATGTGGCCGCACAACTCAGCGTTCTTTCTAAAGAAACTACCGATTATTCTATTGTGATCGTTACTGCTTCTATGATACTCACTCCTTTTATAGGGATCATTAAAGAAAAAATAATAGATCCTTACTTGCACGAAGAAGAAGAAAGGCCTGCAGATCCTATTTACGAAAAAAACCGAGTGATCATCGCAGGTTTCGGAAGGGTGGGACAGATCATCTCCAGGATGTTGTATCTGCATAAGATTAGATTCACCGCACTAGAACATAACGCAGACCAGGTAAATGCCGCCAGAAAATTCGGGCACAAGATATATTATGGTGATGCAAGTAGATTAGATCTATTGACTGCGGCCGGAGCAGCTCATGCAGATATACTAGTACTTGCGATCCAAGATGCAGAGTTATCCATAAAAATTGCGAAGCTTGCAAAAGAGAATTTTCCAAACTTAAGGATTATTGCAAGAGCAAGAAACAGGTCCCATTATTTCGATTTGATGGAGTTAGGAATTGAAACGATACGAAGAGATACGTTCGCTTCTTCTCTAGAGCTCGCGGAAGAAACTTTGAAAGATCTGGGATTTTTACCTTCGGAAGTAAAATACTTCATCCAAAAGTTTAGAGATTACGATGAGGCGATGGTCATGGATCAATTCAAACTCAGACATAATGAAAAAGAACTGATCGCTTATTCTAAAAATGCAGTCCGTCAATTGGAAGAAGCTTTCGCTGCGGATATGCTCCAAAAAGAAGCTTCTTAAGGACAAGGATCCCTATAAGCATCCAAACTTTGGTTTTTCAAAAAACCGGATAAACGAAGTGAGATCGACTGAGAACAGAAATCGTTCTTGGTCGTTCCATTCTCTACATATTCTATCTGAAAAACCGCGGAGCCCTTGTTCGGGAATGCTTCTTCTAAATTGCACCATCCGCCGTCATAACAACTTTCAGTAACTGCCCAATCAAAGTTTCCGATCAGATCCGGAATTTGGTCCGGATCGTTTTTTAATCCGGCAGACATTCCTCTAAAATGAGCCAGATCGCTGATCCAACGATTGAATTTGATCTGATCATCCGCGCTCAAAGGAAAACCAGTGTCGTTCTGGTAGCCGTCCAAATTATCAGGATCTATCCCGTCACAACCTTTTGCTTTTGCCTTTTCAAAGCGTGCAGAAAGTATCGGGCTTAAAAGGTCAATACGTCTGATATCCAACCATTGCTCATCGGGGTAACCACTATAAATATTCCCTAATACTTCGGGCGGGAATTCAGAAGCATCCGATCTATAATTTTCGTAAGAACCAACATCTATATAACAGATCACTTTTTTACCGGAAGCATGCAATCTTTGGATCACAGTCGGATCCGAATCTGTAAGATCTGAATCTATATCGAATACTTGTGCATTTACAGACTCGTCTAAGGTTCCTGTAAATTGGATCTGGAATGTTGTCCCCGGAATTGGGATCCAAACTCTTGTTAAAAGGAATACTAAAATAGAATCTCTTTCTCCATTAGAATGATGTTTGCAGGAGCTCAAACAAAAGGAGAAGGCAATCAATAAGGCAGAGAAGGTCCGAATGGAAAACATCGTTATAACCGAAAAATACGGCTATAACGATTAGAAGATAGGAACCTGGAAATTACTCCAAGAATTCAATGTCATAAATATTAAAAATGATCAAAGATCGTCCGCAGGACTAGAAGTTGCAGGCTTTTTAATACCTACCAATAAGCTGGAAAATTCGGACGCCTTCCATACACCTTTCGCATTTCTTTTTACGGTCACGGGCCTTGGAGTGTCAGCGCCGGAAGAAGGAAGAAATAATTTTTTCTGTCCTGACTCTTCCGTCCCACTGAAACGATTAGAAGTAAGAGTAAAATTATAAGGAGGGTTAGAGGCTTTATAACCGTTCTGGAAAGAAGAACCTGGAAGATAGGAGCCGATCAAATAAGGATGTTGCTCTAACTGTCTTTTTACTAAGTCGATCGTATTCCGATTGATATTAAAACCTTTATATCCATTCGGTGAAGTATCTGAAATGAGGGAGTTAGCGTCCAAAGAAATGATCAACGCTTTCTTACCTTCTTCTGCATTTTTGGAATAGATAGAAAGAGCGGCCAAAAGAACGATAACGGCTCCTTGGGACGTACTCGCATTCGCATCCCTAAACGATTCGAAAGAAGAAAAATCAGCAGGCCAAGAATTTGCAGTTACAGTATAGGTCTCGTTTTGAGCGGATATGGTCGCCGCAAACAACAGAATCAAAAGAATAGAAACGTATTTTGGAATTCGATCCATAATTCTACACCAGTCCAAAGAATGAGGCCAGATTTAGAACCGAAGTAAAAAGAAGTCCAGAAAAAACTTTCTGACAAATCGAGGATTAAAGAGGAAATTTTTGCGGGCAGAGGGACTCGAACCCTCACTAGAAGCTTGGAAGGCTACGGTGCTAGCCATTACACCATGCCCGCTAGATAAAAGTCAGTTTTTGGTTGGTGGGCGAGATGTCAATCGAAAAGAATGTTTTTTAAGTATGTGGGAATCCGAACTTCAAAATTGGGAAAATATCCTTCCGGCCTTCAAGGCCTATAGGGATGAATTCCGTAATATCTATCATCTCAGAAACATTGGAAGCGTCTTGCATTGGGACATGGAGATCGGTATCCCAAGCGACGGCTTAAGTGAAAGAGGAGACCAACTAAGTTTTCTTTCTGGGCTTGCTCATAAATCTTTTATCGGGGATCCTTTTCGTAGTTTGGCGGAAAAAGCCAGAGATGAAAATACCCGCACAGATCTTCCCGGAAAATCTCTCAGAGAAAGAGAACTGAATTTATTGTTCAAAGATCTGGATCGTTCTTCTTGTTTGCCTATCTCATGGGTGGAAGAGTTTTCCAAGGTCACGAGCCAGGCACATTCTATCTGGGTGGATGCCAGAAAGAAGAATGATGCTTCTTCTTTTCTTCCAATCTTACAAAAGATCGTAGATCTTGTTTTTCAAAAGGCAGACTATTTCGGTTTTTCCACAGAGGCGTATGACGCTCTTTTAGATGAGTACGAACCGGAAGCTAAAGCCGCAGATTTAGAAGTTCTATTTGCTGATCTCAGAAAATCCTTGGTTCCTCTGATCGCAAAGGCAAAGGATGCTACGTTTCCTTTTCAGGGAAATTTTCCTATCGATTCTCAAATTCCTTTTAATACAAGTCTTCCCGTTCTTTTGGGTTTGCCTAAGTCCGGGTTTCGCTTGGATTCCAGCGCACATCCGTTCTCCACTTCTTTAGGTTCTTTCGATAAAAGGATCACGACACGTTATGAAGAATCAGATCCTCTTTCTTCCGTGTATTCAGTTCTACATGAGACCGGGCATGCTTTGTATGAAGCTGGGATTTCTTTACTCGCAGGAGGTCCTTCTCCTTTAAAAGATTCGGTTTCTTTAGGTGTTCACGAATCTCAAAGCCGCCTTTGGGAAAATCAAGTGGGAAGGTCCAAGGAATTTTGGGAAGGAATCTATCCTTTATTTCTGAAAAACTTAGGCATCTCGGAGGCTTCTCTTCCTTTTTCTAAACTTTATTCTTTCGTGAACAAATCCAAACCTTCTTTGATAAGAGTAGAAGCAGATCAAATCACTTATAATCTGCATGTAATCCTAAGATTCCAAATTGAAAGAGCGATCTTCAAAAAGGAACTCGTATTAAAAGATCTTTCGGGAGCTTGGAAAGATGGAATGAAATCTTTACTAGGTGTGGATGTTCCGGATGATTCCAAAGGATTTTTGCAGGATGTTCATTGGAGCGGCGGGGCCTTCGGTTATTTTCCTACCTACTCTTTGGGAAATATTTATGCGGCCCAACTCTATTCTGCCTTCTTGAAGCAGAATCCAAAGTTTCCGGATGAATTGAAAAACAGAGAAACTTCTTCTCTCCTTGATTGGCTCAGAAAACATGTTCATAGTAAGGGTAGAAGTTTGGAAGCAAAGGAACTGATCCGTCAAGCAACCGGAGAAGAACCGAATTCCAAATACTTGGTGGAATATTTGGATTCTAAGATCAAAGAACAGGAAGTAATATGAGCGGAGAAGATCAGGAAGAATTAACTCTAAAGTCCTTCGAAGAATTGTCCTACTTTGATAACCTAGCGTTGTTTTATTTATGCAACGAAACTCCTCCTCAAACCTTGGCACTCGCATTCTTGGTCGGAGATAAGAAAGTTTGCGGCTCCATGTTGGGAGTTATGGATGCAAAACGTAGGGCTTTCGTTCACGAATTGATGTCCAAACAAAACGATGTTCCGGAAGATAAGAAACATGCTGCGGCTCAAGGTTTACTCATCATTGCAGATGGATTGATCCAAAGAAACCTGATCCGCAGACAGGGAAAATTTTATTTCGGAACAGAAAGAGCCTAGTCTTTATCAAAGACCATAAAGATCAGCATAGATTTAAAATATTCCATTATGATTTCCTTTTTTTAGAAGGAGACTTTTTAACAGAACTTATACTTTCTAGAATCATTTCTTTTTGTTTTTTACCTTTTGGCAATCCTAAGCTTTGCACCAAAAAGTTTCTGATAACATTTATATCTATTTCTTCGCTAGAAAAATATTCCAAATAACGGATCTGTTTTGTATCTCCTAATAATATCTTTTTAGGATCTTTGAGCAAAACCCCCCATTCGAAGATCAAACGAACGTTTTTTTCGAAAGGAAAGATGCCACATACATAGCCTGAATTTTTATCTCTAAAACCGATCGCCTTCCAAACTGGATAACCTCTTTCTTCAAACTCAGGAAAGTCCTTTTGAATCTTGTTTCTAAGAGAACTTACGATCTCTAAAATGTTTTTCGTATGAGGCTTTAAGATCTCTGAAATAATCTCAGCGCTGTCTTTAGTCTGTTTAGGTTTTTTAGAAACCATTGAATACCATCAAACCAATGGGCGTCCTAACATTGCATTTGCAAATACTGCCCCAACCAAGATCCAATAACATATAGAAACGATTTTTACGCTCAAAAGATCCCAACTTTGTTTGATCGCAAAGAAAGCAAACAAAGGAAGAATTTGCAAAGCGTGTATACCTGCAAAGTGTGCAATACGAATGTCTCCACCGTTCTTGCTCCAGTTGACGATCGGTAATCCAGGACCTCCGTCAGGAACTCCTACAGCATGTGCCAGTCTTTGAGATATGATAAACCCGATGATGGAAGCACTAGCTAATATCCAAAGGGAAAATCTAATCGCGATTAAGATCCTAGGATCCAATTTTGAACTTAGAAGTTTGAATTTTCGATCCATTATGATCGGTACTACCATCATTGGAAAAATAAAAAGCCCCATGATCCCATAGATTACCGAATCAAAAATAGTGGCGTTATTAAAGTGGGATTGAACACCTCTGGCCGCCTGTAGGGTAATCAATACCAACTCAACCGAAAGGGCGATCGTGAAATATTTCTCTAGTCTATCCCTAAAAACAGGAAAATCGTTTAACTGCTCTAAAAACCAAGCCATGGTCCAAAGGAAAATCCAGATCGATACCGCAAACTTTATCGGCTTGATCCAAGTATTAATTCCCATAACAATCCTTGGATCGAATTGCGAAAGAATGATGTAAACCGGTATCATCAAAAAAGAAACAAGACCTACGTAAAAACTAAGAGGACGATTCTTTCTCAGTGTAAAAAAGAAGTCTACTCCAGTTACATTAGTGAAATTTGAAACGTTAGATGCTTGCATGACTTCCTCCTTTTTTCCAACGAACGATTTGAAATAATAAATAACCGATAGGTCCGAACATCAGTGTGAAAAACAAACAAGGAATCAGGATCCATCTGGAAATTCCGAGTGCTTCTGCTTCTTTTGTTTCCCAAATCCCGACGAATAGATCGAAGGCGAGATAATGCACCCAACCCGCAAGCAAAACCCAAGGATTGGAAAATAGTTTAGTCACGCCTTCCAGAGATCCGAAATCGAAACCCCCTCTTGCATGAAGTGCAAGTATCAACAAATACAATCCGGAAAGGAGTAAGGGCCAAACTCCGTTCCTTACCAATAACTTGGTAACTCTAGCATTTGGTAAACCCGCAAGTAATAACCAGCCGATGAGCGCAAAGTTGCTAGCCAGTTTGAATGTTAGTTCTGGAGTCATAAAACCTCTTAATTTCCCGTTCTAATCCGGGATTTACTTGAAAAATCTGGACTTGGTCCGATAATGTTACTATCGGTAACACCAAATGTTACCAACGTCAACATTTTTTAGGAAATTTTTTATGCCCTCGAAGAAAAAAATGAAGAAGCCTGAAGGTTCCTATCATCATGGGAATCTGGCAGAAACTCTAAAAACACTAGCCTTAAAACGATTGGAGATCAGCAAAGATTCTGCGTTTACCATCAGAGAGATCGCAAGGGAAGCAGGAGTCAGTCATGCCGCTGCTTATAGGCATTTTCCTTCTCATAGAGACCTGCTGGCCCAAATTTCCAAAGATGGATTCATAAAAATTACGGAAGAATTTACGAAAGCGGAGAAGGCTTCTTCTCCTTCCGATCCATTTGATCGGTTGAAAAGACTTGGTCTTGCTTACATCTCTTTTTGTTTGGAGAATGTAGGATATTATAGAGCAATGTGGCATATAGATCTTGGGCCAGTAGGTGACTTGGAAGATCTGATGGAGGCGGGCAAAAATGCTTTTTTAAAACTTTGGGAAACGATCCTAGTCTGCAAATCGCACAAGATCAATAAGTTCGAAGCAAGAGAAATGGCAACTGCTGCCTGGTCCTTGGTTCATGGGTATTCCGTTCTTCTCAACGAATGCCAACTGAACAATCCAGTATTACAAATCGACAAGAACAACGCTTTACAAGAAGCGGAGAAGATATTACAAATTTTGGATTCAGGCTTGAAGAATAAATCTTACAAGTAAAACTTCTATTCTAAATAAAAGAAGCCCTTCAGATATAGTTTGCAGTTTCCTCCAATACGAACTCTTTCTCCTCTTTTTTCACAAATCAAATTTCCTCCTCTTGCTGAAGCTTGGTACGCATTCAATTCTTTCTTACCAAACTTTTCCGACCAATAAGGGATCAATGTACAATGAGAAGAACCGGTCACAGGATCTTCCGGAACTCCTTTGGCAGGAGCGAAAAATCTGGAAACAAAATCGTAGGACTTCCCAATATCCGAAGGGGCAGTTACGATCGCAGCAAAGAACGGAAGCTTCTTCAAAGCCTCATGATTTGGAACTAAATTTCGGACCTCGGATTCTTTTTCAAAAACGAATAAAATATCTCGAGCCTTCAATATTTCTTTTGCTTTAATATTAAAACAAGAAGCGACATCATCCGGAGAAAATTCCGTTTTTACCGGAGGCCTGGAAGGAAAATCCAAATAGTATTTTCCATTCTCCCGAAACACTTCTAAGATCCCACTCTTAGTATGAAATTTTAAAGAAGAAGCCTCCGACTTATTCTCCAATACTTCGTAAATTGCAAACGAACTCGCCAAAGTCGCATGGCCGCAAAGATCCACTTCTACACCTGGAGTAAACCATCTAAGATCATATTCTCCCTTTTCCTTTCTGGGACGAAAGAACGCGGTCTCCGATAGATTATTTTCCGCTGCTAGGTCGATGAGTTTGGAATCTGGTAACCATTCTCCTTCCCAGGGAACAACTGCTGCAGGATTTCCTTTAAATAAGGAATCTGTAAAGGCATCTATTTGGAAAATCGTATATTCTGACTTCATACTTTGAATATCATTACCTAGTTTTAAAAAGGAATACAGTCACAGTTTTATTTCTTTTTTCCAATACAGAAAAAGAATAGAAAGTACAATAAATTAGATTCATTGTCTAAGAACCATCAATCGAATCGTTTTGAATATTTTGAGATCACGCACGGAGAAATAAATGAAAATCGGAGTTTTAGGGACCGGAATGGTAGGCGAAACCATAGGAAGCAAACTAATCCAAAAAGGACATGAAGTAAAGATGGGATCTCGTTCCGCTACAAATGAAAAAGCTGCCCAATGGGTTTCCAGATCCGGAAACAAGGCTTCTCAAGGAACTTTCAAAGATGCTGCCTCTTTCGGTGAGATTTTATTCAATTGTACGAAAGGTGAGATCAGCGTAGAAGTTTTACATTCTGCCGGAGAAGAAACTTTAAAAGGAAAAATTTTAGTAGATCTTGCCAATGCTTTAGATTTCTCAAAAGGAAGACCGCCCGGTTTAATTTTCGGGACCAATGATTCTTTGGGAGAAACTATCCAAAGATCTTTTCCTGATCTAAAGGTAGTTAAAACTCTCAACACGATGAATTGTACCATCATGGTGAACGCAAGCGCAGTTCCGGGAGAACATGATGTATTTGTTTGTGGAAACGATTCGGAAGCTAAGAAAAAAGTTTCGGACCTTTTATCGAATGATTTCGGTTGGAAGAATATTATCGACCTAGGTGATATTACTGGGGCAAGAGCAAGTGAAATGCTATTGCCCATTTGGTTAAGACTATATGGAACATTCGGAAATACGGATTTTAATTTTCATATTTCCAGATAAGGAACTTATTCTTTGTCCGAAAAAGCAGAATAGGCGATAGATGCCCAACCGGTTAAAAATGCCAGTCCGCCGAATGGAGTGATCGCACCTAAAACTCTGATCCCTGTTAAAGAAAGCGCGTATAATGAACCGGAGAAGATCAAGATCCCGCTAAAGATCAGCCAAAATCCGATCCTTCTAAATTTGGAGTCTGAAAGTTTTCCACTCAATGCTAACACGAGTAAAACTACTGCATGAATGAGATGGTATCTTGCTCCGGTTTCGTAAATGGCAAGCAAGTCCGGAGTTAATACTGATTTTAATCCATGGGCTCCGAATGCTCCGAGCGCCACTGCAAAAAAACCTAAGATAGCGGATAAGAATAATGGAATAGAGTTAGAATTTTTGGATGCCATAACTTTGAAACCTCAGACATTTTCTTCTGAATAATCCGAAGATATAGGCGGTGTACTCCACGTCCAGCCTACTATCAAATAAGGCTTCAATCGAATTCAACTTCATTTGTTCACCCAATTCTTCGTAAAAACTTTTGTTCCCAAAAGTAAAATGGATCGGAATGAATGCGTCGTTAGACCCTCGTTTAATGGGAAGAAACAAACGTACACCGAATTGACATCCTTTACTTTCCCCCTCGAATCTTACAATCCTATGTTCGGACCAATCCCAACCATCTAAAGATGCATGGAACATGTCTTTATGAGGAAGAGAAGTAGTGGTACGAATATAACCGTCAAAACCGCCTGTCCTTAACTTTGTTGAAGATTCTCCATAATGAATGGAAGGGTCTCTAAAATTCGCACCATTCAAATTTACATCATTGTCAGGAGGAATACCGATCCCGGTAGGATAAGGTTCCGGGTTCCTGCGGACCAGGGCTTTGTTTGCCCCTCCCATTTGGATACAACCCACCAATTCCGCTAAGATCAGAATTAGAAAAAAGATCCGCTTGTTACGAAGGAGTTTCATTCTTTTTTCAAAAGTCTTTGAGGAAGTTTCACTCCGATCCCGGTCACTCTTGTACATTTTTCAAAATAAAGAGCGAATATAAAGGATTTGTAACTATAATCTGTTTGAACGTCGAACAGAAGATCGGCTTTGTCTTTGATCGCATTTTGGACCGCGGCCTCATAACTCTCGTCTCCTGTGTAAACCATCCAGAGCCAGCTTGTTCCGCAGGAAGTACCTTCTAATTTTCCTACCGGTTCCATTCCTCTTACGTCCGAATAACTTTGAGAATAATACCAGCCTGGAGATTTGATATTCGTATAAAGACAGTTCGTAAGGAACATAATCGCAAAAACGATCGATATAGAAGCGGATATTTTAGGAAAAGAGAATTGCATGTAATAAATTTCAACAAGTTGAAACATAAAAGTCAAGGTAAAATACCGAAATCTCCTTGTGTGACTCTTGAACCGGATAGAATCGAGTACGATGCACACGCAAACTTCCCAATTTTACTTCGATACCGAAAAAGAGTACGGAGCATTTAACTATGAACCTCTTCCCGTTGTGTTGGAAAGAGGGAAAGGTATCTTTCTTTGGGACACAGATGGAAAAAGATATTTCGATTTTTTATCCGCATACAGCGCAGTGAACCAAGGCCATTGCCATCCTAAAATTATAGAAACCTTAAAGGCCCAATCTGAAAAATTAACTCTTACTTCTAGAGCATTCTATAATGACCAACTAGGCCCTATGGAAAAATTTTTATGTGATACATTCGGATTCGATAGAATGGTCCCGATGAACACAGGAGTAGAAGCTGCCGAAACTTCAGTCAAACTCGCAAGAAGATGGGGATACCAAGTCAAAAAAATTCCCGCAGACAAAGCTAAGATCGTTTTCGCTTCCGGAAACTTTTGGGGAAGAAGTATCGGAGCCATTTCCGCTTCTACCGATCCCACCAGCAGAGGGGACTTTGGCCCTTTTGTTCCAGGATTTTCCATCATTCCATTTGATGATATCGAAGCGTTAAAAAGAGAATTAAAAGATCCTAATGTAGCTGCTTTCATGGTGGAACCCATCCAAGGAGAAGCAGGTGTAATCGTCCCGAGAGAAGGTTATCTAAAAGAAGTCCGCAAACTTTGTTCCGAGTATAATGTTCTATTGATCCTGGACGAGGTGCAGACCGGACTTGGCAGAACTGGCAAACTTTTAGCTGCGGATCATGAGAATGTGAAGCCGGATCTACTCGTATTGGGCAAGGCCCTGTCCGGAGGTACCCTTCCAGTCTCTGCGGTCTTAGCGTCTAACGAGATCATTCTCACATTAAAACCTGGAACTCACGGGTCCACATTCGGCGGAAATCCTTTAGCTGCTGCAGTTGCCAAAACCGCAATCCAAGTATTATTAGAAGAGAATTTATCAGAGAACTCTGAAATCAGAGGAGTAGAATTCCGCTCTTCTTTGCAGGTTCTAAAGTCGGAATATCCTGCGAAGGTAAAAGAGATCCGAGGAAAAGGTTTGTTAAACGCAGTGGAATTTTTTCCTGACGAGACAGGACCAAGAGCAAAAAAGATCTGCTACAAACTCTTAGAGTCCGGAATTCTAGCAAAACAAACTCACGATCATACGATCCGTTTTGCTCCTCCTCTTTGTATTTCCAAAAACGAATTGGAAGAGGCGACCTCTCTCATTCTCCAAACGATCCGTAAAACCCTTGACTAATCCTTTGAATTCGTTTTTTTAAAAGAATGTCGGCTGAAGACAAAAAGTACATCCGTGTTTGGAAAAAACTGAGCGTGAGCGAAGTTTCTTCTCAATTGATGATCATAGACGATCTATATGGAACTTGCGGAAAATGTAAACATCTGGGACTGAATTATACGAAGGACAAGTCCTGCCCTGAATGCGGAACCAAGTTCAAGTATCTGGCTACCAATTTAAAATCTCCCGCCGACATCGCCAAAGTTTTGGCTAGAATAGAAAAAGAGAATTTAGATTTCGTACTGATCGATAGAGAAGATTATACTTTGTCCAAAGCAAAAGACGCTGTGAAAGATTTGTTCAAGTCCAACGACTGAAATTTTTCAAAGAATTTTGTCTCCCTCATTCTCTGGATACAAAATCCATATTAAAAAGTGAATGGACTATATTCATTTAATAATTTCTTTTTGTAATATCCTTCCAACAAAACTAATCTAAGGGGAATTCACGCCGAAAAGATGGAACATCATTCACTTACTCTATTAGTTGATATCGCCCTTAGTATTATTTTCGCGACTCTCTTCGCAATCATAGCAAAAGCATTCAAACAACCTCTGGTCTTAGGCTATGTAATCGCAGGTTTGATCATCGGCCCATTATTCGGACCTTTTGTAGGCGGAAAGCTAACCATCGGTTATGTTAAAAGTGAAGAAAGTATAGAGCTGATCTCTGAGATCGGTTTGATCCTTTTATTGTTCATCATCGGTTTAGAGATCGATCTAAAAGAATTGGCCAGAATGGGAAAATCCATGTTTGCGCTCGGGGTTATACAATTCTTCTTAGGTGTTGCTGCGGCTTGGTTTGCATTCCGCACATTCTTCCCTCCTGCTCCCGGTAATTTTGATCTTCTCTACTTTTCGATCGCACTCTCTCTCAGTTCCACAATGATCGTGGTCAAACTTTTACATGATAAGTTCGAGATCAGTACGGTTGCCGGGCGACTTACCATAGGTGTTTTGGTCTTACAGGATATTTGGGCCATACTTTTTATGGGGATCCAACCTGATCTGCAAGATCCTCAGATCCTTAACGTGCTTGCATCTTTGGCCAAAGGTATCGCTCTAGTAGCATTCTCCTTCCTAGTCAGTCGTTTTATTCTATCCAGACTTTTCTTGTTCGCAGCTTCTAAACCTGAATTGGTTTTGATCACTTCGATCGCTTGGTGTTTCTTCTTATGCGGTGTTGCTGAAAAACTGCAACTCTCCAAAGAGATGGGAGCATTGATTGCCGGTGTGAGTATCGCCGCCTTCCCTTATGGCGCAGATGTTATCAGCAAACTCTCAGGGATCAGGGACTTCTTCATTACATTATTCTTCGTAGCTCTCGGGATGAAAATCCAAGCTCCAAGTGCAAGCGACTTAGGTCTCGCATTCTTAGCCGTCGGGTTCGTTTTAGTAAGCAGAGTTTTGATCATCGCTCCTACCGTATTCTTCTCCGGAAAAGGTTTAAGAGCAGGAATTGTTGCCGGTCTCAACCTGGCACAAATTTCGGAATTCTCTTTGGTAATCTTGGCGCTCGGAGTGCAAAAAGAACATATCGGAAAAGATCTACAAGCGATCGTTCTCACTTCTATGATCATCGCTTCCATTATCTCCACTTATGTGATCTTGTTTAACGATAAGATCGCAAGAGGAATTATCTCCTTCTTATCACTCTTCGGAGTGAGGGAAAATAAAGAGCCTTTAGAATCCCAAGTCACCGGAGAAACCAAAAGAGATATCGTAGTCTTAGGATATTTCAGAATAGCACAGGGTTTGATCGATGGGATAGAAGATGATAAACCTTCTTGGTTAAAAAGAATGTTGGTCGTGGACTTTAATCCGATCTACAGACAAACTCTGGAATCCAAAGGTATCCGTTGGGCTTATGGAGACCTTGCAAATCCGGAAAGTCTTCATCATTTAGGAATAGAAGAAGCAAGATATATCGTTTGTACAGTTTCCGATATGATCCTAAAAGGAACAACCAACCGTAGATTATTGGAGTCTTTAAAAAGTATCTGTAGACATCACCAACCAAAGATCATTCTGACCACGGACGATCCAAAAGAAGCAGAAGTTCTCAGAAATAACGGAGCGGCTCACGTAATCGTTCCTGGCAAAATTTCAGGGCTTTCTCTATTTACCGAATTGGCTGGAATGGTTGACCAGAATGGAAGCGGTCCGATTACAAAATCCGCGAAAGGCAAACCTAAAAAAACAACGTCGAATAAGAACAAGGTCAAAAAGACCAAGTAGCTCTTAGGATGATTGTTCGTTCACCGTGTATCAAAATATGCAATATGGATCATGAAACCGGTCTCTGCGAAGGTTGTTATCGCACCCTGGAAGAGATCGGAAGATGGACCATGTATTCCGAAGACGAAAGAAAGTCGATCCGGCTTAAAATAGAAGAAAGAAAAATTTCCCTAGGAAAACCTTCTTTTAAAAATTCTTAAATCAGTTCTTCACCAACCGCAAATATTCTCCTACAATATCTGTTGCTGATTTTTTCCAATCGAATCTTTTTGAATTTTTTAAACCCGCTTTGGTCTTAGAATTTCGAAGTTTGGAAGAATCTAATAATCGAACTAAGCCTGTTTCGAAAGAAAGAGAATCTTTTGGATCAAAGTAGAATGAAGTATCTTCCAAAATTTCAGGAAGAACGCTTGAGTTAGAAGAATATACAGGACAGCCACAAGATTGAGCCTCTACAGGAGGAAATCCGAATCCTTCGTATAGAGAAGGATAAACAAGTAATCCCGCTGCAGAATATAGAGTGGCCAATTCTTGTTCCGACAAATAAGGGACTAGTCTAATACGATCTTCCCAACCCTTTGCTTCTTCCACCAAATAATCAGGAAGTTTTCCACCGGAGCCAGCGATCACCCAATCTGCTTTGATCTTTTTTTCGGACCAAAGTTTTTTGAGAGATCGAAGTACAAATCCTAAATTTTTATGCTCCTTTCCGATCCCAACACTGAGCAGGTATCCGGGTTTCAGTCCATAGAGTTTCAGGAACTTCTTCTTTTCAGGATCGCTTTTAGGAGAAAAAGTTTTTGAGTCCAAGCCATTATAGATAGTTCGAATTTGAGACGGAGAAAATGAAAAAACTTCGGTAATATCTTTCGCAGTAAAATCGGAAACTGTGATGATCCTTTTGGCCTTATTCCTGATGAACAAAAACACAAGTTTCATATAGGCTTGTTTCAAAAAAGAAGAATGGAACTGCTTCATTCTAAACGGAATGATATCGTGAATGGTTACAACACAACGATCTAGGAATTTTAAGGGAGCATTAAAATGCGGGATATCCAATAGAGCGAATTCTTTCATCTCAGGAATACCGAACCATTCCTTGATAGAATAGATCCCTGCATTGTATTCTAAGATCTCGTAAGTGGATAAAACTTTAGGTGAAAGATTCTTTTTTATAAGATCTGGATTTCCCAAAAGAACGATCTGGATCCCTTTTTTAGAGGCGATATCTCCCAACCAATTTAAAAGCCCTTTGATCCTAGAACCGATCCCTGAATGGGCAATCATCCTTGCATCAAATCCGATTTTAATCCTTTTGGGCTTCATGGAAAATTTGAACCATCGTATAAGATGAAGTCGGAATGGCAAGACAATCGCTTTTCCCCTTGAAAAGAGAAGGAAAGCGCCAAGACTTGTCCAGACGAGTCTAACTACATACATTTTTCAAAGCGAAGAACGGAGAGACACCTTGGAAAACGAAGTAACGAGTATATTAAAAGCAATCGGAGAAGATCCGAATCGAGAAGGACTTTTAAACACTCCTAAAAGAGTCCGAAAAGCTTACGAATTCCTGACTTCCGGTTATAGGGCAGACATAGATACGATTGTAAACGGAGCAATCTTCGAAGAGGACAGCCAAGGTATGGTCCTTGTCCGAGACATCGAAATGTATTCTCTCTGCGAGCATCATCTTCTTCCTTTTTTTGGAAAGGCTCACGTAGGTTATATTCCGAATAAAAAGATCATCGGGATCTCCAAGATCCCACGTATCGTGGATGTGTTTGCCAGAAGACTACAGGTTCAGGAAAGAATGACCGAGCAAATCGCATACGCCCTCATGGAAGTTTTGGATCCTTTGGGCGTTGCTGTAGTCATCAAGGCAAAACATCTTTGTATGATGATGAGAGGAGTCGAAAAACAAAACTCCGAACTTTTCACTTCTTGTATGCTCGGAGAATTTAAGACGAATATGGTAACTAGGAGCGAGTTTCTAGACCTAATCCGGACTGGTTCGACCTAGAAGATTTTTTACCTCTAAGTTCCTCCGCTTTTTGCTCTGCTCGATTTTTATTTTCGAGCATTGCCTTCTCTACTCTCAACCTTTCTCTTTCGAAACCGACCTCATCCAGATCTCTAGGGATCAGGATGGGTTCTCCGTAAGAGATCACAAAGGTTGTGAAAGGTTTCGGGATCCTGTGTTTGTCCCAGGACCTCTCAGCAATCCATTGTTTTGTACATTCATAATGGAAAGGTAAGATAGGAACTTGAGAGACCTGAGCTGCGGCTATTACCCCAGGCTGAACGATCAAAGCAGGACCCCTAGGTCCATCTGGAGTAAACGCTGCAGGAAGATTTTTTCTCAGGTGAACGATCATCGCCTTAAGAGCTTTAGAACCACCTTTGGAGGAACTCCCACGAATACTTCCGTTGCCGAATCTATGCACTACTCCGGTAATAAAATCACCATCCTTAGATTCGGAGATCAAAACGGCTAATTTACGATTCTTATTCAAATAAGGAGAATAAAGAACGTTAGTATGCCAAACGGAAAGGATAAACGGCTTCTTCAAAGGATAAAGAGAATTAAAATGTTCCTTTCCCAATTCCACCTTTTTCGAGGTGAGTCCGACGATCCTTTGTAAAAATACTACTAGAGTAGGTACTAACCAAACTAGGAACCTACGCTTGAAACTTTCCCGAACATCCAATTTTTCTGACATTGGGGCGAGCCTGCTGAAATACGGTCGGGGAGCATTCTTTTTTTCATAACAAGCAAGATTTTATGTTAAAAGTTTAAGCATGAGAGTAAGATAAAATTGGAAAATCCAAAACGATTGTTCGATTTTTTTGCAACAATTGAGCGACCCATTGGAAAAATTCTTTTCGCAATGTTTCCGTCCTCGGTTGGAGAATGACTGGACAATACGGAAATTAAAAAGTTTCGTATTCGATTGCGAAGGAAGAAGCCATGTCGAAAGAAAGAATCGTCCAACCGTTCGCTCATTTTAAAAAAACGGCGAATATCAGTCTCAAAGATTATAAGGCATTATACAAAGAATCCATCGAGAACCCTAAAAAGTTCTGGGCTAGAGAAGCTTCTACCCGACTGACCTGGTTCAAAAAATGGAACAAAGTTTTAGACCACGATTTTAAGAACGCAAAGGTAAAATGGTTCGAGGGAGGCAAGATCAATGTCTCCTACAATTGTTTGGACCGACATTTAGATTCTCCCCTAAAAAATAAAGCTGCGATCATTTGGGAAGGCGACAATCCCCAAGAATCCAAAACATATACTTATTACGATCTGTATCGTGAAGTGAATAAGTTTGCAAATGTTCTAAAAAATTCAGGGATCAGAAAAGGCGATGTGGTCATGGTCTATTTGCCTATGATCCCTGAACTCGCTATTACAATTCTTGCATGTACTCGTATCGGTGCGATCCACTCGGTAGTGTTCGGAGGTTTTTCTCCTGAGGCTCTGCAAAGTAGGATAGAAGATTGTAAACCAAGACTGATCATAACTTCCGACGGAGGTTATAGAGGTGGTAAAAGTTTAGATCTGAAGAAGGCCGTGGACACCGCTTTGGATCAATCTTCCGAAAAAGTAAATAATGTGATCGTAGTCAGAAGAACCGGCCAAGAAACGGAACTGAATTGGAAAGAAGGCAGAGATCATTGGTGGCATTATTTGATGAACGATCCTGAGCTTCCTGCGTATTGTAAACCGGAACAAATGGATTCGGAAGATCCTTTGTTCATTCTATACACTTCCGGCTCTACCGGAAAACCGAAAGGAGTTCTTCATACTACAGGAGGATATCTTCTCGGGGTCAATATGACCTTTCATTATGTTTTCGATATCAAACCCACTGATACCTATTGGTGTACCGCTGACATCGGTTGGGTAACAGGTCATAGTTATCTAGTGTATGGTCCTCTCTCTAATGGAGCTACTTCCGTCATGTTTGAAGGAGTTCCTACTTATCCTGATGTTGGAAGATTCTGGGATGTGATCGACAAACACGGAGTCTCAGTATTCTATACGGCGCCTACGGCAATTCGTTCTTTAATGAGAGAAGGAACAGATCCTATCGAAAAAAGAAACTTAAGCACTCTTAGATTGATCGGATCCGTGGGAGAACCTATCAATCCGGAAGCTTGGGAATGGTATTTTAAACATGTTGGAAAATCCAAATGTCCAATCGTAGATACTTGGTGGCAGACAGAAACTGGAGCCATCATGATCTCTCCGTTGCCAGGTGCAATCGCCCAGAAACCTGGATCTGCTACTCTTCCATTCTTCGGAGTACAACCTGTCCTTTTAGATGATGAAGGAAAAGAGATCAACTCCAAGGGAGAAGTTTCCGGCAATCTTGCAATCAAATCTCCTTGGCCTTCTATGATGAGAGGAGTGTTCAAGGACCCGAAAAGATTTTTCGATACCTACTTCTCCATTTATAAAGGTTACTATTTTACCGGAGACGGAGCAAGAAGAGACAAAGACGGATATTATTGGATCACAGGTCGCGTAGACGATGTGATTAACGTATCAGGTCATAGGATCGGCTCCGCAGAAGTGGAAAGCGCACTCGTAGAAAATCTTTCCGTAGCAGAAGCTGCTGTTGTAGGATTTCCGCACGATATCAAGGGCCAAGGAATTTATGCCTACGTTACAGTGAAAGAGGGTGTGGCCACAAACGATTCTCTTAAAAAAGAACTGATCGCGACAGTGGAAAAAATGATCGGAAAGATCGCAAGACCTGACGTAATCCATTGGGCTCCTGGACTTCCTAAAACCAGATCCGGAAAAATCATGAGAAGGATACTTCGTAAGATTGCCTCCGGCGAGTTCGAAGGTTTGGGAGATATCTCCACCTTAGCAGATCCAAGCGTAGTAGAAAAATTAATAGAAGATAAGAAGAAGTATCACAGTTGAGTAGAGTCGGTCCGCAAAGAATCGTTTGTTTAACTGAAGAGACTACGGAACTTCTCTATTTATTAGGAGAAGAAGATAGGATTGTGGGAATCTCCGCGTATACGGAGAGACCTCCTCAGGCCAAGGAAGAAAAGCCTAGAGTCTCAGCTTTTATTAATGGAAACATAAAGCGGATCAAGGATCTAGATCCGGACCTGGTGATCGGTTTCTCGGATATTCAGGCCCAACTTTCTCACGATCTTGTAAAAGAAGGTTTGAATGTTCTTATCACCAACCAACGGAGTTTGGAGGAAATTTTCCGAACTATTTTGATGGTTGGATCATTGATCGGAAAGTCGGAACAAGTTTCTAAACTCGTTGAATCTTATAAGAAGAAATTAAACGAGCTCAAAGAACGTTCTTCTTCTAAGCCTAGGCTCAAAGTATTTTTCCAAGAATGGGATCATCCGATCATCACAGGGATCAGATGGGTCTCCGAATTATTGGAGATTGTCGGAGCAGTAGATTGTTTCGGACATTTAAAAGAAAAATCTATGGCTAAGGACAGGATCATAAGTCTTCATGAAGTGGCGGATGCAAAACCAGATCTGATCATCGGAAGTTGGTGTGGAAAACCTATGGACTTTGAATGGGTCCGCACCAGAGAAGAATGGAAAGACATTCCAGCAATCAAAAACGATAGAATTTTCGAAATGGATCCTGCGATCATTTTGCAACCAGGCCCCGCCTTATTCGAAGAAGGTATCCTGGAAATGGATCGGATCTTAGAAGAAGTAAGATCTTCTCTTTCTTAAGATCCGAAAACGAGTATTAAGCGGACATTCTTCCGAATAAAAAAACTCCAACGTTAGTCTGACTAGGGAAATTCCGTCTATTGCTCTTATCGAGGTAAGAATGGAAACTTCCCATATACAAACTGAATCCACGATCTTACAGATCTGGAAGAACGGGGCCATCGTAATCAACCGGATCCGGCTGGGCCTAGTTTTACTTTTTATCGTTTCCTTGGCAGGAGCTTACAAAAGTTTTCAACCCTTACAATTTATGGTCCATGCGGCAGGAACTGCTTTTATGGGTCTCTACTGCATTTTCAATTTTATAGCAAATCGTAAAAGGAATATGTCCATCGGATTTCATAAAGTTTTTGTGTTATTCGATGTGAATGTTCTAAGCGCAACTTTGATCTTGGATACTTTCGTTTCCCCGGACGTAGCGGCCGGGACCTTAAAGAACGTAGTATTATTCTTCATTTATTTTTATATAATGATCTACTCCTGTCTTTTGGGAGAAAGGATCTTTGTTCTGATCGTAGGCGCATTCTCCACTGCAGGAGCAATTGTAGCTCTTGTATGCGCCCTCAAGAACGGTGCAGGATTTGTAATGGATGTGGAAGAAGCAAAACTTCCCTACAATCTTAGTGCTTCTACTGAGATCATAAAACTTGCATTCATATTCGTTGCGAGTGTGATACTCGCCCAATTGATGAGATTATTTTTGAGACTAACGGTAGAAGGAAACCGCCTCTATTCCGATTCTAAAGGTCTACTGGAAAAACTAAGCGAGAACCAAACAATCATCAAAGATTCTGCAATCAGCTTAGAAGATTCCATTGTCAAATTCGCACAATTCATCAATCGCACCGGAGAAAAGATGGAATCTCAAGCAGCTGCCTTGGAAGAAGTGAATGCCGTACTAGAAGAACTTTCCGCTGCTTCTACTAACACTTCTAGATCTATAGAATCTCAGAACGCAAGTTTAAGCGAACTTGTGGATGATTCTAAAAAGTTGGGAGATATAGTCTCGAATATCACAGGTTACAGCCAGGCACTTTCTTCATTCGCAAATGATAATAAAGCGGATATGGAGAATGTGACCATTGCTGCCGAAAAAACAAAATCCTATCTGGCAGACATCGCTAGTTCCTTTGACAAAGTAGATCAGATCAACCAGATCATGGGAGAGATCGCAGATAAAACGAACCTTCTCGCATTAAACGCCTCCATAGAAGCCGCGAGAGCAGGAGAAGCAGGAAGAGGATTCGCAGTGGTAGCAAACGAGGTCAGCAAACTCGCAGACTTTACTTCTGAAAATGCAAAGTCCATCTCTGCGATCGTAAGACAGTCCCAAAATTTTATCCAAGAAGCAAAAAGCGCTTCTGCGGAAACGGGAGATCTGACCGAAAAACAAAAATTTAAGATCTTGGAAACTTCTGACAGGATCGTCCAGATGAACAAACTTTATCTGGAGCAGACAAACATTATCCGCAAGTTCTTAAGTGAGCTGGAAAGTATCAAATCGGTTTCTAGCGAGATCTATGAATCTGAAAGAGAACAATCCTTGGGCCAAAAGGAAATGATCCGGACCATGTCCCAGTTAGAAAAAGATATTAATGAGATTAACGAAGATTCAGCCAATCTAAACTCGGAGATCGATCGGATCAAAATGAAAGCTTCCGAACTAAAAGTATTGAGCAATAATTCCTAAGCCCTTTTCGTTTCCTTCTTCTTTACAATCGAACCCATATTTCGATATATGGAATTTATTCCGATTGAGGGGAGAAGGATATGGGGACCAAAGTAAAAGCTGCAGTTATCGGAGGCACAGGTCTCTATAGTCTGGATGGAATGGAACTGGTCGAGGAAATCCTTCCGGAAACTCCTTGGGGCAAACCTTCCGACACGATCAAGATCGGAAAGATCCACGACAAACTAATCGCATTCTTACCTCGTCATGGTGTGGGACATTTTATCATGCCTCACGAAGTCCCTATGAAGGCTAATATCTGCGCACTTAAAATTTTAGGTGTAGAAGAGATCGTAGCATTCAGTTCCGTCGGAAGTTTGAGAGAAGAAATCAAACCTTTGGATTTCGTTCTTCCTAGCCAGATCATAGATAGAACAAGAGGAAGAGAGTCCACATTCTTTGGAAAAGGTGTGGTAGCTCATGCTCCTTTCGCAGATCCTTTTTCAAAAAATCTAAGCGATAGAATTAACAAAGCCGCTGCAAAAATAAATCTTCAGATCCACCAAAACAAAACTTTAGTTTGTATGGAAGGTCCTCTATTCTCCACGAGAGCGGAATCTCATATGTATCGTTCTTGGGGTGGAGACATTATCAATATGAGCGTTCTTCCGGAAGCGAAACTTGCAAGAGAAGCTGAGATCGCTTACCAAATGATCTGTATGTCCACAGACTACGATTGTTGGAGAGAGAATGAAGAAGCAGTCACCGCGGAAATGGTAATGGCGAATCTAGGAAAGAATGCGGAGAATGCTAAAAAACTATTGAGTGCTTTGATCCCGGATCTCGGGAATGGGGATGATCTAAGCTTAAAGAATAGTACTAAATATTCTATCATCACCGCTCCGGAGCGCAGGAATCCGGACACTGTTGCAAAACTGAAAGTATTATTCCCAGACTATCTCTGAGAATTTGATTTTCTTCGGTTCACGTGGACCGATTCTAAAATTTTCGCTAACCCTTTTTGGTACTCGGGAAAGAAGGAGAGATTATTATGATTTCCTCCTTCTATTTCCAAAAGTTCTATCTTTACTCCCGATTCTAAAGCTGTTTTGAATAATTTCTTTCCTTGTCGAAAAGGAATGATCTCGTCTTCGTTCCCATGTATGATCGTCGCAGCAGAATGTAATTTTCCGATCTTATTCTCAGACTTGAGAGAATAAGCCAAGAACCATTCAGGCACGAAAGGATAATATTCTTTTGCAAGATCCGCCAAAGAAGTATAAGGAGTTTCTAATATAATATAACCCGGATTTGTTTTGGTTCCTAAATCCGCAACAACCCCTGCTCCGATAGATCGCCCATAAAGGATGATCTCATTTTCTTTTTTTAATTTATCCGTTTTCAGATATTCATACCAGCGTTCCGCATCCTGATACATTCCCTTCTCAGTTAGTTTGGCTCTACTTTTACCATACCCTCTATAGTCGGTCATGAGAAGGTCCCAACCTCTAGGAACAAAGTCCTCGGCGACCCCTCCCCAACTTCTTAAACTTCCTGCGTTCCCATGGAAATAAAGAACTGCACCCTTAGAAGGACCTTGAGCAGGGAAAAATAATGCGTATATCTTCTCCCCGTTTTCCAGCTCCAAAGAAACTTCTTGGAACGTATAGGGAAAAGAGAAGTGAAAGTCTTCGGGCAAAATTTCAGGAAAGAAGATCAACTTGTCCTGATTAGAATACAATAAGCCGAAAAGTCCCAGAAAAACGATGAATATGATCGAGAGAAGATATAACATAAACTTTTGGATTTTCATTTGGCCTTAATTTCCCTAGACCAAAGCTCTTTTCCGGAAGAATCAAAAATTCTAAATACTAAGTTCCTTTGTTTTAATGGACCGGTAATTTCTATAGTCCCAAAATTCCTTTTATCATCCACAAGAGTACCTTCGATCCTTAATGGATTTTTTTCGGTAATCGGCGCATGAGTGGAAGAAGTTAAAGGTGAAACGGTAAAATCGTATATAGGATATTCGAATCCTTCCTGGATATATGATAATTCCGTAAAGTGTCTGTCTCCGGTCAAAAATACCAGGTTTTTTATCTTCAATTTGGAGATTTTGGAAAGAAGTTTTTCCCTTTCTTCCGCATAAGTGGAATAATTCTCGAATACTGACAACGGATTTAAGACCTGGCCTCCCACCACTACGAACTTAAAAGTAGCCTTGGAAAATGCCAAACCGTTCACCAACCAATCCAATTGTTCCTCTCCGAAGAAGGATCTAGATCCTGTTTTATTATCGTTTGCAGTCCTGAAACTACGATCATCCATCAAAAAGAATTGTGTATCTCCCCAAGTGAAGGAGCCGTATATTCCTTTTTTTGAATAGTTTGGATTTGCCCAAAACAGTTTGAAAATTTCATCTGCAGTTGCTCCCATCCAAAAAGAAGCGTCCCCATCGTTCGGTCCCCAATCATGATCGTCCCAAACTGCATAGTGGTGAACATTCGCGAGTAACGGTTGTAATTCGGCCAAAGATCTTTGTTCGGTATAACGATAAATGAAGCCTGTTCTGGATTCCCAATCAGGCTCTCTTAGATAAATATTATCTCCCATCCAAAGCATGAAATCCGGCTTTTGAGCAGAGATGGATTGGTAGATAAAATATTCTCCTCCATAAGGTTTTGCTTGGGTATCGTATTTAGGATCATTCACGAATGCACAACTTCCCAAAGCGAATTTGATATCGGGAGGCCCACTTTGCTTTCCGATCCAAATAGGTTGTGTCTTAAATTTTTGTTCCGACGCAGGTTCTTGGTATTTTCCATTTACATAAATTATGTATTCATATGTTTTTCCGGGTTCCAATACGTCCGCGATCAGATGGGCAACGTTCCCTTTATTGTGTTCTGTGTTTACTTCTCGAGTTATGTTACTTTGCTCGGGATTTCCGGAAATAAAATATTTCGCATATACTTTAGAAGGATTCTTAGTCTGGACCCAAATTTTTACTTCTTTATGGGTCGAGTAACCTAACATCGGCCCCGATCGAATACTAGAAGGCGAAGATGTGTCGATTGACTGACTTTTTCCATAAATTGCAAAATCGATGTAAAAGAATTCAAACAGTAAAATCAACAAAGAGGTGGATGATAAAAGCAATCTGCGTCTCATTGTCATGAAATATCTTGAAGCCTTAGGTTTCTTTCAAATCAAAAAAAGGAAAAGAACGGAAATGACGAGGGGAGAATCTAGAAAACTCAGATGGAGACTGACCTTGGGCCTGGAGCTATTAACTTCCGTTCTTGCGGTCCCTTTGGCTGTTTTGTTCATTATCGCTGCAGGAGCGTATGACTTCAATAAGGCGATCGCACTGATCGGGTCGTCCACAGTCGCATTGACCACATCTTATTTTTTCCCTACGCTTCGATTTTTGTATTTGGGAAGGCTCTTATCCAACCTGGAACCCAATAATTGGGAAAAGTTGAACACAAAAGGAAAGGTAGAAGTAAAGAAAAAACTTCTGAACTTCCCGTTACTCAACACCGGATTTTATATAGTGCAGTGGAGTTATGGAATTCCTACGGCTTGGAAAATTATGCATTTTTTCTTTATTCCGGAATTCTTCGAGTCGGCTCCTTTCTTACTCTTGCCTTTGATCATTTATCCTACTTTAGGAATTTCTCATTTCTTTTTGACCGAGTCAGTACTTGCGGAAGCATTAGAGTCGGACAGATTGAACGGACTTTCTCTGGAAGATAAAGATATTCGTAAAGTATCTATCTTTACTAGGCTCATTTCTACGATCGCATCTATCGCATTATTACCTGTAGTAATTTTTGGTTATCTTTTACTAGAAGAGACTTCCGGTTGGTTGAAACTGGGAGATGTTACCTTAGCGCTTTCTCTCACTATACTTTTTATGGTGATCACCCTTACCATTTCCTCCTACCTACTGGCTTCTAGTATCCGTAGGAACTCCAAAAACATGATGAACGCATTTGTAGAAATGTCCCAAGGTGAGTTGGAGATTCTACTTCCTATGGTTTCTACGGACGAATTGGGAAGAAGTAGCAAGATGCTGAACGATTTTGTGAAACGACTTAGGATCGTTGTTAAAACGGTGATCAAAGAGTCCGAAAAACTTTCTCAAAGTTCTAAAGTATTAGAAGAGAAAACGAAAGGTCTTTCCATAAAGATGCAAGAGCAAGCTGCATCCACTGAACAAATGAGTTCAGGGGTAGAAGAAATCGCAGCATCCATTCATTCTACTTCCTCCAGAGCGGAAAGCCAATCCAGCACCGTAGAACAAGCAACAGAATCTCTTGCCGAACTTGAAGATAGAATCCGTAATGTTCATACTTCCCTCATGGATACAAAAAATGACGCGGAAAGAATGAGATTAGAAACTTCTAATGGAGAATCCGCTTTAAAATCCACTCGAGATGCGATGGCAGAAATAGAATCTAATACCGCCAAAATGGAAGCTAGTGTGAACGTGATCCATGAGATTACCGATAGAATTGGCCTTCTTTCCTTGAACGCTGCTATAGAAGCTGCCCGTGCCGGAGAAGCAGGAAAAGGTTTTGCAGTGGTAGCCCAGGAAATTTCCAAACTGGGAGAACAAACCCAGGAGAATGCAAAAAGGATCAGGGCAACATTGGCAGAAGCGGTAAAGGCAACCAACTCAGGAAGAGAAGTTTTAGGAAATACTGAAGTAGCTTTCAGAAGGATTGGAGATACTGCTCAAAATACTTCCGAAAGAATTTTGCAGGTCTCTTCCTTATCCGAATCACAATTGGTAGCGAGTGCTCAAGTAAAAAATGCATTTTCGGAATTGATCCGATCCGCAGAAGAGATCAGAAATCATACGAAAGAACAATCGCAAACTTCTTTAGAATTTTCTAAAACGATCGGTAGTATTTCGGAAGCTACCGAATTTTTGAACGGGATAGTGACTGATATAGATTCTCTTGCGGAGAAACTTGCCCAACAAGCAAGCTCTTTGAGAAAGGAAGTGGAATTCTTTAAAATCTAACTCAGTTCTTAGGAAGAAGCACCTTAAACACTGTCTTTCCTGGTTTAGAGTTAAATTCTATCCTCCCTCCGTGCTTTAAAACGATCCTTCTGGAAATATCTAGTCCCAGACCGCTTCCTTCACCCGGGGCCTTGGTGGTATAAAAAGGATCGAAAATCTTAGATTTAATATCCGGAGGAATACCAGGACCATTATCCGAAATCAAAACGGAAACGTCCGAATCAGAATCCAAAATGGAAATTTTGATCTTTCCTTTGAACTGCATGGCTTGTAAAGAATTGTAAATTAAGTTTGTCCAAACCTGGATCAAATCATCCGGATACGCGTAAATAATCGGTCTTGCTTGGAAGTCTAATTCTACTTCGACCCCGTTTTTGATCTGATTATGATAAATTGTAAGAACAGTTTCTATATTCTCCGCAAGATCCGTTTCGATCTTACCTTCTCCTGAATCGATATGGGCAAAACTTTTAAGAGCATAAACGATCTTAGAAGTTCTATCCACTGCCAAACGAATGGATGCTGCGTTCTTATATGTTTGGATCTCTTCGATCGCAAAATCTAGGAGTGCAAGATTTTCCTTGGCCTCGAAAACTTCTGGAAATTCCTCCATGGAATTATATAACCCTACATCCATCAGTCTGTCGGCTAGATCGTAAGGATTTTCGAAACCAAGTTCGCTCAGTTTATTCTTTAATTTTCTGAGAACGTCCCTTCTTTCTTCTCTTGAGACTTGAGTTTCTTTACTAGCGATCCCTGCACGGATGAAATCACACAATCTTTTGATATAGCTAGGTTCTGCCTCTGCAAAAAATGGACGTAACTTTTTCAAACGGTCCGGCGAAGAATCCATATAAGCTCTCAACTCGCCGCTTAGAGCAGAGATCGCTCCCAACGGGTTATTGATCTCATGAGCGATACCAGCCACCAATTGTCCAAGGGCGGCCATCTTTTCGGAAAGAATGAGTTGGTCCTGGGTCTTTTTCAAATTGTCCAAAGCCGAAGCTAACTCGGAAGTCCGTATGCGAACTGCGTGCTCCAATTCTTCCTTAGCTTCTCTTCTTTCGGAATTCAATAATAGCTGAGTGACTTGTTCTGCAACTGTAACTACGAATTGTTGCTCATATCCTTTCCATCTTCTGAGACCACCTCTGTGTTCTAAGCAGATTACCCCGTAAATTCCACCTCTTAAAAAGATTGGAGCGTCCAACAAAGATTGGATGCCTAGAGGAATACTGTAAGTCTCTGCAAACTCAGAAGTCCTTGGATCGTTGACCACGTCGTATGCATCCACGAATCTTTCCGTCTTCATCGATGCAAAATATTTAGGGTGTTGTTTTAGGTCCATCGTAGCTGGATCCATATAGGTTTCGAATTTTTGATCCCAACCTGATACCAGAGACCACACAGTTCTTTCCTTATCCGAAAAAAGCCAAATGGAAGCACGATCACATCCCAATGTCTCGGTGCACATTCTAACTATATTATTCAAACCTGCAGATATATTACCTGTAGCAAAATCCGGATCAGTCGCCATGTTCAATAGAACTCTTGCCTGTTCGGAAAGTTTTATGTTCTCTTTTTCTTTTTCTTTAGCTGCAGCCTTTGCAGCGGTATTGTCCTTAGTGATTGCGACTATCGCAGGCCTTCCCATTAAGTTCACAATACGGCCGGAAAAAATAGAATCTACAGGAGTTCCGTCTTTTCGGATAAAAGGAATATCAATATCTCTTAATATTCCTTTTTCTTTCATCTGATCTATAAGTTGACGTTTGACCTTAGGATCGGGCCAAATTCCCAAATCCACCGAATTCCTTCCGATCGCTTCTTCTTTTGTGAATCCGAATAGATCGTAGAACATTGAATTCACGCTGATATATTTACCGGTTTCGAGATCGGAAATACAGATTGTATCCGGATTTAATTCGAATACTTTCTCGAATAGGTTTTTACTTTCTTCTAATTGAGCTAGATATTTATCTCTCTCGGATTCCGCTCGCTTTCTATCCGTGATATCGATTACCATCGACAAGAGAACCATTCGATCGCCCAGTCTAAAAATTCTATTTCCGCAAAGTCCATAACGTTCAGATCCGTCTGCATGGCCTATAGCTAATTCTATATTCTTACTCCATCCTGAACTTTCAAGTTCCGCTTTGATCTTTGCCCGGTCTTCTTTACTTTTTAGTACTCCTAACTCTACAGAAGTTTTTCCGATGATCTGCTCTCTTGTATATCCGATCAGAGCACAATACGCTTCGTTGATCTCCGTATAAGTTCCGGTTTCCAGATCAGATAAAGACACCGCAGCAGGATTCATTTGGAATATTTTTTCGAAGAGTTCTTTATTATGCCGGACTTCTGCGTTCAATCTTCTGGTCTGTTCTTCTGCCTCCAGACGTTCTCTGATATCCGTTGCAAGTGAGATAACATGTGGTCTTCCGTTTAATTTTACGATCCTTCCTGAATACAGTACAGGCATCGCAATTCCATCGGAGGCTCTGAAAACAGTCTCTATATTGCTGACTTCTCCCTTCTCATCTAACTGTTTATAAATTTCGGCCCTTCTATCCGGATCGTAATCCCAAACCTTGATGTCGGTAGTGAGCTTTCCGATCACTTCGGATCTTTTTAGCTTTACGAATTCTAAAAATCTTTCGTTCACATCGATGATCTTTCTGGAGATCAAATCGGTAAGAACTACCGCAGAAGGGATTAATTGAAATAATCTTTGGAAAAGTTCCTTACTTTTTTCAAGTTCGGAAGCTAAGCCTTCCAGGTCAGTCTGGGCATCTTTTATATGAGTGATATCGTGGCCAACCGCTAAGATCTTTTTTTCACCGCCAGCCTCTATTACTCTAGCGGAAAATAGAATAGATCGGATCTTTCCGTCGGAGGTTCCCATTTTCACTTCTAAATTATCTACCGCACCTTTTTGGATCAGTAATCCTCGGATGATCTCCCTATCGCTCAGATCGTAATACACACCCAAGTCCGCGGGAGACTTGCCGATGATCTCTTCTTTGGTTTTTCCAATTAAACTTAAGAACAGATCGTTTGCATCCAAATAGGCTCCATCCAATTTGGATAATGTAATCGCAGTGGGATTTAATTTAATGATCTGCTTCAGGATCTCCTGGTTCTCTTTCAGCTCATCCAGAAGTTTTTGTTTTTCTACTTCTTCTTTTACCCGATCCGTGATCGGCACAGTAATTGTAAGAAGTTTTAATGAACCTGCATATTCTATAGGGTGAGCGGAGAAAAGGCCCCAAAATTCCTCTCCAAGTTTATTCGTAAAACGTAATTCTATATCTCGAACAAAGCCTTCTTTTTTAATAGCTTCTACTATATTGGCTCTTGTCTCTGCAGAACTCCAGAAGCCCAAGTCTAAAGCGCTTTTTCCTACAATTTCATCTTCAGAATATTTTACCTGAATGCAAAACTGCCTATTTACTTTAAGATATTTGCCAGTTTCAATCTCTGTGATAGCCATAGGCAAAGGATTCATATCGAAAAATTTTTCGAGAGCCCTCCATCCTATCTCAGGATGAGTTATATCTTCTTTGGAAAGTTCACTTTGTTGTTTGGGAGAACGAATATGGATCCAAGTTGTAGTTTCTGCATCTGTTTCTCCTTGGATCTTAAAACCTTGGCAATAGAATGTCCTGATCTCTTTGTTCTTAAGTAAAAAGTAACCCAAATACCAATTGGTCTTTTCTTCCTTTTTGAGACTTTCAAAGATGCCGTTTCGGATATCGGAGATCAGACTAAAATCTATCTCTTTCAACTCTTTAGAAGAATAGCCCAATATCTGTAATGCGGAAGGATTCGCTTCGATCAAATTGCCAGAACTAGAAAATACAAGAACTCCGTCCCCGATCCTTTCGAAAAACTGCCTGAGGATATTGAGCTGTGAAAGGGAAGATTCCAAACTTTTATCACCGAGGGAACAAGCTCTCAAATACTAATGGACTAAATAACGCTAGAAACTACTTTTCCAAAACTTTCATTTTTTTTCGAAAATTCAGGAAAGTTATGATCCTAAAGGACGCGTTATTCGAAAAGGCCTACCTAAACACGCCAAGAAAACGGCTTAAAAATAAATTTACAATGAAATCGCGTATGCTGAACTCATTCCGCTTATGTATTTTTTGATCGGTTTGTTCGCATTTTTTGCCGGTATCTTCTACCTTATTATTCCCTTCGTTTTATTATCAAAGATCAACGGACTTTTAGAAAGGATCCAAGATCTGGAGAACCAATTGAAAGAAAGGGGACCTTCTGCTGTTCCTGAAACACAGGCAGAAAAGAAAAAACCTCCAATCAAAGAAGAAAAGCCAATCCTGGTAAAAGAAACAATTCCAGAAACCAAGAAGGAAGTCCCTTCTTCTAAGCCTGTTACAAAAACGCAAAAACCTGCAGCGGTTGTACCTCCAACTATTATAAAGCAAGAACCTCAACCTATTGCTAAAAAATCAGAGGCTTGGGAAAAATTCGAGAAGCAGATCGCGAACAATTGGACCGGGATCTTAGGAACAATCATACTCGTGATGGGTGTAGGATTCTTAGGGATCTATGCGGCCCTGAACATGTCTCCATTTTTCAGATTCTTAATGGTATTAGGGATCGGTGTAGGTCTATTCATAGTTTCCATTCTTCTAGTCAAAAAAGAGTTCTGGGTGCAAATCGGATATTGGATCCGAAGCGGTTCCGGTGCAGTTATATTATTCTCTTGTATTGCTGCAGTTTCAGTTCCCGGAATGAAATGGATAGAATCGGAATTTTATGCGCTCATCTTAGTTATTGTAGGAATTTCAGTAAACCTGGGACTTGCTTGGCAAACTTCTCAACAAAAGTTTGCGAGCCTTCATATTGTTTTAAGTTTAATCTCTCTGGCGATCCTTCCTTTAAGTACCTTGATCTTCTTCTTAGCGGTTGGAGTCTCTGCTTTCAGTGTGCTCCTATCTTATAGAACTAAATGGGAATTTCATTTAATACAAACCGCGATCTCCTTTTTAATTTTAAATTATCTTTATAAAGGACATTTTTCGGAACAACTACATGTATTGAATTCTACTCATTCCAGAACTTGGGGGATCTTAGGAACTCTTGCTGTTGGAATTCCATCCATCTTGGCTCATTATCGAAAAGTTTATTCTTCCGCAAATATCCAACGTCTTCCTTTTATCACTCATTTAATTATTTGGGCGGGGATCGGTTTAGGTCTATCAGTGTATTCCACAGGATCTAAATGGAATCCTCCCGTTTTGATCACTGTTTCTGTCGGGTTGTTTTTCTGGGCAAGAACGGCTAGAGAAAAATTAAACATACGATGGCTGTATCTTACAGATACTTTAGTATCCTTAGCACTTGCTTCGATCGGGATCATATTACTCAGTCGATGGGAAGTGGATCTATTCCTGATCAATGTATACATTTCTCTCTTATTCTCCATCTTCTTCGTGGTAAGTTCGGAAGAAAAAGAGAATCTACTCAAGAATATAGGAGTGGTGCTTCTTCATCTTTCTTGGATTCAATATATTCTTATTCTAATCGTAAAATACTTTGGTGGTGTCCATCTTGGAGCTTGGCCCGTGGTCATCACTACGATTGCGATGATCCTTCTGACATTCTTGATCCAATTCTATGATGAGATACGGAATAAGGAAAGTGCCACCGCAAGCGACGATATTTACGGAATAGGAGGAGATGATAGAATTTCCCCTGCCGGAATTTTTTCCGGACTTTTAGCATCCGCTATTTGTTTCCAATTATTCGACTGGAAATACTCGGAGCTATATCTTCCGGCTCTTGGAATACTTCTGCTGGTGATCCGACAAAACAGAAATTGGAACGGTTTAGGAGTTGGGATTTTCTTTTTTGTCGCCGCATTACACTTCGAAGTGATCTATAGAATTTATTCTTTGGAAAGATGGGAAGTTCTGCTAAGAGATCTACCTACGATCCTATTCTGCTTCTTAATGATACCTCTTTCTAAAGTAAAGATCGGTCCGGATAAGATCAGATATTTTTCTTCTCCCGGAGCGATCCTTTTCTCTTTGCATATCGTATTCTTGGCATATTGGACTACTCAAAGTATTTCTCCGTTTTTACCTGGGATACTATGGCTACTTCTTTCCCTGGTTTATCTCGAGACTAAAAACTTTTTCTCTGAAAGAGAAAAGAAATGGGAGAATACTTGGAAGTCATCCATCAATTATGCGGGATCGGTCTGGCAAATTTTTGCATTAATATTTGTAGGATTGTTTTTAGGAGCTCATATTCTGGTCCATCTTCAATCGGAATTATACGTAGGCATATTCAAGATCAGATTCCTGATTCAAGCTTTGGCAATTGGAGTATTTTTATATTGGGCAAACAGTCCGAAGCCTAAAAAAGAAATTCCGAATTATTGGAATTCTATTTTACCTTTGTTCTGGGAACTGACAGGGACCTTTATCACAGCAATCATTGCATTAGAAATTCCGAATACATGGCTACCGGTCGCTTGGATCGTTTGGGCATTCTTCCTAAATCAGATCAGTTCAAAAACCTCTTGGGAAATTTCGAGATTCAGATTTTATTCCCTCTGCTTCTATTGGTATTCCTGTATTCATGTGGCTTTCATTTCCAGTTCGGCTTTAACTCCGTCCGAATATTGGGCCAACCAAGAATGGCTCGGAGGACTTATTGGGATTGTATTGCAGATCGCATACTTAGTAAGGATCCAACTTCTGCCTCCTTTCCAAGGAATAGAAATGGAAGGTTATCCTGGAAAGATCAGAACACTTTCGGAAAAGCTGGATCAAAGATCTGACAGTGTCATATTCTATCCTTTATTCGCAGCGGGAGCATTCTTCCTTTTCTGGAGTTTTGATTCTTCTCTATTAACTCTATTATGGATGGTAGAAGTGTTCATCGTCTTCCTAATGGGACTCATTCTGAAAAAGGAACATTTCCGTTATGTGTCTTTGGTAGCAATGATAGTATGCCTGCTTAGGTTGATCTTCTGGGATCTTTCTCAGTCTTCCACAATCACTCGTGCGTTGGTATTCCTAGGAGTTGGAGGAATACTCATCCTGATGAACACTCTTTACGGCAAATTCGGAAATAAGGAGAAAACAGATGCTCCGTAATCGATTATTATTCTTTGTTATACTTTTAGTAGCGGGAGCAGCTATTTCATTTTTGGCTGTAAAGAGTAAGGCAAATGTAGAAATGCCCGCCACTCTTTCTCCTGCATTTCAATTATTGGGAAAACCGATCAAAACATTCGATCGTTCTCTTACAAAGCTTATGCCGATCAGCGACCTGGATGAAAAGAAGCTGGGAGATTCCGTTGCATTACGTTATGAATCCTATGCGGATGAAAAAGATCCTGATCTGATCTATTTGAGAAGTTTGGTCTCAAACCTTACAATCGTAAAAAACAAAGGATTCGAATATAGGATCTTTATAATGGATTCTTCCGTTCCAAACGCATATGCGATGCCTGGAGGGATCTTGTTCGTGACTAAGGGACTTCTTTCTATGGTAGGATCAGAAGCAGAACTGGTTGCAGTGATCGGGCATGAGATCGGACACGTAGAGCTTTCCCACTGCATGGATATGGTCAGAGGGGAATTATTGGCAGGAAAGATCGGTGCCTCTACTTTAGGAGAGCTGGCAGATCTAACTGCAGCATTACTTTTAAGACCTTCTTTTGGTAAAAACCAAGAAGACGAGGCAGACTCCTACGGTTACGACCTATTGCTCAGGGAAAGTTACGACCCGTTCGCAATGGGAAGGACTTTCCTAAAGTTACAAGAAGAAAGCGGTGGAAAAGAAAATGCCGCTTCTCCTATCCAAGAGTATTTTATGACACATCCTTACCTTTCTCATCGTTCCGAAAAATTTACGGAGAAGGCGAAACGAGAAGGCGAAGGCAAATATTATGTAGGAAAGAAAAACTTAAAAAAACGGGTAAGCCGTTACCAAGACGAATTGGATAAAGAATTCGTAAAGTACTGAGAAATTCTCCTTACAAATTTCAATTTTTATAACTTAGAATTAAATCTAAAAATCCGGAACCGTTCGGGAATTTTCACGAACGGAAAAAGGTCTTATCTCTGGAGTTTTTATGAAAAAAATATTATTCGGGTGCATATTATTATTCTCTAGTTTCGCTTCCGTATTTGCAGAACAGGAAAAAGTCCTGATTGTTAGTGGTTTCTCCAAAGTGGCGGTCCCTGCAGAGCTTGTAGAGATACGTATCGGAGTAGAAACAGAATCTAAAACAGCAGAAGAAGCTCATGAGAAAACTTCAGCAAAGACCGATTCTCTTGTAAAATATCTTAAAAAGCAGTCCTTACTATCGTTACAAACGGAGGCAATCCGTCTGCAAACAATATACGAATATCCTAAATCTGGAGCAAGACAGATCAAAGGTTATGTAGCGTCCAATACAATCTTAATAAGAGCTAAAGTAGAATCTGCAGGCAAACTGATTGATGAGTCCATACAGAATGGAGCGAATCAAATTATAGGTATCCGATTGCAGGCAACGGATGCAAATTTAGAGAAGGCTTCTCAAGAAGCTTTGCAGCTAGCGGCAAAGGATGCTCGCAAAAAAGCGGATATTATTCTCTCCGCACTGGGCTTGAAATTTAAGGATTTTGTAGAGATAAGAGCGGACTTTCAAGAAATTTCCGAACCACTCCCTGTCATGGATGGTTTTCAAACTATGAGCGCAAAATCTGCGACTCCAATCGAGGCTGGAAATTTATTTCGTGAAGCAAAGATCTTATTGAAAGTTTCTTATTAAAAAAACTGCAAATAAGTGAAAAAAATCTGTCTTTTCAATCGGTTATATGGGTATGGTATTTATGGATTGTTACCTAAGTACCAATAACCCGGTAAATAGTTAACATATATCCAATTCTCTTCACTATTCTCACTACGTGAGCGGCCCTTTCGGGGGCCGCTCCGGTCTTTTGTTTTTTGTCTTGCTCTCATCCAGATTAATTGGTGTTTTGGGAAAAAAATTATTACTCTGGCACCTCATGACAAAAAAGATTCTAGCTATATTGGCAACCTATCTAGTTTGCTTTTCCTTGTTCGGACAAACACCAAATCCGAATAATCAAAAGCAGCCTAAAAATCAACCTACGAATAACAACCAACAGCCACCACCACAAGACCAAGCTCCGATCGGTGGTAGCAGTTCTTCTTCCCCCTCCTCAAGTAATGGAAACGCATATGGAAATGGTTTATTACATATTTTAGAATTAGATGGAGTCGCTGGAAGTCTGAACCAAGGCGGACCTCAATCTATTAACGGAATCTTAAATAGTGTAAGGATTGCAGGAAGCGCGTTGGGAGGAACACCTGAATTCTTCAAAGAAGATAGTAAGACTACTCCAAGCGGCGGATTCCCTAAGATCAGATATTCTCACCAGCTATCTGATAATACATTCATCGGTATCGTTGCTTCTTTGGGAGAAAAGTCTACGACGGAAACCACCACTACTAGTACTTCTAATAGATATACCACTGATAAAATTACCACAACCACCAACGAGTGGAAGGTAAAGTACGGTTGGGGGCCTTTAAATTTAAACACTTCGAATAATGTAAGTTACGAATTTTCCATCGGATATGGACAAGCAAAAACAAGTGGAGACTATTCCAACCTCGGGATCAAACTTCCCGGTTTTAGCTCAGGAAGTTCGGATGGAATTTCAGGATTTGCGATTGGATTCGGAGATCTCAGATATAATATCACATCACTTTCCTTGGACTATGGCGTTGCGGTTCCGATGTGGAGTTGGATGAACTGGTACTTCCGAGGTGATACAAGCTTTTTCTGGGGAACTATGTCTTTGAGTTCCGCTCAGATCGGTGTGGACACAGGAGCTACTGCAGGCGCGTATAACGGTCTAGACTTCAACGCATTCAAATCCAAGGACGGATTTTTTGCGGGAGCATCCGGATTTACGATGACTTTCGAATCGGGTTTCGTAATTAAACCTTTCGAAACATTCGGCATCCGATTCGGTGGATTCTACCAACTTACCTATTTCAGTGTAGGAGAAGTTAAAGGACCTTCCATTTCCGGAGGCCAAGTTGTAGAAGCAGGAGCTGTGCCTAACTTAAGTTCTACTACCGATAACGAACAATTCGGAAACTACGGAGGAACCGTAGGATTAGTTAAAAATCTATAGTCGGTAATGCCGGCTTCAGGAGCGAAGCGACTATAGTCCGCAACGCGGGCTTCAAGAGCCTGGACCTTTTGGGACAGGCTCTTATAATATTCTTCTTGATAAGACCCGGATGCTGAAAAAGTTTCCGGGTTTTATTTTATTATAAGTCTTTCAGAATTTCCGCCTTCTTCCTTTCGTATTCTTGTTTAGAGATTAATCCCTTATCTAATAGTTCCTGCAAAGTTCTTAGGCGGTCCTCAATCGTTTTAGGGACTTTTTTAGTCGTAGCTCCAACATTCTTCTTAGAAGCGTTCGCTGTCCAGAAACCGTTTCTCACAAGGATGCGATTTTTTACTTCTTCTCCTTCTGTTGCGAATATAAGATATTCTAAACCTTCCGGACGCATCTCAGGGAGATAAATAGAATTACGGGAAGAAGGTTCCGGCTTTTGAATAGGTACTAATGTCCAGTCCCTAAAAGAATAAGCGGTCTGAAAATCGAGGACCTGCCCTATTTCAGAAAATTCTAATACAATTCCGTCCAAACTATTTCTTATATAAAAAATTGTTCTTCTGATCCTAAGTCCAGGACGGATCGGATCTTCTCTTTTGATAATCACTTGGTATGCTTGCGGAAGTCCGTCCGGAATTTCAGTCTCTGCCCTGTATAATAATTCTCCCAGACGAGAGGATTCTTCTTCCGTAAATAATCGAACCGGCTCCGAGTTTAGAACTCCCGTATCCGCAACTCCGGTGAATTTAAAAAGTTTTTCCCATCTGGAAAGAAACTCCCCCTTATCTAATTGGTCCGGCCCTGCACCGGTCAATACTCCGGAAGCGATAGGCAACCAAGTCTCTGCTTGTAAGAAGATAGGTGACTCTGAGCTTTTTTTAAGATAATATAATACGATTGAATCCGAAGAGGAAGCCATTCCCTTTCTTTGGGAAGACAAACAAGAAATCGTAAATAGAAGGGTAAGAAAGAAACTTAGAAGATTAAGATTTTTCTTTTTTGCCCGAATCGGTTTTTTTAAGCATGCTGCCAATTTTTCCCAATTCCTCCGGCTTAATTTTCGCACCGGCGGCCTTCTTATTCTCAGCCTGGATCTCACGATACACTTCCGCTCTGTGAACGGAAACTTCTTTAGGAGCCTTGACCCCGATCTTTACTTGATCCCCTTTGATATCCACGATAACGATCTCAATATCGTCACCTATAATGATGGATTCATTTGTACGCCTAGCTAGTACGAGCACTTAGGACATCTCCACAGTGGCGCTTTCCAAAATTCTTTCACGAACGGAGTGAATCTCATTACGTGATACGAATTGGCGACCTGTCAAATCCGTCTTATTAATTAAAATAGGGCCCTGTAGGTTTGCAGTCATGGAAGCCGGATCGTCGCTCGGAATCGTCACAATGACTAAGGTCAAAGCTTCTGAAACATCCTGCAACCCGATTTGAGAAAGTTCTTCCTGGCTTAAAAGAGGTTTATATTCTTTTTTAAATAAAGAAGGGGGAATTACTACGAAAGCAAGGTCCACTTCGTCTATGGACTGCAACCATTTGAACACGGACTCTTCATCTTCTTCGATTAAGGCGAAACTTTTATATCCCCCGAAACCTAGAAGTCCTTCCGGAAATTTGATAAGTTGTCGCTCCGAAACTTTTATTTTTCCGAAAGGTTTACTTTGGATCTCAATCATCGACCGACCTGTTTTTTAGAGCATGGCTCTAAGTTTATACTTTTTTCAAATCTCTACAAGAAGAATTCCCCGATTTAAATATCGGGGACTCACTCTTATCTTAGAAAGTCCATCAAGGTAGGTTTGATTACCTTGGAACCTACGTTAAGTGCATATTGATGGATCGTTTCCAGCCACTTCAAATTCATGATAGTTTCCGGGAAATCAATTCCTTCGTTTTTAGCAAGTAACTCGGTCATATACGATTTATCGAAGGAAACTCTTTGAGAATGTTCCTCCATACGATTCATCCTTGCGCCTACTATGGATCTATAACGGAGAATATTTTCCAACGCAAGATCCAAGTCCTGAATATCACGACCTGAAATTCTCTCTTGGTCTTTTTGGATCAAATCGTTCCTGAATTGGATGAGCACATCGAATACGGAAAGTCCTGTTACAGTTGCAGACTTACTGTAATTATTAGGAGGTTCGGAATTGCCCGAGTCGATCAAACCGATATCTCTCAGAACAGTTCCTCCATCCACATCCTCCAACCAGATCTGGTGAGGAGCAGTAGAACTAAGACTGATATTGTCCTGAGCGAGTTTATTCGCCTTAGCTTCGATCGGAGAATTATTGATCTTGTCTATGATATCGTCTATCGTATCGCCTGCAGAGACTTGGATCTCTACTCCGTCGATCTTGAACTTTTGATCGGAGACAGCAACGTAACCTGAGTTATCCACACGACTGGTAACACTCATGTTCGTTCCCCAGAACACTTTGTTTCCAGGAATAGTAACAGGGATATATTCTCCCTTTTCGATCTCTCTGATCTGCTCTCCGATATCTCCTCTGTATTCTACTCCGATGTATTGGTTCTTTAATTCCAATCCTTGGAGTCCTTTGATCTTAGATTCAATCGGTTCAAAAGGAGGTCTTTCGATCACATGGCCACCAAAAAGTGGTCTTCCTGTGGCATCTCTTGTGTTCGCAATATCGACTAACGCTCTCAGTAATTCGTCTATCTCTTTACCTACGGCAACTTCCAATTCGAAACCTTTGTCTCCTTGGTAGATACCGTTGGAAGCTTGGACTGCAAGAACTCTCGCCCTTTGGAATAAGTTCCCTATCCTGTCCAATTCTCCGTCGATCTGTTGCAATCTTCCGAATCCGTCGTCGATATTCGCCTGGAAAGTATCCAACTCGTTCATCCTGGATCGGAAAAACATTTGGTTGGTAGCCCTTCCAGGATCATCGGAAGGAGTTCTGATCCTTTGTCCTGTACCCAATTGGTTTTGGGTTTCGTCCAAAGACAACTGATGACGGTTCAAAGTCCTCACCAGACTGTTATTCTGCATCATGTTAGTGATCCGCATCATGGCTTCGCCTCCTTGCTATTCCGGCGGAATTACGCGCCCAAACGATTGATGATCGTATCTAGAATTTCATTCATAGTGTTGATCATTTTCGCAGACGCATTGTACGAGTGCTGGAACTGGACCATATTGGCCATTTCCTCATCCAAACTTACCCCCATCACCGATTGTCTCATATTCTCGAGCTCGGTCATAAGATCTGATTGGATCCCAAATTCTTGTTTTGATTCTCTTGCTTCTGTCGCAAGTTTAGAGATCAGACTATTATAAAAATCATCCGTGGTTTTGGAATAATCCACCATCACAGGATTGTTTCTAAGTGAAGAAGCTACTAAAAGAGCGTTCCTTCCGTCCTTATGACCTCCAGGAGAGTTATAATCTCCTGTTCCACCAACGTCCTTTCCTCTTGCTGCGGCGATATTTGCTACGTTATTCGCAATATGCTCGTTCACTTTAAAATGAGAAGAAGGATGAAAATGAGGAGATAGAGTGATGTCTTCCGGCTTAGATTGAAGTTTGGTAATCTCACCTAAACGTTTGTAATCATATGCGCCAGAAGGTCCGGAAGCCATCAGCATTCCAGTCAGACCAACTAATAACTCTCCGGAATCCTCGATATGTCTGAGAATGAAGTTTTTCTTAGGAGTATCTTCTGCCACAGTCGCTTTGAAAGCCAATTGGTTATCGTGATTCATGTAAGCCACGACACCAACTTTAGAAGCGTTGATACGTTTGATAATTCCGTTCAAAGTATCGTTTGCAGAATAAGGAATTAGAACCTGAGTTTCTTTTTCATCCGGTTTTAAGAATGTCATTGTACCGTTGATCCCGATCGGACGATCCGGATCCAGAGTATTCTTACCGGTAACCCTAAAGATGGCAGTGATATCGTTTTGCCCGTCACCGTCGGAATCGTATTCACCGAAAGTGTTCAATGCCAAAGAACGAATATCGAAGAAGTTCTGATTGGTATTTCCGTTCAGACCGAAACCGTCTTTATGGATCTCGTTGATCACGTCCATAACATTGATCGCAAGAGCATCCACTTGGTCGATCTTCTCGCCCAAAATTTTGTCTCTAACTTCGATCAAACCTTGTAGTCTTCCTTTGCGAAGAAGGACCGGATCTCCTGTGACTTTCCAGTACAGATCCAACAGACCGTCTTTAGAAGGATTTCCTAATATATCAACGCGATTTAACTTTCCACCTTGGACAAGGATTTGTTGGCCGATAAACACCATCAGCTCGTCTTCGTCGTTTCTGCCGATAGTGATGTCGGTTAAGCCGGAAAGTTCCTGTAAAAGAGCATCTCTTTTGTCGTAAAGATCATTTGGCTTATCACCCAATGCTTCCGATTTAGCAATCCTTTCGTTTAAGGTGCGGATATTCTCTCCGATCGTGTTCAAATGAAGTCCATGGGCTTCAATCTCACGATTCGCCTGATCTCTCAGTTGAGAGAGTTTGCGATACACATCCTCCATTCTGCTTCCGAGGCCTTGTGCTTTTTCCAAAACTACAGAACGATGCGCATTATCTTCCGGATAGTTCGCTAGTTCTTCCCAAGAAGACCAGAATTTATCCATCAGAGTTCTAAGAGTAGTACCGTTCGGCTCGTTAAAAATATTCTCAGCTTGGTAGAGATATTCGTTCTTTGCGGCCCAATAATCCTTTACGCCCGAGGTTTCGATAATTCTATCATCGATAAAATTATCTCTAACACGTTCAATGGAAGCAATCTCAACACCTTGCCCAATCTGACCAGGAACATGAGCACGATTCAAGGAAGGTTCGTACAGAGGATCCGTAGCTTGCAAAACAACTCTTTGGCGGGAATAATGTTTATTATCCGCGTTTGAAATATTATGGCCGGTAGTTTGTAAAGCTTGCTGGTGAGCAGCAAGACCTCTTTTACCTATTTCTAATCCGGAGAATGTGGATCCCATACTTCTTCCCTCCTATCCAATCTTTACGCGGAAGCGTTTACTAACACGGAAGAACGTTTCTTCTTGTTCCTGACTGTGCTTGGATTTTCATCCTCGTAAACTTCGACTTCTCCGCTGTTTGCGTTCGTTCGCATCGCGTCGATGGTGGCCTTCAAAAATTCCTGTCTGGTTCGGATCAATTTGTCATTGGCTTTGATCTTGTCCTTTAGCCTATGCACCGTGTCTTTTAATCTTGTTCCGAGTTGTTTAAATTTGTGCTCGGATTCACGATCTATCTTATTTAAAAAATCAGTAAGAGTAAGTTCGCCTTCTTTAGGAATTCCTAAATTACCGGAAGTATAAACATCATGAATAGCAGACATACGAACTCTTTCCAATTCGCTCGCATGAACGATCAATTCGTAGGTCTTTTTAGAAATTGTTTCCAAAGATCTTCCGTCCGCCTTCGTGATCGATTCCGTCTTTTCTTTCTCTAACTCCAGGATTTCGGAGTACAGTCGGATTTCTTCCTCGAAAAGAGAAGACACCCGATCCAACCATTCCTCTTTATTTAATATCATTGTCCGGTCCCTGTTCTTTGTTTCGGCGGAATCCGGAATTTTATGAGGGGTTTTTTTGGAAATTCATCTGCCCAAAGGCAGAGAAGTAGACCTAGGAAGAATTTTCTAAAGAGAAGAAGGCAATTTGCCGAGACCAAGAGTCTTAAGGAAGAGACATAATTTTAAGAATGAAAGTCGCATGTTGGAATTCCTACATTTTAAAAAGGATTGTCTGAAACTTACGTTCTCAAAGATTTCTTAGCTAGAAAACTTAAATGAAGATCTTTCGAAAAATTATCCCCGTATTACTTCTGTTCTTGCTAAGTTCTTTTGGTCTGTATTTCGCATTTGACAAAGGAATTCTTTGGTTTGTCTACCCTTCCCAAACTGAGTATCCGATACGTGGTATTGACGTCTCGAATCACCAAGGAGAGATCGATTGGAAGAAGGTTCCTAAAAATAAAATTCGATTCGTTTACATTAAAGCCACGGAAGGTGGGGATTGGAAAGATAAAGCATTCTTCAATAATTGGGAAGCGGCAAATCGGATCGGATTCCGAGTAGGCGCTTATCATTTTTTCACTCTATGTCGTTCCGGAAAAGAACAAGCTTCTAATTTTATTTCGTTAGTTCCTAAAGATCCAGAGTCTTTGCCTCCTGTCGCGGATTTAGAGTTCGTAAGAAACTGCAAAGACAGACCTCCTATACAAGACGTAAAAAAGGAAATTTCCGACTTTTTGAGTATTTTAGAAAATCATTATGGAAAAAGACCTATATTGTATCTAACTTACGAATTTATAGATCTATATTTGAAAGACGACTTTTCAGAATACCCCGTTTGGATCCGCGATATATTCGGACACCCATCTTCTTCTTTCAAAAGGAATTGGATCATCTGGCAATATCATAGCAGAGCAAGGTTAGAAGGAATAGAAGGCCCGGTTGATCTAAATGTTTTAAAGGGAGATGAGCTTTTTCTAAAAAAGTTATAGATATTCTATCAAGTTAGGCATACTTATATATGCTATTTTGTTTGGTGTTATATGAAAGAACATCTATATAAGCTTACGATATTCTTTTCAATTATCTCCTCGTCATATTGTTTTATTCCACAAGGATATTACGAAGAAAAAGAAAAGGCCGATCCATCCAAAATATATTATAAAGACGCTCATATTCTATTATTCTCCGCAGTAACCGATTTGGCCCTTAGATGTGAGACCTTTACAAAATCCGGATTTAATTACCAAGTCAGTTATTTCTCTATGATGACTGATTTCTGCACAGAGCCTCATTGGGAAAAAGGCTGCCTCGACTATGAATATTTAAATGAGACTGATGTTTACCTTTGTGTAACAAAGGTATCTCTCGATCAATGTGACCAAACGAGCGATAATCCTCCTGCGGAAACAGAGGCAGCTCGAGATTATAGATTTGCAACGTTTGCAATTTGCGGAAATGCTCTTCGTTCCAAAACAACCATACCTTTGTTCTTTTAAAGAATCCAATATGACAAATAAAATTTACACAGTAAACAAGATCATCAGGATGCAACATTGCGATCCGGGAGGAGTCGTATTTACTCCTCAATATTTTAACTTGTTCGTAGAAGCGATAGAAGATTGGTTTAGAGAAGGGATCGGATTCGGGTTTTCCCAAATGGTAAGCGCAAATCACCAGGGCATCCCGGCTATGAAGATCGTAGCGAAATTTTATAAACCATCCAAGTTAGGAGATATATTAGAATTTCGAGTAAAGGTAAAACGCCTTAGACGCCAAAATATTTTAATTTATGTAGAAGCCTTGTGCGAGGAAGAAAGAAGGTGCTCAGGCGATTTTCTACATGGATTTGCGTCTCTTGAAAGTTTGGGCCTAACCGACTGGCCACATGATGTATATAGGAAACTATCAGAATATTTATAATTATAGATTTATTATTTTAGTTATTTAAACAACATTCCAAAAATATGAAGGACTGACATATCCCCTCAAGTAAAAAATAAACGATCGTTTACCTACTCGAATACTATTCTTTCTTGAACCCGAAACGAATCTGAGTAATATTCGCTTCTATCATGTCTTCCGATGTAAAAGAAAAACCGCAAACTTTTCCATTCCCTTCCGATTTTCCGGAAGTACGTTCCAAATATTTGGATGCAAATGGACAAAAATTTTTCCTATTAGAGTCAGGACCTAAAGATGGAAAACCATTATTGTTATTACATGGGTTTCCTGAATTCTCTTATGCTTGGAAAAACCAAATCGGTTACTTTGCAAAACTTGGATATTTAGTGATCGCTCCGGATCAAAGAGGATATGCAAGAAGTTCCAAACCTAAATCTATTTCAGATTATGGACTGGATATTTTATCTGAAGATATCGTTTCAATTTTAGATGCATATGGAATTTCAAAAACCGATATTATCGCTCATGATTGGGGAGGAGCGGTAGCGTATTGGACTCTTTCCAAGTTTCCGGATCGATTTAAAAAAGCTTGTATCTTAAATGTTCCTCATCCAACGATCATGAAAAGAAAAATCCTTTCTGATAAATCTCAAAGGAAGAAGAGTATGTACATTCTTTTCTTTCGAATTCCTTGGTTACCTGAGTTCTTACTTTCCAGATTAAATTTTAGAAAATTAGAAAGATCCTTAACAAAAACTTCAATGAAGGGAGCATTCTCTCCAGAAGAAATCTCTATTTATAAAGAAGCATGGGCAATTCCCGGATGTGTAAAATCAATGCTCCACTGGTATCGTGCAGCAGTCAAAAATCCGCCAAAATTAATCCGAAGCAGAAAGATCAAGGTCCCTACACGGATTTTCTGGGGAGAAAAAGACAGATTTTTAGCTAAAGAAATGGCAGAAGAAACTCTGGAACTATTTTCAGATGCTTCATTGCGTTTCTTTTCTAAAGGGACTCATTGGATCCACCATGAGATCCCTGAAATATTAAATCCGGAACTTGTTTCGTTTTTGTCTGAAGAATAGATTCTTTCCAAATTAGGAAAAATATTTCTGTACCAATAAACGTCTTATTCTAAGATGAGAAGGTCCTTAATTCAGGACCATTTCCCTTATGTTTATTTATCTTAAAAATATTTCAGTTTTTTGTTTTGTAATCTGTGTCTCTCTTACCGCAGCTTATCCGAAAGATGTAAGTTCTAAAAAGAAAAAAGAAGAACCTAAAAAGGCTTCCGTACTTCCTAAGCTGAACCAAGTCGCTTTGAATTCTAAACCGGAAAAGAAGAAGGAAGAAAAAAAGCCTAAAGCAGTTATCTCTGAAAATAAATCATCTAAAAGACTGAAAGGTGAGATTGTCGAAAAACAGGAAGAGCTATTCTCCTTTTCCCTTGCAGGAAGAAAGTTTGCCCAAGGGGAACTTCTATTTTTAAAAATAAAACCTTTGCCTAAAATTTTAGATAAACTTGGAAATTTTACAATCAGTTGGGAAGGGCAGGAAATCCCATTCACTCAAAGAGAAGGTTATATCCTAACCTTTCTTCCTATCTCTCCCGAATTTTCCAAACCGTACGGAGTCTTGGAGCTGACTGAAAAACATCTTTTTACTAAAAACGATTCCAAGAAGTACGAGATCCCGATACAAAAAACCAATTTCGCAACTACTAAAGTTTCTCATCTTACAATGGATAAGCAATATACGACTGACGAACTTTCGGAAGAAACAAAGGCATTTATCAAAGAATGCTCCGAAGCGAAAGCTAGAGCTTTTCAATCCAAGTCTGATCTTCAGGTAGAAACAGATTTTGAATATCCAGTTCACAATCCAACCTTAAACAGTCCTTTTTACAAACGTAGGATCTACAATAAAGAGAAAGGCCGTCCTCATGGTGGTTCCGATTTCAAAGGTGGTGTAGGAGATCCAATCTATGCTATCAACGACGGCACGGTGATACTAGCAAGATCCATGTACTACGAAGGAAATTTCACAGTATTAGATCATGGTTTGGAATTGTATTCTTTATACATGCACCAATCAGAAATTTTAGTAAAACCTGGAGATAAGGTGAAGAAGGGAGATTTGATCGGAAGGATCGGATCCACCGGTATGTCCACCGGGCCTCATTTACATTTGGGGTTAAGAGTTTTAGGAACGATGATCGATCCTCTTTCAGTCGTTCAAACCGATCTAATAGAAGCTAAAAGGAAAACTTCTAAAAAATAATCGATCGTATTGGGAGAGAAGAATAAGTTCTCTCCCAATAATAGCCATTTTCAATTCCAAAGTTTTCCGTCCTCTCCAGTGTAGATCGCATCCGGTCTTAAAATTCTTTCCTGCATTTGTTCAAAACAATGAGCAGTCCAACCCGCCGCTCTTCCCATTGCAAATATAGGAGTAAAGATCTCAGTCGGAAATCCCAATCCATGAAGAAGTAACGCAGTATAAAATTCTACATTCGTTTGGAGAATTCGATCCGGTTTATATTCTTTTAGCAATTCTAAAGCAGTTTTTTCCACAAACATTGCTAGATCATAGAATTCTCTTTTTTCATCAGTGTCGTATAGAATTTTTGCCGCTTTTGCTAGAACATCCGCACGAGGGTCTCTGACCTTATAGATCCTATGGCCAAAGCCCATTAATCTTTCGTTATGTTTTAATTTTTCTCTCAGTACCTTCTCCGCATTTTCCTTAGATCCTATCTCAAAGACAGTGTCTAATGCAGGTCCAGGCGCTCCTCCGTGTAGTGGTCCTTTTAACGCTCCCAATCCGCCAGTGACTGCAGAGATCATATCGGATTGAGTGGAGATAATCACTCTCGCTGCAAATGTAGAAGCATTCAACCCATGATCACAAACTGTATTCAAATACGTATTTAATGCTCGGACATTTCTAGGATCCGGATCGATACCATTCAACATATACAAAAAGTTTGCTGCAATATCCAAGTCCTGTCTGGGAAGAACTGGAGCTTGTCCTTTCAACAAGCGATATGCCCAAGCAACAATTAAAGGAAATGTAGAAAGAACCGCCATCGCATCCTTTTTAGGATCTTCTTTTTGAGAACCTAAAGAAAGAGCAGCAGATCCAATTCGTAAAATATCTATCAAAGGGAGATTTGCATAGACTGCTTCTTCAATGATAGTTCGTATTACTTTAGAAAATCTTCTGGAAGATCTGAGTTCCTCCGAGAACAAACTTGTTTCGGTTGGCTTTGGCCTTCTATCATTCCAAAGTGTGAAAATGGTTTCTTCGAAGACAGCTTTACCTGCGAATTCTTCCACAGGGTAACCTGCGATGATCAGTCTTCCTCCCTTTCCATCTACCTGGGAAAGTTTGGTCCTTGCCGCAGGGATCCCTTCTAAACCCGGGCTGTAAAGTTTCTCTTTTTCCTGTTCAGAGACTAACATACTTTTTCTCCTTTGTTTCTATTTGAGTTTAGCGTGTTGACAATATACAGTCAATGTTGATTATGTTGTCAATATATGGCTTTTTCTTCTAAAAAACCGTTCTTGAATGCAGATGAAGCCGCTTCAGCATTGGGGGTTGAAGTCCAAACCATATATGCATACGTTAGTCGCGGCTTATTACACTCCGAGTCCGGAGGAAATAAGGACAGAAGTAAACGATATAGAAGAGAAGATATAGAACAATTATTACTCAGAAGGGAGGAAAGAAGCCAACCAGGAAAGACCGCCAAAGCCGCATTATCCTTAGGACAACCTGTTTTAGAATCTTCTATCACCTTATTAGGAGAAAACTCACTCTTTTATAGAGGTAAAGACGTTTTAGAACTTTCAGAGAACGGAAGTTTCGAAGATATAGCCTGCTTACTTTGGGAAGCGGAAGAGACAAATCCCTTCGAATCGGATTGGCCGATATTATCCGAAGAATGTAATAAAATTCTAAACTTATTAGAAGGTCGTCCCATCTTAGATATTTCCCGGATCTTACTTCCTTTTTTGGAATATGAAGATGCAAAGGCTTTCCGCAAAGATCCTAAAACTTTCAGAAAAACTTCTTCTTCTATCTTAAGATATCTAACCTTATTTTCTTCAGGTAAAACTAGAACGGAAGGAAAAATTTCAGAAACACTTTTGAGTAGTTGGAATCCTTCTAGAGAAAAAGAAGACACAAGCTATTTATCCAAACTCAAACTTTTAGAAGCAGCCCTAATCCTTTCCGCTGATCATGAGTTGAATGTTTCTTCTTTTACTGCAAGATGCGTAGCTTCCAGTGAGGCTTCTCTTTATCAAGTAGTGCTTGCAGGACTTGCTGCATTGTCCGGGCCTAAGCACGGATTGCTCACGGAGAAAGCGATCCTTCTTCTTTCCCAAGCAACGGGAAACAAAAAGAAAGATAAACAACTCTTAGAAGAAAAATTAAGAAGCGGAGAAAATATCCCGGGCTTTGGTCATCCTCTTTACAAAAAAGGAGATCCCAGAGGAAGAAAACTAATCGAGATGACTAAAAGGTTTTTTCGAGACGATGCGGATGTACAACTCTATCTACAATTCTTAAAACAGATAGAAGAACTTTTAGAAGATTATCCTACTATCGATGCGGGACTTGCACTTGTCTCCAGAGCGCTCAAATTACCGAAAGGTGCAGGCATTGGAATTTTTGCGATCGGCAGAACGGCAGGTTGGTTAGCTCATGCAATGGAACAATATAATTCTGGAAACTTGATCCGTCCCAGAGCAAAGTATATTGGAAACCTTCCCCAAGAATGATCAAATTCTTGACTCTTCTGATCCTTTACGTTAGTTATTAGAAAACAGAAAGATAAGAACTGCGGAGTGCCCTATGCCGGATCCTAATTTTTCCCGAAAAGAATTTATTCAAAAAACGGTAGCTGTTGGACTTCTAACAAGCTCAGGAACGATATTAGGATCCTGTTCCAACGCTCCTTCAGGTGTAAAAGAAAGAGGACTTAAATTTTCTAATCTTTCAGAAGTGGAAACAGAGTTAGAAAAGATACTTCGATCGAAGACGATCATTCCGTATGGAAAATGGGATCCGAGCCAGATACTTCTCCATTGCGCTCAAAGTATTTATTATTCTATTAAAGGTTATCCGGAAAACAAATCCGAAGTATTCCAAAACACTTTAGGCAAGATCGCATTCTGGAATTTTTCCAGAAAAGGAAAAATGTCTCACGACTTAAATGCACCGATACCCGGCGCAGATGTTTTACGATCGGGTGTTTCTCTTTCAGATAGTGTTCTCGAGCTAAAAAAAGCGATCTCAACATTCTCCAATTATAATGGAGAATTCGCTCCTCACTTTGCCTATGGAAAACTTACTAAACAAGAATATGAACTCGCTCATGCAATGCATATAGCAAATCATTTAGATTACGTAACTATAAGTTAAGATCCTATTCTTCTATCTTTACGCTTGTCAGGATCTTTTCGACGGATTCTTCGTGCCTTCTTCCTTTGATCAAGCTTTCGTCTATGATAAAGACCAAACTATAAGGTTGTTTATGTTTCGCTAAGAAGAACATTCCTGTTTTCGCATATCTTGGTCTGAGGACATCGTAAAATGTCCAAAAAGTTCCGTAGTATCTGTCTTCGAAAACTTCTCTTTCTAATTCGTTCAATTCTTGGATATCTCCTCTTTGCAGTTGGAGATCCAAAAACTTTTTGAATTGGGAAAGCAGCTCCGATTCGTCATCGAATCTGAATGGAATAAAAAAGATCCTTACGGCTGGATAACGATTCGGATCCGAATCGCTAGTGGAGATAATACCAGCTATTTGTCCGATCCCGGTTTTATCTTCTAAATTCAAGTTTTGGGGATTATGAAAATAAAACTCTTCCGGTAGAAGGATACTCAATTTTAGATCTTCGTTATGTAAGGTTCGATTCTCTTCGTTGTAATTCCAACGAGTCAAATCCTTTTGTTCAAAATCAGGTTTGAACATGGAATAAGCCACGAATATCTCAGCCTTCTGCAGACTTTTAAAACTGACCAAACCGGCAGCTAATATCGCCAGCCCCAATAATCCAATTTTATAATATGTTTTATTGTCTATCAGTCTTGCTGATAAAACGCCGACCACATACACAATAAAGAAAAGGATCCCAGATCTATTTTCAAAAAATCCGGTGAGCACACATGCCAAGACGGAAAAAGAGAAGAATGAAACTTCTACCCAAGGAACCAACTTGATTGTGGGTCTTTCGATCCCTACTTCCGCAAAAATCGCGGGTAAAACGATCTTAGTTTCTAATTTTCGGAATGCGAATACGATCCCCCAAAAAAGAATACCGGATACGAGATAACCGATCAAAGCCAGACCAACCATCCAGAGCAATGGAAGATGTGCCTCGTGATAGAATAAAAAATATAACGCAAAAATGGAATATACCAGGAAGAGCTTTTTGGTTAAGGAAAGTTCTTGCAGCTTTTGAGACAGGGCTGTTCTCTTTTCCCATCCTGGAATTCTAGGGAGCAAATTAATGAACCAGATCACCCAGTTTTTCTCCAATCTAAAGGCGGACTTTGACAGGTTAAACCAATCCGTGGACGACCTGGTGAGAACCTATAAGGCCATCGTTCATTTTCTGGATTTGATTTCAAATCTCTTTCCTATCGATTTGGTTTTGGTTTTGATACTTTCTCTGCCTTTATTATACGTTATCAATACTTTATCTCCTTCTACGCCTAGAGTGAACTATACGATTTCTGTGGTTTTTATCTCAGGACTTAGATCCTTTTTAAGTCATACGATTTCCGAATCATGGGAAATTTTTTCAGTCACAAAGACTGCACTCACCCTTCTTCTTCCCGCTTACTTTTTTGTAGTAGTTAAGTCCGGATTTTCACTATTCAGTAAATATAGGATCAAGAAGAAGGCGCTCTCTCCCAGACATTTAGAATCTTCTTTTATCAGTTTACAAAAGGCCTATCATAATCTAAGCGCAGAGATCTATTCCGAACTTAGTAAGACTGAAGGTAAAAGTTTTGTAGATGGGGAGAAGTTTTTATCTAAGATACAGGATCTGGAAACCTCTATCACTGGATTAAAAACTTTGATCAAAAAACCAGAAGATACTACTCATTCTTCCGAGTAGAGGAACACTCCAGGTAGATTTCTGAATTTACCGTCATAGTCCAAGCCATATCCGATCACGAATTCTTTTCCTATATTCCAACCCACATATTTGATTGGGTACCCGACAGCCTCCCCACCTTCTTTAAATAATAAAGAAGCAATTTCGAGAGATTTGGGTTTTTTGGAAAGAATATGAGCGATCAAAAATTTCAGGGTACGGCCGGTATCTATGATATCTTCTACAATTAAAACATCTCTTCCTGCAATTTCTGAATCCAAATCCTTGATCAGTTCTACGTTTCCGGAAGATTCAGTTCCAATATATGATTTTGCCTGAATAAAATCCAATTCTATCGGGATAGGAACTGCTTTGGTAAGATCGGAGAAAAAGTAAACACCACCTCTTAGAATGCATACAAAAACAGGATTTTTGCCCTGGTAATCATTCGCTATCTGCAAACCTAATTCTTTGACCCGAGATAAGATCATCTCCTCGTTAAACAAGGTCGGGAAAGGTATATTATTAAAATTTGAAGTATTATTTTTCATGGGACCCAAAACCTTTTAAGTCTACAACTTTGCCTTCCAAGATCCGCCCAATCCTTTTGCTCTGTCACCAAGCTTATAAAGGAAGAAGTGGGAAATTTCTCGAAAAGAGAATCCGAATTATTTCTTAATAATAAATAATTTGCCAAGTCTTCCATTCCCGGATTGTGACCGACCAAAACTACACTATTAATTTTAGAAGATAGACTTCTTAAGATCCCAAGTAAGTCGGAATATTCCGCTTCATATATTTCACTTATAATTTTAGTGTCTTTTGTAATATTCTGAAAACTTTGTAATATCTTCCAAGTTTCTGAAGTTCGGATCGATGGCGAAACAAGGGCGACATCTGCAACAAAGGAAACCTTCTTCACATACTTTCCTAAAAAGCGCGCGTTTTTACGACCTCTCTTAGACAAAGGACGTTCCTTATCCTTTAAATGAGTGTCGCTCCAATCGGATTTAGAATGTCTTATGAGATGAATCTCTTTCAAAACCCTCTCCCTCCTCGATAAAACTTCGAATCTGGAATTTCATTGACAAGGATCTTTCCTGACGATAAAACTCATGAGCTATGTCAAGGATGTATATTATCGGGGTGGTCCTATTAATATCCTTCGCCACAAACCTTTCTTCACAAATTGCAGGAACTCCTGATGAGGAAAAGGCTAAAAAAGAATTACAAAATCAATGGACCAAAAAATTCCCAGGAGACAGAATACTTTCCGTCCAAGCCGCAGGAAAACCTAAGCTTATCGAGAAAGAATCTCCGGAAGAGAATGCACCAGCTGATCTAAGATATAAATTTTCCTTCTTCGTTACTAGCCGAAAGAAAGAAGGCCAGACAACCAAAACCCCGGTTGGAGTGATCTATCAATTCGTAAGAGAAAAAGGTTGGATCTTCTCTGATATCGGAATGGCAAGATCCGTAGTTGTCACCGAACCAGGAAAAGAACCTCCTACAAAGGACGAAGTCTATCAAATAGTAGAAGAGGCGATCTTAGAAGAGAAGGGAAAGTCCAAATCGGTAGATTCAATTCGTTTAACAGAACCTGAATTTGGACAGAATCTTACTCCTAACAAAGAACAATTTTGGTTCAGATACGAAGGAGATTTCGAAGTTTCAGAAAACGGTTCTAAAACAGTTTGTTCCGATATAGTAATTCGTTTGGTGAAGGAGCAAAACTCCGCCATCTGGAAAGCAGAATGGGACGAAAAAGGAAAATGTAAAGTGGCAGAAGAATAAGATTTAGATCTTATTCTTACCTACTAACTCACCAATCGATCTCGCTCCTGTTTTCTTTATAACTTCATCTAAATATTCTAATATTCTCACAGGCAAGAACGGTCCGTTGTATACGTAACCCGTGTATAATTGGACTAGGTCTGCACCTGCTAAAATTTTTTCTAAGGCAGCTTCTCCTGAGTTGATCCCGCCGACTCCTATGATAGGAAGACTTCCTTTCAAGATGGAGTAAGCATATCTAACAAACTCCGTGGATCTTTGACGAAGCGGTTTTCCGGAAACTCCGCCTTCTTTTTCTACGTTTGGATATCTGGATAAGACCGATTTGTCTATAGTAGTGTTAGTAAGAATAACACCTGATAATTTAGAATCCGGTAGGAGTTCCAACAAACCCTTCAATTCTTCTTTTTCCATGTCCGGAGCGAATTTTACAAAAGTAGGAATGGAAAATTTTCCACCTAAACCGCTTCGGATACCTTCCATCAATTTGGTAAAGTTTTCCTTCTTTTGGAAATTACGAAGCCCAGGAGTATTCGGAGAAGAAATATTGATCACTGCATAGTCTGCATATGGCGTAAGTTTTTTTAGAGAATATACATAATCATCTACTGCATTTTCTTCCGAGACAATTTTTGTTTTGCCTACATTGATCCCTCTTACACAGTTTTTTTTCTGCTTTCGGATCGTTTCTTCTGCGATATCTGCTCCAGGATTATTGAATCCCATTCGATTGATCAATGCTTCGTCTTCAGCGTATCTGAAAATCCGAGGCTTTGGATTTCCAGGTTGGGCTTGGCCAGTGATCGTTCCGATCTCAATCGAACCGAAACCTAATCTAGAAAGAAACGGATATAATTCTCCCGTCTTATCAAAACCGGCGCCTAGTCCGACTGGATTTGCGAATTCGATTCCGGCGACATTTGTTTTCAAACGATCGCTGGAATAGGTCATAAGCGATTCCAAAACAGGAAACACAAACGGAAGTTTTTTAGAAAGCCCGAGTAGGTTTTGGGCCAGGTAGTGAGCGGATTCCGGATGAATGCTTAAGAAGAAAGGCTTTGCGGTTTTTTCATAAACCCATTGTTTCCATTCAGAATTCATTCGGTCTCCTTAAGGATAGAAGTGTTAAGACCAGCGAAATATACGAAGCCCAACGCCCAAGAAAAAAAATCCGATCCCAACCATAAACACGCAAGGATAGACTATCTCCGCAAGCCCGGCTCCTTCTATAAATACAGCTCTCAAAGAATCTGCCACCAAGGTCAAAGGTAGATGTTTTATAAAAGGAAGCACGATGTCCGGAAAGTTTTTGTAACTAAAAAAGATCCCGGAAAGAACCATCATCGGAAATGTGAATGCGTTCACGAGTCCGTTCCCTACCTGAGCACTTTGTGCCCTGGATCCCACAAAAATCCCGATACATGCGAATACGAAATTTCCGGTTAGAAAGATCAAAAGTGCCGCCGGAATAGATCCAAAAAACGCATTTTCAAAAACGGTAAATGTAAATGTTAAGAAGATGATCGATTCTACAGTTGTGACAAAAATCCGAGTGAAGAAGAAAGACATTACGAACGCCAACTTATTCATAGGAGTCGCAGACATTCTTCTCAAAAGTTTTTTCATTCTCATCTCGATCAGATTCCAACCAACCCCCCAAAGACAGGAGTTCATTACTCCCATAGCGAGCATTCCAGGAACCAGATAATCTATATATCTTGTACCTTTTGAATCCAATTTTCGGATACTGGAACTACCTTGTTCTTTTCCGTCCATTGTCAAAAGAGCATTGGAAAGCAGAAGGTAATCTCTCTGAGCGTTTGCATTATTCGGATCGAAGGAAAATTCTAAATTTCCTTTTTCATCTTCTTTTACTAGAAGATTGATCTCTCCTCTTTTGAGTGCCTTGATCGCTTCTTCTTCTGCAAGTACCTGAGGAACGATCACTCCTAATTCGTTGGAATTCCCACTGGAAGGATTAGAAAATGCTTTTTCGATCTTTGCAGAAAGGCCGCTCGCATTATGCGAAGAAGAAATGACTGCAACCCTTGTCTGAGGTACTCCCTTAGAAGTGAATGCAAGTCCTAATACGCCTGCGATCGCAATCGGAAATATGAATGCCCAGAAAAGGATTCCAGGTTCTCTATAAAATTCTTTTAATTGAATCGTGACTAGATAATAGATTTGTTTCATTCTTCCAACCCTCTTCCAGTCATGGAAAGGAATAAGTCGTCCAAGGTCTTTTTATGACATTCCAGTTCTTTTAAAACGATCCCTGCTCTAGAAAAAGAATCCAACATGGAAGGAAGATAATCCGTAATTTTTTCCACATTGATCCTTCCTTCTTTCGTGTCGGAATTCCAACTGAATTTGAACTTTCCCTTTTCGGGAAGATATCCGCTTGGATCCGTTCCATTCTCCAAAGAGAAACGAACGATCTCTCCCCCGCCTAGTTTTCCCAAAAGATGAGTCAAAGACCCTTGGTCTAAAATTTTGCCCTTATCCATTACGATGATCCTTTCGCAGAGAACTTCTGCTTCTTCCATATAATGAGTTGTAAGGATCATTGTGGTTCCATAGTCTCTCAGATCTTCTAAGATCTTCCAGATATCCCTTCTGGCTCCTGGATCTAAACCTGTAGTTGGCTCATCCAAAAATAGGATTTCGGGTTTGTTCATGATAGAAACTCCCAAAGCCAATCTTTGCCTTTGGCCTCCCGACAAACTATTTACGAAGGATTTATTTTTTTCAGTAAGTCTTGTGAGTTTTAATATTTCATGAAGCCTAGATTCTGGAGCCTTGTAGAAACTACCGAATAATTTCAGAGTTTCCCAAACTGTGGCTCTATCCATAAATCTGGTCTCTTGTAAAGCGAGACCTATATTACTTCTTAAGAATGTTTCGCTCTCTTTCCAGCTTGTGCCTAAAATTTGGATCTTTCCTGAATCAGGAAATTGGATACCTTCCAACATTTCGATCAGAGTTGTTTTACCGGCTCCGTTCGGCCCAAGCAAACCTACGAACTCTCCCTTTTTAATTTCCAGAGAAAGATCGCTAACGGCGGTTACATCTTTGAATTTTTTAGTTACATTAGATACCGATATGATCGGGTTTTGAGTTTTATCCACAGTACAACCTGAAGATCATGATTTAAAAAGAATTCGGGAACTTCGACACTTTTTGGAAGTAGTCAAAAAAATAATGAGGAAATAAAAAACGGACCAGTGATCGATTTGTAAAAAATTCGGAACGAACTTAATTCTTACGCAGCTTTTCCGCTTTTTTCACCCAGTCTTTTTTTAGGTATTCCAGAATTCTTTCCTTATTTTTCAAAGCGTCCGACTTGCCTAACTCGTAAGTCTCTCTTACACCTTTTGCATTCGTATAATCGAAAGAAGTGATAGGCAAAGGTTTAGAAGGAGTCACTAAAAAACAACGGTCCAATAGACGAGGATCTTTACCTACGATAGTGGTCGGTTCGTAATGTATCCCTATTATTTTTGCATTGGGAGGGAACGCTTCTAACATCAGATTATTGGTCAATCCGCCGTCCAAATAGTATTCTTTTCCATGGTTCTGAAAAGAAACGATCGGAGGAATTGAGGAAGAATTCATAATAATTTGTTCGATCACAGCAGGATTTCTAAAATCCGCTTCCGTAAAAAGAACTTCTCTCATATTCCAATTTCTTAAAACACGAAATGTTCTTTCTGTATAAAGTCCCTTATTGCGGTCTCTCTCGTCCTCTAAGAAAGCTTTTCCTGTTTCTGCGATCAGCCTTGCAAGTCTGAATGTGTTCTTATTTGCATCGTCCTTAGGAAATGCTTTGATTGTGTGTATAAAAACTTTTACTCCGGAGCGGATAATTTTTTCAAAATCCATACCGAAGCGTATCGTCCGGCGATACATATCCTCGTGAGGAAACGCCTTCTCTCCTCGAAACAAATTAGTAAAATAAAAATTACGAGGATTCTTGCGGACAATCCTTTCGAAAAAGGAAACGGACTCTTCTTCTGTTTCACATACAAGAGAGAGAACCATTGCAGCTCCGGCAGAAACTCCCGAAACCTGTTTGAGTTTTAGTCCCCAGTTTTTGAGCTCATGTCCGAAACCTAAACCGTAGAATGCCTTACAACCGCCTCCAGCGATAGCAAAACAGATCTCATCTTCTAACCAAATCCCTTGCAGGACCTCGCCGAATTTAGATCCAGGATCGGACTTTCTGGAAGGAAGTTCGTATTCATCTATGATCGGCATTTGATTTTCTCCGGAGTCCTGGCCCCAAGGACCATTTTCCGATTTCGGATCAGAATTCTAAAAGTAAAAAATCAAAGATCCAACAGTACAAGAACCTCGAAATGTTTGGTTCTTGGAAAAAAATCTGTAAGAACGATCTCCTTTGGCTTATATCCTGAGTTTTTTAAGATCCCAAGATCTCTCGCCAAGGTGCTTGGATTACAGCTAGAATAGATAACGCGAGAAGGTTTGGCTCCATCTAAAAAATCTAATAAGGAAGAAGAAGCCCCGGCCCTAGGCGGATTTAAAATACAAACTTCTGCGCCGAATGAACCCAAATTTGTAGGCAAAGAAGAATTCAGATCTAATGTATGGAACTCTAGATGAGAGTACCCGACATTCTTCGCGTTTTTCTTTGCTGCCTTTACGGAAGAATTGGACAACTCGTAACCGGAAAGACGACTCACTAAATGACCGATCGCCAAGCTGATAAGCCCAGCCCCTGAATAAAATTCTAACACGGGCCCGCAATCTTTAGGGACCCAAGACCTGATCTTAAGCATCCATTCTTCCAAAAGGAAACGATTCACTTGGGTAAATCCGTCCGCAGGAATGGACCATTCTATTTTTTCAGGAAGATAAGGACCGAGTTTAACTTCTTTCTTAGCGTATTCTAAAATTTCGCCGGAAGAATATCTAAGTTTCCAATCCGAATTTTTAGAAAAAGATTTTCGGTTCTCCTTATGTTTCCGGATATATTCGTTCATCTCAAAAGGAAGATGTTTACAACCTTCTTTAGGGAATAAAACCAAGGAGTTGGAATTCTCCTTATAAAATCCTGCGTTTATTTTTCCTTTTTTGAATTCGATTTTGATCTGAGCGGTGTTCCTATAACCGTTTGAGGGTCCGCTTAAAATTTCGATTTCAGGAATTTGGGAAGGATCCAATCTGGAAACATATAAAAAAGAATCCCACAAAAGAGACTTTTTGATCTGAAGTTCTTCCTCATACGGAATATGCCGGTAAGAACAGCCCCCACATTCCGGAAACGCGGAGCAATCGGACACAATCCTAAGCGGAGAAACATTTTCCACAGATATAACAGTGCCCCAAATTAGTTTAGAATTTTCTTTATCAGTTCTGATCCGAACTGTTTCTCCTGGAATAGCTCCTTTCACAAAAACGGTTTTATTCTCCGCATGAGAAATACTAGTTCCGAGATTCGCCCATTTCTCCGCGACCAATCCGGAAATTTCTCTACGGTTCTTTTCCGTACTCATAGGTAAATCACCTTGACAGGGTCCCCCATCTTGTCAGTAAAGTAATCCTTAACCGGAGAAGTGGCCGAGTGGTTTAAGGCAGCGGTCTTGAAAACCGTCGTGGGTAACTCCCACCGTGGGTTCGAATCCTACCTTCTCCGATTAGGAACTACACTGGAGATGTGCCTGAGCGGTCGAAAGGAGCAGTTTGCTAAACTGTCGTATGGGGTAACCTGTACCCAGGGTTCGAATCCCTGCGTCTCCGAAAGTTCCAAACTCTCACCTGACCCCGGGAAATAAGAAGATGTCCGACCAGAGATTCAACACCCGGGAATTCCTGGAAGAGACCAAACGATTATTAGAGGGGGAAGAATATCCCAATCTATTCGCCGCCATTTCTTATATTCCTTTTTTAGGATGGGTCATCCCTTGGTTTTTTAGACAAAAACAGGAAATTTGTAAGTTTCACGCACTCCAAGCGATCAAGTTGAATCTAGGATTCGTATTTTTATACTTGGTGGTTTGGTTCTTAAGAGAGTTCCCAATCCTAAGCACCATTTTAAAATGGATACATGCGAATCCTGTAGTTACCGATTTTATCAGCTATGTCGCATGGCTTTCATTATTAGGTTACGGAATTTTAGGAGCCTTGCAAGCTTACCAAGGCAAACTGTTCGTATTACCATTATTCCCGGAAATAGAGAATGAAGTTCGAAAAATACTCAGCAAAATTAGAGGAACTAAAGGCTAAGGCCCTAGATTTTCTCTCTCCTTACTGGAACCAAGCCAAGAGTTTTATAAACACCGAAAGATTTCGTATCTATTTGGTTACTCTTCCTTTATTCGGAAATTGGCTAATCGGATTCTCTTTCTACTCCAACGAAGCAGAAGTTTACAGACATTCGAAACTTTCTTTTTTGAATGTTCTCTACTTTATCGCGTTCTTAGTGCTGTCTTGGTTCTTCTCCTTTATTCCTATTGCAGGACCTTGGTTAGCTAATCTTGCTCACTTAGCAGGAGTAATTATCTATCTTGGCTTATCCGGTTTACTGCTATACAATTACACCAAGGGAAAAAAACTGGTCCCGAAACTTCCCCAAGAGCACTTAGAGCTTTTGGAAAAGAAATTCTTTTAATCACCCGCGCCCATAGCTCAGCTGAATAGAGCGTCTGACTACGGATCAGAAGGTCGGAGGTTTGAATCCTTCTGGGCGCACCAACTTCTCCTTTCCCTCATAAACCCTGACATTATGTCCCATATAAATCTAAAAATATTCTCAACTTTTGCTCAGAAAACTTGACTTTAATAATGAGTCTCAAAAACGATAGTTATAGAGAAAGAGATCGGGAACCAGAATGGAAAAGTGCCATTGTGCTCAAATCACGTTTGAAAAAATCGTAGAGACTGCTAAACAACAAGGACAAGATTATCGTGAAGTGGTAAAAGCTTGCGGTGCTGCGGATACTTGCACAGCCTGCACTGATTACCTAATCGCGTATTGCGAGCAGCATCTACAACTTGTCTCGGCCGGATAAATTACTCATCGATCAGGAGTTGTTTGATAAACTCCTTCCACTTGCCTCCTCTTCCGCTAGAGGAAGAACCAATCACAACTTTCACGAACTAATAGAGCCATATCAGAGATTTCTGAACGTACTCACCAGGGACACTTACGTCCAGGCTCATCGTCACAAAAATCCTCCAAAGCCTGAGACCTTCTTAGTGCTAAAAGGTGAACTAGGCTTCATCTTATTCGAAGAAGACGGCACAGTCAGAGAAAAACATATCCTGAGTTCGGACGGCCCGATCTATGGGATAGATATTCTTCCGGGAGTGTACCATACATTGGTCTGCCTTTCGGAAACCTGTATCTGTTTCGAAGGAAAATCAGGACCGTACGATCCTACAACCGACAAAGAGTTCGCCGCTTTCGCTCCACCGGAGAACAGCGTAGGAAAAACTCAATATCTGGATTTTCTCAGATCTCTTTTCTAAGATCAGAAACGATATCAAGGTTTCTGATCGAAAATATCCTCGTACAATTCCCGGATCTTTTTCAGATTTCTTCCTGGTGGGGAAGGAAACGGAATGATCCTGCCTAGATTTTTCGCCGTACCGGTTTCTTTTATATCTTCCGATTCTTTATGATTATGTCTGTTTAAAGGGGGGAGATTTTCTCTCTCCATAACTTATTCCTTCGGAAAATCGAAGTCCTAAATTCAGTGACATTCGCTAGATTTTTTAAAAACGAAATCGGAAAATCCGGTTTGAAATTTACGAAAACTGTTGCCATAGTATTTTCCCAGGCAAACATGCGAATGGTTTGAAAGGATTTCGCTTTTAGGCGATTCTGATCAGATCCTATTCGAACTTCCCCTTAACGGAAAGGAAAAGTATGCCTGAATTCGATCAAATCGATCTGTTCAACTATGCCGCTTACGGCAATGAAGACGATCCTCAATGGGACGATATACGTAATTATATTCGCTCAAATGCCAACGCTTCGAAGGAATACGAGGAGATCAAAAAAAATCTCTCCAATGTCCAACCGAAACGTAAACAAAAAGATTTCGGAAGACTCCGACAAGAGGTAAAATCCTCCGATGGAGATCCGAACTCCGACAAGCCTGCTGGGCAGGATAAAAAATGGTGGAGCGTTTTCTTAGGAGAATAGTCGCTAGGAAGGTTGACCGTGGAGAAAGAAGCAAAAACATATCTTCGGATCAAAAATTTCGTGGCTCCCTTTATAGGTTTGGCCGTGAATATCAGCGCGTACGGAACCGAAAATATAGTAACCAACGGTAAAGTAATTCTTACCTGCAATCATAGATCCGATATGGATCCTTTTATTCTTTCTTACACTTTTCCTAGATTCATTTCTTGGATCGCTGCAGAATACACTTTCAGAATTCCTATCTTCAGAGACCTAGCAAAGATCGCCGGTGGGATCCCAATGTCCATCGACGGAAATATTTCCCTCGGTTCTATTAAAATGATCCAACAGGTTTTCAAAAAGGGAGAGACCTTAGGAATTTTTCCGGAAGGCCATGACTATATGGTCAAAAACGATTTTAAATCCGGAATGGTGGACTTTCATTCCGGATTCGCAGCATTCTCTATCCGCAACAAAGTGGATATTCTTCCTTCTGTAATCATTCCTATTGAGGAATCATATTCAGATATTCCGATACCGCCTATCGTTCGTAGCTTTATGGGAATGCCAAAAGAAGTCTGCGATATCAAAAAACGTGCGATCTATAAAAAAGTAAAAGTGATCTACGGAGAAAAAGTAGATCATAGAGAATTTCTTTCCGGCTCTTTAGAGGAGAATATGAAACAACTCTCCGATGTGGTTAGAAGTAGAATGATCTCGTTACAAGAAGGCCAGTACGCGGAAGCTTAAACTTCCACGACTCCACTGAATACTTCTGTAGCTGGACCTGTCATTAACACATGACCTGATTCCAGTAATTGCACTCTTAAGGTTCCGCCTCTTAGATCGATACGAACATCTTTACCTGTTTTACCGTTCAAATGAGAAGCTGTCATCACAGCGCACGCTCCTGTCCCACAAGCTAATGTTTCTCCGGCACCTCTTTCCCAAGTCCTTTGGTAGAGATGATCTTTTCCTCTTAAGGATACGAATTCCACATTTACTCTGCGAGGAAATAGGTCCGTATGATTTTCGATCAATGGGCCGATCTCTCTGACAGGAAATTTATCCGGATCTTCTACATAAATAATACAATGAGGGTTTCCCATACTCACAGCGCTGAATTTCAAGTTATAAGAAGTATAACCAGGCAGCCCACTCAAGAAAGAAAGAGGCTGTTCTAAGATTGGATTTTCATTCTCCCATTTAACAGGGATTAAAGAAGGAACTAAGATCGGTTTTCCCATATCTACGGAAACCTGTTCCACTTTTCCGCCACCGTTTACTTTCAGTTCGAGTTCTAAAACTCCTGCACCTGTTTCTATCTTAGGTTGTTTTTTATTCGTAAGACCGTGATCATACACGTATTTCCCTACGCAGCGGATCCCATTCCCGCACATCTCTGAAGAAGAACCGTCCGCATTGTACATATCCATTTGGAAATCACCTTTATTGGATGCACGAATGAAGATCACACCATCGCCTCCGATCCCGAAATTACGGTCGGAAAGTTTTTGGATCTGCTCCGGGCTCAGACGTAAATCGTCTTTGGTTGCATCCACATATACGTAGTCGTTTCCGATCCCTTCCATCTTGGTAAAATGTACTTTAGCCAAACGAATCTCCTAATCAAATCTGAGAGGTTGTTTCCATGCTTCCAATGGGACCTTCTCCGGAAAATCCAAAAAGCCCCGAACTAGCTTTGTTTTTTACTGGAATTTAGAGAATGAAACCGAAGGATAAACTATCTCTCCAACGGAAACTCCCTTTTGAACCAGACCTGTTATCTTTGCGGAAGCCAGAAAAACAAAACCTTATTCGTCGAAAACGGAATCCCGATCGTACGTTGTTTAAATTGCAGCCACGCATTCTCCACTTACGAACAAGAAGAACATTACGAAGGATACTGGGACGACGAAACCGGTTATGACTTAGACTGGTGGGATGTGGCTCATAGAGAGATCTATAAAGACTTCATAGGTAAATTTCTTTCGGCTCCTAAGGGAAAAATTTTGGATGTTGGCTGCGGACTCGGCTTCTTCGTAAAAACGATCGGAACCGCAAGACCTGGTTGGGAAGCTGTAGGTTACGAGATCTCCGAAAAAGCGGTCAAATTCGCGAGAGAAAAGAACGGGCTCAAACAAGTATTTCCAGGCATCGTTCAGGACAGCGGACTTCCAAAAGAAAGTTTTGATATCATCACTCTTTGGGATGTAATAGAGCATATCCCTAAACCTCATAGCCTTATCCAATATCTGTTCGGACTCTTAAAACCTGGCGGATTCTTATTCGTGCAAACTCCTAATTTCCCGGTCCAGTTATTCAAAGCAAAATTGAAAGTTGCGATCAAAGGTATGCAAGAAGGCGGGCATTACTTAGAAGCAAAAGATCATATCAACGATTATACCGAAAGGACCCTGGGACTTCTGGCAGAACAATGTGGATTCTCCTCTGTGGAATTTTCGATCTTAAAACCGATCGCTTCCGTGTCCGGGGTTTCCGGACCTAAGGCTAAATTAGGGATCTTTTTAAAGAAGGCTTTCTATTACGGAACCTTAATGCTTTGGTATCTAACTTTCAAACAAGTAAATCTGAATCTGACCCTGTTTGCTCTGCTTAGAAAGAAGTAACTACTAGCAACACGAAAGCAAATCCTCCGCAAACATATTCCATTAGATCAGAATTTAATGAAACATTTGCACTAGCTTAGCTATAGCACCTTCGGAATGCATCCATTCCGTCATTTCTAAGGATTCTTTTGCTTCTTTAGCGGCTCTAACCAGCATTTGTTTTTCATAGGCAGCAATTGCAGTTTGTATATCTTTAAAATTCTCATTTGTAAGGCATTCGCTTAACTCCAATGAATCCAGCATGGCTAAATTCACACCTTCACCGGAAGGGGGCATAGGATGTGCAGCATCGCCTAATATAGTAAGGTTAGGTAATGTACTCCAATTCTGATCTAAAGGCATACAATATTGAGGCCGTAGTAAAAGAGGAAAGCTCACATTTTCGGGTAACTCAAACCAGATTCTATCCCATTCAGAGAACTCTTTCTTGAACCATGTAGTGACTTGTGCTTTATCTGAAAAATCTATCCCGCTCTTATGCGCCCAGTTTTCATCCTTTTTACAACTTACGTAAAAATCTAAACTGCCATCACCTTTCGACGAGACATGCAAAAATTTCTCCCCATCATAAGCGTAAATTTTGCCGCCTTTTAGTAATTGGTGAATCTTGGATGCTCCCGTTTCAGAATTTGGCACATTACCTTGTACAATCAATATGCCTGAATAGAAAGGTTTGATAGGAGTAATAAATGGTCTGATTTTAGAATTTGCACCATCTGCTCCGATTACAATATCTGCAGTAGCCGTTGTGCCGTTTTTAAATTCCAGTCTCCATGTGTCGCCAACCTGCAACATAGATTTAAACTGACTGTCCCAAATAACAGTATCAGGTTGAAGGGAATGTAACAAAATATTCCTTAAAGGTCCCCTGTCAATTTCAGGTCTGAATCTTTCATCACCGAAATCTTCATAGGATTCTTTCTCATGATCATCGTGGATTATTTTTCCCCGGGTATCTACAATACGTCCTTTATCTGCTCCCGGCCGATAATTGGCTTTAAAAGCGTCCATCAAACCTGCTTTCTCAAGTACCTTTAAACCTGATTCAAAATGTAGGTCAAGGGTAGCACCTTGTACACGAACATCTTTATTAAAGTCCCTTTCATAAACTTTTACATCTACACCCTTAAGCTGTAAGAGCCTAGCAAGGGTTAAACCCCCTGGACCACCACCGACAATAGCCACCCGTTTGTTTTCTAAATTCCCTTTCATAAGGATAAGCGTCGAAAACAAAATATTTAAGTCAATTAAATATTTTATCTATTTAAATATTTATTCTACTAAAATGTTTAATCCGATTTACTAAGTAGATAGATCGAAAAACAATGCCAGAAATGGGTCTCCGAGAACTCAAAAAAGATAGAATGCGCAAATCAATCTCGAACCTTGCGACTCGACTTTTCATCGAAAAGGGTTATCACAACGTCACAATGGCGGAGATCGCTGAAAAGGCCCAAGTTTCGGTGCCGACTCTGTTCAATTACTTCTCATCCAAAGAAGCTCTAGTGTTCGATGAAGATAAAGAGCAAGAGAAAGAGCTGATTGATGCTGTGGTTTCAAGAAAACCTGGGATGTCGATTCTTGAGGCACTTCGAGAATTCGCTATTCAACACGCCACTCTTGAACCGGAAGAATTCAAGAATTTTAAAACGTTTAATAACCTCATCGACTCGACTCCGGAATTAAGCAACTATGCAAAGTCCATGTGGATGAGGCATGAGCAAGCCTTGGCTCTTACTATCCAAAAAGAAGCGAAAAAAAAGATCAGTAAGATCGAAGCAGAGGCGATAGCTCATTTCTGTCTGGATTCTCTCCATCGCTCCTTGAAATTCGCGAATCCAAAGGCGAGCATAGATTCTCTATTTTCTTTGTTGAAAAACGGCTGGAACGGCTAGAACTCGTAAGTTATAAAACAATCCCTTTCTCTAAGCTTAAGATATAATTTAAGGCAGAAGATAGATCAGGAGATTCCCAATATTCTTTTCCTTCTAATATTTTCTTTTCCAGAATCGATTTTGTTTTAGCAGAAGAGATCGGGCTTTTTAGATAAAATGCTTCTAATCCAAAAGCAAGTCCTCCACCGATATCGTCTTTTAAAGAATCTCCGATGATATACGACTTTTTAGGATCCGCACCTGCTAGAGCCTTGTTAAAGATCAAGGCAGAAGGTTTTTCTGCTCCACATTCTTCCGACGTTACTAATTTATACTGAATGTCCTTTGGAAATAGAACGGATAATTTTAATAGCTGAGTTCTGAGAGATTCGTTTGTGATAATGACCAGATCCTGAACTTCTTGCAAGGCTCTTAACAAAGACAAAATCTTTTTGAACTCCAAAACATTCTTCTTTTTCCAATCCTTGATCCCTTGTAGAAAAAATCCAAAGTAGACAGAATCCAATTTTAAAACGAAAGAAGGATCTAATTTTCCGAAAAGAAGTTCGGACATCTTCTTAAAATAAAGAATGCGTAGTCGATTGACCGGATTGTTCGGAAGTTCTTTTTTAACTTCTGCCCGAACCGTATCGTAAGCCTTTTTAAATTCTTTGGAAGAGGAGAAGCCCAGTACCTTTGCCTTTTTTTCCATTTCACGGATCGTAAACTCATAGGTCCCTAGAGAATCGAAGACCGTATTATCCAAATCCAAAAGAACTGCCATAACTCTAAAATTCTCGAACCGATGGGAAAGCCAAGGAGAGTTTTGGAAAATGCCTAGGAAATTTCTTTTTCCTTGCTTCTTCTTCCCTAAAAACTAATCTGCAATCCGTTCATTTATGTCCGAAGATCGTTTTTCCAGAAAAGTATTCCTTTCCGCTTTAGCATTCTGCGCGGCCCTTTTAGGGATTGGTTCTTATTTCCGATTCAGAAAGAGAAAGGTCCTAGGTAGTATTTTAGGCCCGGACAGAGAAACGGGTCATAGACTCAGACAAGTCAGGACAGACTTTTTTCCAGCAAGTACGATCCAAACAAAGGTGCTGATCGTTGGAGGAGGCATCTCAGGGCTTTCTTCCGGATACTATCTATCCCAATTCGGGATCTCAGATTATTTGATCTTGGATCTGGAGAATGAAGTGGGGGGCAATTCCAGATACTCAGAAACCAACTCCTTAAAATATCCTTGGGGTGCACATTATCTTCCTCAACCGGGACCTGAGTCTGTCTTAGTTCGTAAATTTTTAGAAGAGAACGGACTAGTCCAAGGCAAAGACTCGGATGGAAATCCAATCTATCCGGAAAAGTATTTATGTTTCGATCCGGAAGAAAGACTTTTTTACCAAGGAAGATGGCAAGCAGGTTTAGTTCCTAGACGAACAGGAGAACCTGATTCTCAAGAATTATTATTTCGTAAAATTATAAACTCTTGGCAGGACAAGAGAGGAAGAGACGGGCAGAAGGCATTCTGCATTCCGATAGATCGTTCTTCCAGAGATCCAGAAATTTTAAAATTAGATCGGATCACTTTTTCAGATTATCTAAAATCATCAGGTATTCAATCGCCTGAAATTCTATGGTATGCGGATTATTGCACTCGAGATGACTACGGTGGGAACTTCGACAATATCTCTGCTTGGGCAGGGCTTCACTATTTTTGTTCTAGATTAAGAGAAGATGAAGATTCTCCTCCAGTTCTAACTTGGCCGGAAGGAAACGGATTCCTGTTGGAACTCCTACAAAAACCTTCTAAAGATAAGATCAGGACTTCTACTCTTGTAGAAAGAATTCGTAAGAATTCTGGATCCTGGGAAATCAATGCCTATGATGTAAAAGTAAAAAAAGATCTGCTCATCAAAGCGGAGCAAGTGGTCTATGCTTTGCCTTCTTTTACCCGAAAATATATCTTGGGAGAGAAGGACTCATTTCTGCAAAAATTGGAATATTCTCCTTGGTTAGTTGCCAATCTATTCGTGGACGAACTTCCCCAAGGAAAAGGGCATCCTCCTGCTTGGGAAAATGTAATTTATAAGAGTAAATCTCTTGGTTATGTGGTGTCCACTCACCAAGATCTAAGAGCTCTCCGGCCGGGGTCCGTTCTTACTTATTATCTTGCATTCGGAGAGAAAGATACTCTCGCAGCGAGAAGGTCCATTCTTCCTAAAACTTGGGACCTATGGAAAGAAGAGATACTTTCCGATCTGAAAAGACCTCATCCAAATATCGAAAGTTTAGTTTCTCGAATCGATATCATGGCCCATGCACATGCGATGATACGCCCTGTTCCCGGATTTCTTTGGGGAGGAGAAAGAGAGAAATTAGCGAGATCAGAATCAGGAATTCATTTCGCTCATTGTGACCTAAGCGGGATTTCTATCTTTGAAGAGGCATTGTATAGAGGATTCGAAGCTTCAAAGAAAGTTCAAACCTCCCTTAAGAGAAGTTGATGGAAGAGAAGAAAGTCCTCAATTCTTGGATCATCTCTAAAAGATTCGATCTTACCTGGTTTATCTTACCTGGATTGATTTCTGTAATCATTGTGCTGCTTGCGAATTACTTCGGATTTCCGGAAAATTATCCTCTTGGTTCTTCTAGGACAAGCGGAAATGCACTTCCTCCTTGGCTTTGGTTACTTCTTATTCCTGGTGTGGATGTCTCTCACGTTTATTCTACATTATTCAGAGCGTATTTGGATAAGGAAGTTTGGAATCGAAAAAAAGTTCTTCTGAGCTTAGTTCCATTTCTATGTTTTATAACGGCGCTGCTCCTTTATTCTTTCGGAAAATTATTTTTCTGGGGAGCAATGGCTTACCTTGCAGTATTTCATTTTATCAGGCAACAATACGGCTTTTTAAGTTTGTATGCAAGAACGGAGCCCAAGACTGAAAGCAAACTTCCTCTCTTATTGGATAAGATCTGTCTGTATATGGTGACCGGTTTGCCAGTTCTATATTGGCATTTGGTCCCGGGTGGAAGGCATTTCGAATGGTTTATGGAAGGTGATTTTTATCAATATCCAAATCGCTCTATTTCAGATTTCGTTCATATACTATTTTGGGTTTCGTTGATAGTATACTCTTTGAGCCAAGGCTACCTTCTTCTTAAAGGACGAAAGGTTAGTGTCGGAAAACTTCTACTTTTATTTAATACGGCCTCCGTTTGGTATGTGGGGATCGTATTATTAAACGATGATCTCGCGTTTACTCTCACTAACGTGATCAACCACGGAATTCCTTATATGGCCTTAGCATTCGCATATTCTAATTTCCGAAAGGAACAGCTTCCCTCCTTCTTTTATAATAGCTTTCGTAACGGCGCTTTGGCGATTCTAAGCTTCTCATTGCTATTATTGGCATTTGCTTTTTCGGAAGAATGGCTTTGGGATAGTTTTGTATGGAGGGAGCATCCGTATCTTTTCGGAAACTCTTCCGTAATAAAAGCGGAACTAGGAGTGGGCCTTGAGGGAATCTTAGTGCCAATCTTCTTTCTTCCCCAATTTACTCATTATATCTTAGATGGGTTCCTTTGGAAGGGAGGAAAAAACAACTCAGAGCTGGAAGGGTTTCTGGCCCCCCGAAATTTAGGCTCATAAGGCCCATTGGCTTGAAAATCGAGTATCTTACGGTTTTCCGATAGACAAGCCCGGTTTTCATCTCATAATGACGAAAAAGGAAAACAGGATCTACCTCAATGATCATCGTAGAAGGAATCGATTATATTGTAATACCTACCGGGGATATAGAAGCCTCTGTAAAATTCTATTCCGAGCTATTTGATTTCGAGACGATCGAGGAAAAAGGAAACGAATTCGCAATCATCGGTTTGGATTCTGTGAACATTAAACTCCTCAATACCAACGGAGTTAAAAGTTCTTTAACCGAAGTTAAATCCCCTGTCCTTAGTTTCGTATTGGATGTAGATGATTTTACCGAAGCGATCGTAGAACTCGAGTCTAAGTCCGTTCAGATCGTAAGAGGACCAGAAGCAAGAGACGGAGGAGAGTTCCTTCATTTCTTGGATCCGTCCGGCAATATTTTAGAGATCAATTACAAAGAAGATTAAGACTTAAGCAGTAGCCTTAATAAAGAAAAGCCCTCAACTTTGAGGGCTTTTTTATTGTGTTTAGACAATCGGGCCAAAAAAAGTTAGGAGATCTTGTCTACAAATGCTCCCTTAGTTTTATAAATATCGCCCGCATAACTAGGATTCATTGCTTTTTGATCGAAGACCTCAGCTTGCTTGTTTTCGTAAGGCTTATTCGGAATTCCTTCCACCTTAGGCATTTTACGTGGATCGGAAGAGGCCTTTTCAGCGAGTCCGAGATAAATAGAGGTTATCGTTGCCATTCAGTATTCCCTCCCTTCCGATCCTAATCCAAATCGGATAATAAACCAAGTATTTTTTGCCCTAAAGATCAAGGAAAAGATACTGTACAATCTCCCTTTCCGGCAGTAACGAACATCTGGACAGTGTAATAACTGGAGAATGTCAAAGTAGGCTCAAACACCCACGTGTTAGTATCCGAAAAAGTTCCAACATCTGTCCGACCGCAGGTTTTGGAAAACTTAGAATAGATCAGATACGTATCGCAGGCAATCTTAACGTTTGTAGGTCCTTCAGGGTTCAGGTCAATTCTAAGCGCTTTAGTTCCTGTCTGGCCTGCAATTGAAAAAGTCTTGGAATCAGGATAAGATACTCCTAATTCTTCGCCATATAGACTGTCGAAGGATTTATAACAATCTATGTAGAATTTCCTACCATAGCAGTTGGTGGCTGTATCCCCGTTATTTTCATCACAAATAACAGGCCCGTCCTTGGTCACAAATAATGTTCCTGTAGAAGCTCCGGCCGGTACTACTGTAACGATCTCAGTGCTGGTTGCGCTCAGAACACTTGCAGACACTCCATTAAATTTAACCGTAGTTAAACTTGTATCAGCTGAAAATAAACGTCCTTTGATCGTGACCGTTGTTCCAGCATTGGATCCGATCGGGGGAGATCCGCTAGGAGGATCGATCTCCGTGATCACCGGATTTCCCAAACCTAATTGGGTCGCAAGGTCCGAGTCTTTACCCGAAGAACAACCAAGTCCAAAAATAGATAGAGATAAAATAAAAGCTAAGATCTGAGTCTGAAATCGCATTTTTTCTTTAACCTAGAACCGTTCACACGTAACGCTTTTGCTTGCCGTTTTTAAAAAACCGCAGAATCTACCCAATTATCGGAAAGATTCAGCCTATCCGGGAAAGATTTTTTAGAAGGCAAACATGAGCGAGACTGTTCTTTATTCAATCGAAGATTATACGTGCATAATCAGTTTAAATCGACCCGAAAAACGAAATGCAATTTCAAGAGAGCTACTTTATCAGCTTATGTCCCATATAGAAAGGGCGAGCAAGGATCCAAAAATCCGCGCTTTGGTACTTAGGGGAGAAGGTTCCGTATTCTGTGCTGGAGCCGACTTACAAGAAAGAGCAGATATGTCTGAGAAGGAAGTGCATAAATTTCTGGACCAAGTAGGAAAATGTTTTCTGGCTTTAGAAAATCTTCCCTTCCCAACCATAGCTGCATTGGACGGAGATGCATACGGCGGCGGATTAGAAATGGCTCTTTGTTGTGATTTTATTCTGATGAGCACTGAAGCAAAAGTAGGTCTTACCGAAACAGGACTTGGTATTATTCCAGGAGCAGGTGGGACACAAAGACTTCCAAGAAGAGTAGGAAAAACAAAAGCATTAGAACTTATTTTAACGGCTTCCGTGATAGATGCGCAAACCGCTTTAGATATCCAACTTGCGAATTCGGTCTGGCATGACTCCGCATTTATGGCCGGAAAAAAATTGGCTTCCTTACTTTCCGAAAAAGCCCCGATCTCTTTGAGACTCGCTAAAGAAGCGATCAGAGAAGGAGAAGGAAAAGATATCTCCACTGCCTTAAAGATAGAAAGGAAACATTATAATAAAACCTTAAAAACGGAAGATAGGATAGAAGCCCTAAAGGCTTTCCGAGAAAAAAGAAAACCGGAATTTAAAGGAAGATAGAACTCCGAAAAAGGGAGGCGAGACACAAGGCCGGCCCGAAAATAGGCAAAACAAGGAAGCTGGAATACGAAATGATTCTAACGGGTAAGGAAATTAAAAAAAGATTAGAGAAGGATATCATCATAGATCCTTACTCCGACAATAGATTAAATCCGAACTCTTATAATCTTAGGCTTCATAACGAATTGGTTCGTTATACAGAAAGCCCATTGGATATGAAAAAATCCAATCCTTCCGAAAACCTGATTATCCCTGAGACTGGACTACTCTTACAGCCAGGGGTTCTTTATCTGGGCAGGACTTTAGAATACACTGAAACTCATAACCTGGTCCCGATGCTAGAAGGACGTTCTTCTATAGGTAGGTTGGGAATGTATGTGCATGTGACTGCAGGGTTCGGAGATGTTGGATTCAAAGGATTCTGGACTCTCGAAATTTCCGTCATCCAACCATTAGTCATTTATCCGAATGTGGAAATTTGCCAGATCTTCTACCATACTGTAGAGGGAGAGATCACAGAATACAAATCAGGTAAATACCAAGGCAATAAAGGGATCCAAACCTCTATGCTTTATAAGGATTTCGAGAACGGAAAATATTAAACTTCTATAAAGAAGCTTTTCTATCTCGTTCTATCAATCTTACTAATTTCTGAGCGTTCTCGTCTTCCGGGTCCTTCTCCAGAGCCAGATGAGCGTATTCCAAGGCTAAATCGAATTGTTCAGTCTGACGGTATAAGTCGGAAAGATTGATCAGGTTCATGGAATTGTCCGGTTGGAGTTCCTCCATTCTCTTTGCAGCCAAGATGGCTTCGTCCATTCTTCCGATCCTTCGGTTTGCCAAAGAAAGATAATACCAATATTCTACCAAGTCAGGATCCGATCCCAGATACTTGTTCAGGACTTCGACTGCCTTACCGTAATTTTTACCTTTAAAACTCAGAAGTCCAAGTAGCTTGGTCACCTTTGTATTCTGAGGATCCGATTTATACAGACCTTCTAACGCGCCAAGAGCCTCGCTCAAACGGCCGCCCATATAATCTTCTTTTGCTTTTTTATAGATGAACTTCCAATCAAAAGGATCTGAGATCTCATCATCTTTTCCGTTTCTTTCAGGAGAAGCAACAGGAGAATATTCCAGTCTGAGAAGAGAAAGGTCGTCGGTTAATTCTCCCACTTTTAGGATCTCTTCCTCTATTCGTTCTAGATTGCCTTCACCTTTTTCCACCATTTGTAAGAAGAGCATCTCATCTTCGTTGATGGTGCGGACTTCTTTTTCTGGAGTAAGATCTAAATCGTCCTTACCGTCCGAGCCTATGATCAATACATCACCAGGTTCTAATCTTCCGGAATGGACCTTGAACTCATATTCAGAATCCAATCCTATCTTCCTAAGTGTAAGTCCTGTTTCTAAAAATCCGGCTCTTCCATCTCTATACATTACGGAGAATGGGTGCTCCGCATTGAAATACCAGAATTTACCTGTCTCGTCTTCTATGATGATGAATGTTCCAGAGATCACCATGGATCCATTGAAAGATTTGAAAACGGATTGCATCTCTTTATAAATGTCAGTTAAAAATTCGGAAGGAGTGGTATCCATCACTCTATCGTTCGCAGCGGATCTTGCGAGAATGGAGTTAACCACAACTCCCATCACAAGAGAACCTCCTGCTCCTTGCATAGACTTACCCATCGCATCCCCGTTCATTGCGAAAGTATAACGTTTATAATCGTTCTCCTTTCCAAGACGAAGATTTCCAGTTACACAAAGGTCTCCACCTAAGTCCGCATGTTTGCCTTTGAACTCGAATTTTTTCTTTTGGCGAAGAATAAAATCTGTGCTTACTTTTGGAGATTTGTTCGCGTTATAAAAAAGCGGTTTTGCTAATAGAGAAGTTAAGAAATAATCCCCGTCCTGCTGAACTTTCAGGCGTTGGAGTTCCTCCATCTTTTCGGAAAGTTCTCTCGTTCTTTCTCTAACCTTGGTTGCCAAATGTTCTGCGTAATCTTGGAGCTCTCCCCTCGCTTTTCGGATAGAAGTCACCATGTTATTGAATGAGTCGGACAAAAACCCGATCTCATCTTTTAAGTCCACTTTTACCTCAACGTCCAAGGCACCTAAGTTTACTTTTTCCACCCCTGACAAAAGCCTGTTTAATGGAGTGATCAAACTTTGTCGGAAGAATAGAGGGAAGATGAAAAATACCACCACCAAAACCAAGCCCAAGATCAGGGTTTGCTTAGCAGCAGTCGGGTGCATAAATTCTCTATATTTGCGGTAAGAATAACCTACTTCGCTGACTACATCCTTCTTAACATCATAATGGATATAAGTTACGAAATGTTGATGTTCATCCAAACTTTTTCTGTAATGGCGATACAATGCGGGTTGGAATGGACGGAAATATAAAAGTACTTCTGCCTTTAAATGTCCGATGAGCAGATCCTTTTCGTCAAAGGTACAAGCTCCGTCCTTCTCTTTCCATTTTTGAAGAAGATGTTCTTTAAACGGAATGACTCCCTTGTTCCCTACACCTTTCAGATAATTCCTTCCATCCACGCAAAAATCTTTAGGAAAGATATAGTCCAGTTTGTTAGAAGTTACAAAAACTGCTGTGTTTAAAGTATTCAGATGATCGAATAATTTTGTTTTTAATTCTTTTCCTTCCAGATTCGGATGATCATCCAAAAACTTCAGGATAGCGGCTCTGTATCCACTGAAATACTCATGAGTGTCTTTCAGTGTTTTTTTAGCAGAATTTCTAAAACCTTCTTCCGCCAAAAGTTTCATATGCTCGAAGATGATCGTATTCTTAAAGTCGATCTCTAATTGAGGAAGTCTCAAATCGTATTGATTATCGTAGCGAGAATAATCCACATTCTTGGATCCACCTTCCCACTGAACGATATATTGCATCTCAGGGATCTGTTTTCCACCTTCTAAAGCTCTTGCCATATTTACGATACTTTTGGTATCGTATTCGGATTCCTTATCTTGGTTGGAAATAAATACCAATGCCTGCATGATCAACATCAAGGTCACAAAAGTGATACCTACGATCTTTACCATGAAGGTGGTTTTTTCTTCGCTAAAGTTCAGGAAGATTACAAGGATCAAAAAAATCCCCAAGGTCATCAAAAGAACGATAGAAGTTAGATACGTGGAACGTTCAATCCATCCGTCTCGGCTGAGAATATTCGTTAGCGCAGGAACCACCCCACCCGCAAGGAGCGCTCCCATAAAACCGCCGATCGCAAATCGGATCCTTCCTTTTGTTTTGGTCATTCTATAAATTGGAATGATCAAAAAAGAGATCAAAACGAATAGACCGATCAAAACCGCGATAATAGAAGAAGCCTTCTCCGCATTAAAATCCCAATGGTGAGCGGTGAAGTGGTATTTTCTAGGAGAGCTAAGAGTTACATAATAAAAGTAAGAAATCCCGATGGCAGCTACGACATACATCCCGATCGTGAGGTTTTTGTTAACCTTGGGATTTGCATGCCCCGGATAACGTGCCAAAAACTGGCCCAGGTGAATGAGCGCAGGCAAAATAAATCCGACAGTCAACCATCTATGATAAGCAGCGATCGGGTTATACAAGAATGCAGCGAAAAAATATCCGGCACAGAAGAAGGAGAAAAACAGAGCTCCCAAAGCAAGATGCATTGTGCTTGAGGATTTTTCTTTCAAAAAGAGGAAAAATAAGGAAGTGCATAGGAAGGCTAAGATCGATAACAAACTTCCGAAAGAATAATAGTTCAGTAGAACGTCGTTTTGTAAGATTGAAAAAATTTCCATGCAAGCAAAAGAGAATTGGGTCGAGTTAGGCTCTTATAAATGGATTATATAAAAGCCGGAACCGATCAGATCAAATCAAAAAAGAAATTCGTTTAGAATTCACTATTTTGTATAACGACTGCAATATAAAAATCAAGTCTAAAGTTTTTCTATGTCTTGGATTTTCATAAAAGAACTAGGCGGATAAGCGCTGTAAGGTCCTGGCTCAACCCAACCTTGTAGGATCTTATTCCAATCTCTTCTCTGAACCTTATTCAAAATCTTAAAAACAAGTTCCGTGCTCAGCATTTCAGAAGAAGCCACCTGCCTGAGGAAGGATTTGTAACCTTCGTAACCCAGTTCTTTGTGGAGGATAAACTGAGTGCGCACCGACTTGGAATAGAACCAAGGCCCCAAAGCAGGATTGGAAAGATGAAAATCCTTTGAAAGAGGAGGATCGTTTTTAGGGATCGCTTCAGTCAGACTCCATTCTTCTATTACGGATTGAAACTCATCCGCATCCAGTTTCAGATAACCTCTTTTTGACAAAAGGTAGGGCAGATAAGAAACGATCCCTTCGCTTAACCACGAAGGTTCAGTAAAATAATAATGTCCCAATTCATGTAGGAGCAAGGCGGGATACCCGGGAGGGACCAAACCCAATTCCATAAATATCCCATGTTCTTTTCCCAATTCACCGGATACATTATTGTATCCTCCGACTCTAGTTCCGTTCAGAAACACTGTGTCTTTTAAGACCAATCGTATCTTATCTTTTTCAGAAGAAGGAAGAGTTTTGAATATAGGAGAAGCAGCCTGATGAAACGGGATCCCGAGATAAGACTCGTACGCATCTAAGATCTTTTTTGTTTTCTCGAAAGCGTATTTGTCCCATTCTTTCAGTTCGGTCTCGTTCCGAATCGTTAATCTAATATCTCCTCCTTTTAATTTAAAGGAGAAGTTTGATTCGTTTGTTTTAGAGTATTTCTTACCTTGGGAAAGAAGTGGAAGAACAGAAATGAAGAATGCGGAAATCATTCCGATCCGCAGCCATAAGGTAGGATTAGAGAGAAAACCGTTTATCAACGGTCTCTCTCTATCAAACGGATCAGTTTATGAGCGTTTTCGTTCCCCGGTTCTTTTTGTAAAACTTTTCGAGCGTATTCTTCCGCTTTATCGTACATTTCCATGAGTCGATAAATATCGGATAGGTTGATCGTATTGGAAATATTGTTAGGATCGATTTCCAAAAGTTTCAAGCTCGCAGTCAAAGCCTGGTCATACTTACCCATCTTTTTGTTAGCGATGGAAAGATAGAACCAATACTCGTGAAGATCCGGATCCGTTCCAAGATAGTTATTCAAAACTTCTACCGCTGTACTATAATCTTTACCTTTAAAGCTAAGAAGTCCCAAAAGTTTGTTCAATCTTTGGTTGGCACTATCGTGCATATATCCTGTTTTTAGAAGGTCTAATGCTTCGTCCAAGCGTCCGGTTTTGTACATCTTCTTGGCATCTTCGTAAACCGCATCGGTATTTAATGCTTTGTCGATATGATCAGAAGATTCGAAAATTTCTTCGATCTCGTCATTCTTAGGTTCTCCCTGGAACTCAATCTTGAGAAGAGAAAGATCGTCTGTGAGTTCTCCTGTTTTACGGATCTCAGTTTCTATATCTTCCAGATTTGCTCTTGCAGTCTCCACATGACGAAGGAACAACATCTCATCTTCGTTAATCGTACGGATCGTCTCTTCTGGAGTTAGGTCCACGTCGTCCCTACCGTCGGAGCCAAGGATGATAATATCACCTTTTTTAAGTTGGAAACTTCGTACTTTAAATTCGAATTCCGAATCCAGACCTAATTTTCTAAGAGTAAGTCCATCCTCGATAAAACTAGCCTTTCCATCTCTATACAATACCGAGTAAGGGTGCTCCGCATTGAAGTACCAACATTTCCCGGTTTCATCTTCTACGAGATAAAGAGAAGCAGAGATCACCATCGATCCGTTGAATGATTTGAATACGGAATGGATCTCGTTATAAATTTCAGTTAACCATTGCTCTGGTGTTACATCCAAAATCCTGTTGTTTGCGGCGGAGCGAGCAAGAATGGAGTTCATCACAACTCCCATCACCAACGCACCACCGGCTCCCTGCATGGATTTCCCCATGGCGTCCCCGTTCATGGAAAGAGTATAACGTCTGAATGAATCCGGGCGTCCTAGTCTAAGATTTCCGGTTACACAGATATCTCCGCCCAGATCGGAATGTTTTCCTCTGAACTCGAACTGTTTCTTTTGGCGAATGATAAAATTAGTAGTAACCAATTTTGATTTGTTCGCGTTATAGAAGAGAGGTTTTGCCAATAAAGAGGTTAAGAAATAGTCTCCGTCCTGTTGTACTTTGAGTCGTTGGACTTCTTCCATCTTCTCCTGAACTTCTCTAGTTCTTTCACGAACTTTTTCTTCCAGGTTTTCAGCGTAGTCTTGAAGTTCTCTTCTGGCTTGCTTAATAGAAGAAACCATCGCGTTGAATGAGTCCGCCAAGAATCCGATCTCGTCTCGAACCTTAACAGGAACCACTACGTCCAGATCTCCTTTGTTTACCTTCTCCACCCCGGAAAGAAGGCTATTCAATGGATCCACTAAGCTGTTCTTGAAGAAGAGAGGGAATAATGCTAGAACTATAAAGATCACAGCCAACAAGATCCCTGTCTGTTTCACCGCGGTTGGATGCATGAAGTCTCTATACAATCTATAAGAGAATCCAACCTCACTCATTTGCTGTTTTTCAGGTTGGAATTTCATGAAGGCAACGTAATGCCCTGTTCCATCTTGGCTTCTTCTGTAGTGACGGGTTTCACTTGGTTTAAAATATCTGAAATATCTTAGAACTTCGGAACGGATCTGCGCTTGGTCTAAGTCTTTTCCATCCCAAAGACAATCTTCGGACCAATGGGAGAAAATTTCTTCCTTAAAGCCGAACTCAGAATCTCCTAATGCTTTTACGAAATCTCTTCCTTTCTTGCAGAAAGATCCTCCTACGATCGCTTCGAGGCGGTTCGTAGAAACGAAAGCACGTTTATTCCATTGTTCTGCATTTTCTAAGATCAGTTTTTTGAGTTCTGCATCGGAGAGGTCTTGTTTTTCTTCCAATAATTTTTGGATAAAACGTTTATAACCGCCGAAATAAGTATGAGTTCGATCCAGAACGGAATTTAAAGATTTTCTAAATCCTTCTTCCTTTAGATTGCGGATCTCTTCGTAGGTCGTAACATTCTGTAAGTCTGCCTCTATCAGTCTGAGGTCCAACTGCTTGTTAGGATCATACTCTGAAGAATTCAAACTTTCCTTTGAATCATCCCAATGAAAAGCATACTCTATATCTCCGGACTTTACACCGTTCTCCAGAGCCCTTTCGATATTCACCATACGTAAGCTATCGTATTCTGCGTCTTTTTCTTGGCTGGAGATATAAACCAATGCCTGCATGATCAAACAAATTGTGAATAGCGTGATCCCAACGATCTTAACCATGAAGGTCGTACGTTCCGCACTATTATTGATAAATGCGATGACTAAGAATGAAAAAGCGGTTAAAAACAGAATGACATTCGAAGTCATGTATGTGGAACGTTCCATCACTCCGTCTCGACTTAGAATATTCGAGATGTTCGGATAGATTGCAGCGATCAAAAATCCAATATTGAACATGAGAAGAGCGATCCTTCTCTTGTCCTTGGTGATCACAACTCTCCATGAAGGAACGATTATAAAACCTACGATAGAGAATAGTCCGATCACTACTGCCAAATACCGGCTGGCATCGAATGCGTTAAAGTCCCAATGATGAGCAGTGAAGTGATAGATCTTCTCTGAAATATAGGTGAAGTATACGAATAAACTTACAGTGATCGCCGCAACTGAATGTTCTACGATCAAGACCCATCTTGCAATACGTTGGTTGCTGTTTCCGGGAAATCTAAGTAAGAACTGTGTGAAATGAGTGAGCGCGAATAGAATGAATCCGCCGGTCATCCAACGGTGATATGCTGCGATGGGATGGTATAAGAAGGCTGCTAAAAAGTATCCTGTCTCGAAGATACCTAATAGCATAAAGCCAATCCCAAGATGAGTGGTAGCTATGGTCCTATTCTTTAGGGTGAGAAAGAAAATCCCGAGGAATATGGTGGTCAAAGTGACCAATAAACTTCCAAACGAATAATAATTAAAAAGGACTAGGTCCCAAGAAATCGGATTTAACCCCATAAACTCCTGCAGGCACTCGGACGCCGGATGATCGAAACTGACTTCAAACCGAATATTTTATTTTTAGTTTACCAGTTCCGGATTATATCTTCAGAATCGGTAAAAAATCGGCTAAAGCCTTCACTATCATTTTGAAAAGGGAAAAATCAATAGAAAAATAAGAATGCGACTCCTATTCTGTCGAGTATGTCCGCCGACTCGAACCGAAACTTTCCGAATGCTATTCGTTTTCTTCCTTTAGAGAAACTCTGGTTTAGAGTTTTGTTAGGTTTGGTATCCGGACTTTTAGCAGGTCTTTACCTGAGTCCTGAAAATTCGTTGGTAGCCCAAGAATATTCCAAGCCTATCGTTTCTTGGTTAGGTCTTCCCGGCCATTTTTTCCTGGTCCTATTGCAAATCATCATGATCCCTTTGGTATTTTGTTCGATCGTTCTAGGGATACACGCAGGGGAAACTTTGGAGAATCTGAAAAGTTTCGGATTAAAAGCATTCTTATACTTTGTATTCACCACGATATTAGCAGTATCTATCGGAATGATCTTAGCAAGTACGATCAAACCAGGAAGTTTCGTAGATCCGGCCGGGATCCCAAGAGTGCAGGTCCCAAACAAAGTATCCGAGACTTCAGGTAATGTTTCTATAGAAAAAGTTCCCGAATTAATACTCTCTGTTCTCCCTAGAAACCCATTTCAAACATTTGCAAATGGAGATATGTTAGGAGTAGTGTTACTTGCTCTCTTAGTTGGGATCGCTATTCTTACTATAGAACAACAAAGTGCCGCATACGTTCTGCCTGTATTCCAAGCTATATTTAAAACCAGCATGGTATTTGTACAATGGGCAATGAAGATCGCACCTTTCGCAGTTTTTGGACTCATCGCACAGATCACTGCAAAGATAGGACTCAAAGTATTATTGAGCCTAGGAGTCTATTTTCTCACGGTACTCGGTGGATTAGTTTTAGTGCTGATCATGTATTCGATCATACTAGTTCTTGTCGCAAGAAAGAGTCCAATCTGGTTTTTTAAACAAGCGGGAGAAGTACAACTACTCGCATTCTCCACCTCTAGCTCTGCCGCGGTTCTTCCTTTTTCTCTAAAAACAGGAATAGAGAAGATGGGTGTCTCCCGAAAAATCGCAGAGTTCATTCTACCCTTGGGAGCCACTGTCAATATGGATGGGACTGCACTTTACCAAGCGGTAGCCACAGTATTCTTAGCCCAAGTCTATGGGATAGAATTAACGACGACTAATCTTGCATTTGTTCTCATAGCGACTGTAGTGGCTTCGATTGGAACTCCCAGCACTCCAGGACTTGGGATCGTGATCCTTGCATCTATTTTAGCAGGCGTAGGAGTTCCTACAGAAGGGATTGGTATTATCTTGGGAGTGGATCGTATTTTGGATATGTGCAGAACCACTGTAAATGTCACAGGAGACTTAGTTGCCTGCAATGTTTTCCAAAGTATTGAAGATAAGAAACGACCGAGTACTTGAGTCTTCTCTTGGAAAAAAAATTTCTCACCCTTACTTTCTATAATATAATCGCGAATCTGACTGTTCCGCTGACGAGCTTCGCCGATGTTGCGGTTCTCGGTCAGTTAGAATCCCATACATTTGTGGCAGGAGTTGCACTTTCCAACGTACTATTCGATTATTTGTTCTGGGGATTTTCTTTTTTAAGAATGAGCACCACAGGATTAACAGCCCAGGCAGAAGGAAACGAAGACAATAAAGAATCCTTTCAGATACTTTTAAGATCCTTACTTCTAGGCGCCGGGATCGGTGTTCTTATCCTACTTACTAATAGTTATTTAGAGGAATTCGGATTTTCTATTTTAGAAGGGGAGAAAGAAGTAAAATCCGCAGGTGGAGAATATTTCAAATCTAGGATCATTAGTGCACCCGCAACACTTTGCAACTTCGTTCTTACAGGTTGGTTTTTAGGAAGATCCAAGAGTGCTACTGTATTGGTCGCAACTGTCATCGCAAACGTTGTCAATATAGGACTGAATATTTGGTTCATTCTATTTTTGGATTGGAAAGCGTACGGTGCAGGGATCGCAACTTCTATCAGCCAGTATTTAATGTGTGCATTCTTTCTTGGCTTATTATTCAAGGAGAAGGCTCGCTTTTTCCAAGTTTATCATGAGATCCGGATCTTTTCTCTCAAAGGATATACTTCTTTGCTTTCTCTGAATTCGGATATAATGATCCGAACCTTACTTTTGATCACTACGTTCAGTTTATTCCGAAATTACAGTTCCGGTTTAGGCTCCGAGACCTTGGCTGCAAATGCAATCCTCCACCAATTGATCTTGGTAGGAGCCTTTTGGATAGATGGTGCAGCAATCGCAATGGAAACAGTTGCCGGAAACCTAAAAGGAAATAACAACTCGGAAGGTTTGAGAAAGATCTTAAAGATGGCTCTTTTGTACGGATTCGGGATCTCTTTTTTCTTTTGCGCTTTGATCCTTCTTCCTTCCGGATTCTTATTCGAATTGTTCAGCAAGTCTAAACCGGTTGTAGCACTTGCAAAAGAATACGGTTATTGGATCGCGCCGGTCCTTCTTCTTGGATCTTTTGCATTCATATTCGATGGTTTCTTCTTAGGGATCTCGGAAGGAAAAACTCTAAGAAATTCGATGATCGTTAGTTCGATCGTATTTTTCTTTCCGATCGCTTACTGGGGAAAGATCCAAAACAACAATCATATTCTTTGGCTATCACTCTCTTCCTATATGTTAGGAAGAACGATCACTCTTGGAATCGTAGCTTACAAAAGATTTTTTTTGGTCCGACAAGAGTCTTTCAGTTAGAAGAAAGATCCGTTCCTTTTGGAAGAAGTGTAATTTCTATCTCTGCAGGAAGAGGTTTCCAAATTTCAGAATCCTTTGCCTTAAATAAAATAGGAGAAGGTAAAACGGCCCAAGCCTCGCTGCGATACAGATCCACCATATCTTCCGATTTTTGATAAGCGCGAGAAGATTCAATCTTCTCAGGTTTTACACTGGCCAAAGGCACCCAACCAAAACTCGGAATGTAAATGTCCAAAGTATCCTTGAAAGACGGGTTCGAATTTCCGGAAAACACCAAACTTTTCACAGGACGAACAGGCAAACCTGAATCCAGAAGAGACTTTTTCAGACCATCCCAATCGGAACGGAATAATCTTGAGTCGAAAATTTTATCCAAGAAAAAATTCCCTGCCTTTTCCTTTACTGAGACCCGATTTTTGGTGAAAGCACCTAGATCGGTAGGGATCTCTTCCTTCTTCTTTAAAAAATCGTCCAAGACGTAATATCTGACGTTAGTCGTTCTTGCTTCGAAATGATATTCTAGCGTCTGGGAACCTTTTGGATCATCTATTCCTAATTTTTTAGAAAGAGCCCGAACTCCCATCACCATATCCCCTTTAAATTTAGGATCTTTGGTTTTTAGATTTCGTATCCTTTGGTGTTCCGTTGTAGGGGGAGGAAGAAGTCCCAAAACTCCACCTACTAACGTAGCTTCATCCAAAGAAAATTTGATCTTTACGTTGATCAGATAAGTCGCTTCTCCCGAAGCGAGAAACCGATCCGTTTCCACAAATGAGATCTTCTTGACTTCTCTGCTAGTTCTATCTACAACATAGATCCGACTTCCTAAAATTGTGATCCCTCTGATGTCTTTAGAAGGAGAACGAATAGAACCTGTGATCTTTCCGCTAGTAGGATCGTATCTGTATACGTTTCCATCGGAAGAGTCTGTGATCCAAAGACTATCTCTTGCAAAACAAATATCTTTTGGCTCCGATCTATCCGTTAAGAAACCGCCGAAAAAACTTTGGGTCCCCTTATCATAAACGGAAACCTTTCCCGTGTCCGAATCCAAGATATACAGATAATTTTGGAAATTCGCGATCCCACCTATCTTGTCTATTGGGACCTGTATTCTTTCGGTAACTCCGCCTGTATTCGGCTCTACCTTTAGGACGACCCTTTTGCTAGCTACAAAAAGTTTCCCTTCTCTCGGATCGAAATTTAATCCCGCAATGAATGGAATTCCCAAATTGAAAGCTTCTTGCCTGCCGCTTGGATCCACACGAACGATCGCTCTTCTTTTGCTATCTGCGAACCAGAAATTTGTTCCGTCGTAAGAAAGACCGTAGGGACTCTCGGTCAACTGTATATCTACGTCGCCTTCTTCTTGAGAATGGATAGAAAGTGAAATTATCAGAAATAGTAGGATGAAAATTTGAATGATCGGTTTTCTCATTTTGAAAATACTTCGAGTAGAATATTCCAGAGGTCTTCTCCTAAACTGTTCTTTGCTCCGGAAGAGGATACTACAGTGATCGGAGAGATCGGAAAAATAAACAGGAAGGATAATAACATACTCCAGCCAAATAGCTTTCTAAATTTGCCTATTGGATAAGAAGCATCCGGGATAAAAGGATGTTCTACTCTGATAAAGTAATAGATGAGTAATCCCCATAGGATCCACGAATAATTCCAAAGAGAGAGCAAAAGAAATGCGGAAAACAAGTAGTAGATCCACTTTCTGTAACCTTCTCCCGCTAAAGAATATACAACATGTCCTCCATCCAATTGTCCGAAAGGTAAAAGATTTAACGCAGTGATCAGAAGTCCTACCCAGCCCGCAAAAGCCAGAGGATTGTATTCGACCGTAAATAGTGAAGAGTCGAAAGGACCTAAAATTTTCTGAGACAAAACGTAAGTGAGAATGCTGTCTCCAAAATGAATATCCATTAGTCCAGGGTGAGCTTGCAATATCGCCGCTCTTTCTGCTAGGGAAACTAATTGAGAATTATATAATCCGATCACAATACAAGGGATAGAAAGTACCAAACTCATCGCAGGTCCCCAAATCCCGATATCAAATAATTGGATTTTATTGGCGATAGGGTCTTTAATACGAATAACAGCGCCCATCGTTCCTACAGGAGAAAATGGAACCGGTAAGAAGTAGGGAAGAGTTGTCTTGATCCCATAATATCTGGCAGCGAAGTAATGCCCCATCTCATGGCAAAAAAGAATTCCTAAAAGAGAAAAAGAATAAGGAGTTCTGATCCGAAAGATCTCAGAAATTGTCGCGTAGTTTAAATATGGAATCTTGAAAATATCGTCCTGAAAGGTTAAGGTAAAAAAAGTCAGAACGAAAAGAAGTATGTTCCATCCGTAAGTCGGTCTGTTCAATTTTTTAGACCGTTTTCCTTTAGATTCCGACTTAAGTAATCTCTCAAAATGATTCCTCCTTTACATACCGACACACGGTTTCAGGTTTATTCATAACTATATATAACATTATTCTTCTATCGACCGTCTATAAGAGCCTACGGCTCTTGAAGCCCGAAATAAGCTACTTATCGACAACTTTTGTCTTAAGACGGACTATAGGAAAAACCGGGATAAACATTTGTTCGAGAATATCAAAGCGATTAAAAAAAACGACCCTGCCGCCAAATCCTATTTGGAAGTCATTTTATGTTATCCGGGTTTACACGCGCTTTGGTTCCATTCCCTGGCTCATTCTTTATATCAGATCAAAGTTCCTTTATTTCCCAGAATGATCAATACTTTCGCTCGATTTTTGACTGGGGTAGACATCCATCCGGGAGCAAAAATTGAACCTGGGATTTTCATAGATCATGGCCAAGGGGTTGTCATAGGAGAGACCGCAGAAATAGCAAAAGGGTGTTTGATCCTTCAAGGTGTGACCTTGGGCGGAACAGGTAAAGAAAGTGGCAAAAGACATCCCACCTTAAAAGAGAATGTGGTGGTGGGAGCAGGGGCAAAAATTCTAGGAAATATAGTAATAGAACATAATGTTCGGATCGGTGCCGGTTCCGTAGTACTTAGAGATGTTCCTGCTGATTGTACTGTTGTCGGTGTTCCTGGCAAAGTAGTCCGTTCCAAAGTGGATTTCGGAAAAGAAGGAGAAAGAATGCTGGATCACGGAGAACTCCCGGACCCGGTTGCAAGAGTTTTCTCCATTCTGGTCGAAAAGATAGACACCTTGCAAAAAGAAGTAAACGAACTTTACGCAAAATCCAATCTTAAAGAGAAAAAATCTGCCACAAGAAATGAAGACGATGAACTGAACGAGTTCATCCACGGCGGCGGGATTTAAATTCCGGAAAGATTTTTTTTGACAAACTGACTTTCTTCCAAATCCTTAGGGCTATATTCGTTAGCCGCCTTTGCGGCCGAGGGTTTATGACATCGAAAATAAGGGCCTTTTTTCTAGTTTGTTTTTCTACAATCCTACTCTACTCATTTTCAGATTGTGGACTCTTAGTAAATCACGAAGATCTTTGCGCAGAAGATCTAAAAAATTACGATGATTGTTTTGCGATCTTATTGATTGCAGATCCCGCCTGCGGACAAGGAACAGGCACCTGTCTCCCTGCTTATGTTCAGTTGGCTAAAACATTTTGTGCGAGCAGAATGAAGGTCAAAGGTTGTAGAGCGCATAGAAACTAAATAAAAAAGCCTCCGGTATTGGAGGCTTTTTCTTTCAGAGACCGAATGAGAGTTTTATTTTTTAGGAATAAAACAATCCACTCCATCTTCTTTTAATTTGGATTTTAGAAGGTCCGCTTTTGCGCGATCCATAAAATCACCCATCTGAAGAACGAACATACCCTCTCTTTCGAAAAGATATACCTTCTCTCCATATTCTGCAGAAAGATTTTTTCTATAATCTTCTGCAAGTCTGCTGTTTCTGAAAACTCCCACCTGGACTGTTTGTCCTTTTGGAGCTCCCTTCACTAATGGAGCTGGGGTCACAGCTTTTTTAGGAGTAAGTCTTTCTGGTTTGTTTTCTTTGAGAAGGGCTTCTTCATCTTCTAGACCTTCCATGTCTTCGGACTCAGCTGCTCCACCTTTACTAACTACGGTAAGACCAACTCGAGCAATTCCAACATCTTTGAATTCCAAGTTCTCTGCCGCTTTTTCAGAAAGATCTATGATCCTATCTTTTACGAAAGGTCCGCGATCGTTTACTTTTACTAAAACTTCTTTATCATTTTCCAGGTTTTTAACTCGAACCACTGAACCTAAAGGAAGGCTTGGGTGAGCAGCAGTCAGTTTTGTTTTGTCGAAAATTTCTCCGCTTGCGGTCGGCTTGCCGTGAAATTTAGGACCGTACCAGGAAGAATATCCGACCTCGTCGAATTCTCCAGTAGAACCTGATTGTTGTCTGGAAGGTGTAGTGGCTTTTACCGGTTTGTTATCCGCAAGAAGATCATCCAATCCTCTGGAAGCGGAAGAGTTCTTAGCCAATACCAAATCTCTTTTGGACTCTTGGTCCATTGGGACGATTTCTTTTTCAAAAAATATTTCGGAAGGATCTCCGGACGCGCTGATACTCCTTCTGGTTTCGGAAGAAGCGCAAGCGGTAACAGTTATCAATGCGAAGATAGCGGCTATCTGTTTCATTTCGGACCTCTGTCTTTCTATATTTTATTTTCGGAGATTTTTGACTTTTACCTGAAGTTTTTTTCAGGTTGTTTTCTGGGGAATTTTAGTCGATATTCCGGATATGACCGAGGCCGATATCAAACGAAAGTTCAACGAGGCTTTAAAACTCGAAAAAGAAGGGAAAATCTCCCAAGCGGCCAAAGTATATTCTGAGATTTTGGGAATGAACCCCAAGTTCCAAAAGGCTTATCTAAACCTAGGCGCCCTTTACTCTCGGTCCGGTGATTCAGAGAATGCGATCAAGACCTACCAAAAGGCTCTAGAACTTGGAAAAACTACGGAGCTTTATTACAACCTTGGTGTGGAGCTTTACAGACTGGGAAGTTTGGACGCAGCGGTTAAGGCTCTCAAAAGTTCCTTAGAATTAAATAAAAAATATCTAAACTCTCATCTTCTTCTAGCTTACTGTTATAAACAATTAGATCGCCCGGATAAGTCCGAACTTTATTTGAAGAATGCGATCAAACTAGACCCTAAAAATAAAACTGCTTATGCAGCGCTTGCTACCATTTACTTTGATACTGAAAAATGGGAACAAGCATTAGCAGCTGCAAACGCTGCAATTCAGATCAATCCGAATGATCCGAGAATGGAAATCCTATTAACGGAAATTCATGTTAAGCTAGGGAATTATAAACAATCGTTCGAAACTCTTAAAAAAGTAACTACAACCGCACAAGGATTCGTTCAGTTCAATGATTCCATCAAGGCGGCTAAACAAAAACCGAAACCGGAAGAGAAAGTTTTCTTTGATAATCTGGAAGTTCTAACAAGAAAGAAATTGGACGAATTTAAGGACAAACTTACCCTCTCAAAAGAAAATCCTCAGGATTTCGAAGCTCCGGAGGCGCAGGACGCGCTTGATCTTTCTCTCATGTATCTATTTCATGGAGATACGGAACGGGCCTTAAAGTATTTATTGTATGCACAGAAAAACTTACAGGAAAATCCTACTACTGAGACCGGTTGATTCCTTTCTTCTCATTTTATTTTCTCTCTTATCCTTCTCTTGTTTATATCCAGTCAGAAACAATGAACTGATCGAAAACGATCCTATGTTTCTGTATCTCACTGCAACCGATTATACAAGGGAAAAGGTTGACTCCGTAAAAAGTCCTTGGGAAGCAAAATCTCATAGAGGAAAAGCGATCCTTGCTCCCGATAAAAACAATCTAGGAATTTTATTCGTAAGGTTCTCTCTCATAGACGATGCAGAGGAAGAATTTATAAACTCACAAAAACTTCTCTCTAACAATCCGATCCCTGCACTTAATCTATTACGTTTATATTATCTAGTAGATGATATTTCAGAAGCTAAAAAATTCCTAGAATCATTCCTGAAACAATCTCCTCAGATTGAACGCAAAAAATTCGAAAACCTTCTAATTGAAGCCCAAAGGGAAGAAGAATTAGTAATCTTCAGAGATGCACTTTCTACTATTCCAGGCCAAGAAGTCTATGCATGGGAAGGTTTAGCAGAATACTTTTTCTCCAAGCAAGAATGGTCCAAAAGTTATTATTATTTGGAGAAGATACTGCAACAAAGTCCCTTCCATAAGAATGCAAGAGGACTCATGCTGAAGATGGCACATATTTTGGAAAAATGGGACGATGTTTTAGTTTTCGGACTTAGCCTGAATGGAACCGGGGAGCGGATCCCGGAATTAGAATATTACATCGCTCATGCTTATTACGAAAAGAGAAGATACTCGGAAGCTTTAGATTGGCTTCAAAAAGCACCAGAACCTGAAAAAGAATCTTTGGTCTTTTTAGAATTATGGAAACTTTCTCTACTTTCTAAAAATCCTAAAGCAGATGTTTCTCCTCTACTTCCTTATTTCAGGAAATTGAAATCCAAAGGACTCCAATTCACAGAAGAAGATTTTTTTCCTACTTTGACGCCGGAAGGAAAAGAAACAATGGATCGGATCCGTTACGGACGATAGTCGCTTCGCTCCTGAAGCCCGCGTTGCGGACTATAAACTCCGTGAGACATCTCCCAGGTTTTCATAGCTAATAGAAAGGACTTGGGAGAATGAGTTCGGATCATAGGGACCCCTTTAGACCAAAGATAAGTCTCTGAGATCGCAGTCGGAACAATTCTATCTTCTACTGGCAAACCACCTAAAGCATTTCCCAAAAAAGATTTTTTAGTAACCGAAACCATTAGGTTCGGAAATTCAGAAAGAATTTCGGTGATCTTAGAAAGAACCGCAAAACTTACCTTATAATCCGGACTTAGAAAAAATCCCATCCCTGGATCTAAGATCAAACGATTTGCTATACCTAAAGTTTCGAAAGTTTTTGTTCTTTCTCTAAAGAATTTCAAAGCAAGAGGTACAACCGTTTCCGGTTTCAGATCCGAAAACTCGGATGCCTTGATAGAATGATCTTGAGAGAACATGGCTACATACTTTGTGGATAGTCTGCTTGCGCCTTTTAGCAAATCCAAACTTTCAGGATCAACGAAACCTCGGATATTATTGATGTAATCCACTCCAGCATCTAATGCCTTTTGGATAACGTAGGGACGGAATGTATCTACCGAGATTGCAACCTTCTCCTTTTTTAGCTCGGAGATGATCTCTTTCATTCTATCCCATTCTAGTTCTTCCGAAATGGGTTCCGCTTTTACATTGGAAGATTGAGCCCCTATATCTATAACATCTGCACCTTCTGCCATTAAGGATTTTGCCTTGGCCAAAGCCAGGTCCTCTTGCAGGTATTTTCCGCCGTCCGAAAAAGAGTCACTGGTTATGTTCAAAACCCCGAATAGAATCGGTTTTGGGGGGAAATTTTGGCCCTGGGTTCTGCTCGGAAGGTCGGATTCCATCTTAGTTTCCATCTTGATACTTGAGGACTTTGTTCCGATACTAAATACAAGATGTTTTTTTACAATCAAGGAAAAGGACTCGTTATAAAACGAAATCATTTTCTAAGCTCCGTCCTTGCCGGAGCTCTTCTGTTTTTTTTATTTTCCTGGGATGGATCCGCTCAACCTGTTCCGACTCTCTTGGAAAGAAATTTCGGATCTCCTCTAAACACACAAAACGTAGAATACAATCCTATCATTAGTCCTGACGGAAGATATCTGATCTTCCAATCCAATCGTCCTGGCGGGGAAGGAGAGATGGATGTCTGGCTCTCCGAGAATGCGAACTACAAGAAAAGAGACGGAGAAGCAGATTGGAAGAAGCCGGTGAACCTGAATCAGGACATCTGGGAGCAGAATAAAAAGGAACTTCCTTCCGGAGAAAAAAAATCCAAACTTTTCAATACGGATAAGTACGAAGGTGGGATCTCCATCCGATTTGACGAGTCCGGAAACCCTGAGGAAATTTTTCTGACTTCTATCAGGAACGTAAAAGCCGACAGAGAAGGTTTTGATGCATTAGATATTTATTATACTAAGCGAGATGAAAAAACAAGACGTTGGAGCGACCTGATCGGGATCTCCGAGATCAATTCCAACTTTAACGAAAAGATGCCGGCAATTTCTCCGGATGGAAAATATCTTATCTTTTCTTCTGATCGTCCTGGCGGTTATGGAGAATACGATCTTTGGGTAAGTTACAGAAATCTTTCCACAGGTGTTTGGTCCAGTCCGATCAATCTGGGAGCAGAGATCAATTCCAAAGCCAGCGAAATTTTACCTTATATTCATCCGGACGGGGAACAATTGTACTTCTCCTCTAACAGAGAGAATGACCGCAAAAAGTTTTCCTTATATCGCAGCTTCCTAAATCTTCCTGGAAACTCTGACTTTGAAGATGCAGAAGATAAACTTACAGTTTCTAAAACAAATCTTCCTCATCCCGTTCCTGAAACTGGAAGTTTGGAAAAATTACCTCATCCGTTCAATTTGGATGTTTCGGAAGGAATTGACTCAGAAGGGATTTCTTTCGATCACGAGGGTCTTTGGGCCTATATTTCTTCCAACAGAAATGGAGGACAGGGCCAATACGATATTTATAGATTCCAGGTCCCCGAAAATCTAAGGAACTCCTATGACGTATCCTTCCAAGGATTGGTCCTGGATGGCTCTGAAGCCACAATGATAGGACTTGATGCAACAATCAAAATTTCAGATAGTCTAAGTCCTTCCAGAACCATTACTTCCAGAAGAATAGGCGGAGATCTTTCTAAAGGAAACCCTACTAACTTTAAAACCGTTTTAAAAACAGGAAGATTGTATAAGGTAGAAATTTCTTCCCCAGGTTTCTATCCCACTGAGGACAAGCTCGACTTACGTGGAAACGTAGAGAGAAATAAAAAAGTTTATAAAACCTATGTGCTTCTTCCTATCAAAGATGAAGAAAAAGGTAAGATCGTTAACACAGGTGACGGTGATAAAGGAAAGGGACTTAATGTAGTCGTTGTAGATGCCGCTACTAAAGAGCCAATTGCTGGAGCGACCGCTACAGTTTTTACTCCTAAGAATAGACAGGGAGAAATCTTAAAATACAACAGTTTGTCAAAAAATTTCCATATCGAGTTGATTCCCGACACTGATTTCGAAATCTTTGCAAAGGCTGAGAAATATATTTCCGAAAGTGTTAATATCTTGAAGAAAGATATTAAGCCTGGCTCCACAATTTCTATAGCATTAAGGAAAGATTCGGAAGTCCCAGTTGTTTTAAGTACAAAACTCTATTTTGAATTCAATAAGACCGAAGTGACTGACGCACATCGTAAACAACTCGATCTGATTGTAGACTATCTCAAGAAGAATCCGTCCGATAAAATAGAGATTGGGGGCCATACTGATAATGTAGCTTCCAAAGAATATAATACTCGCTTAAGCGGGAACAGAGCGCGGAAAGTTTTTGACTACGTTCGTAGTAAAGGGATCCAAGCTTCTAGGTTAAAAACCAGAGCATATTGGTATTCCAGACCTGACGAAGATAACTCTACCGAAGACGGAAGAGCTAAAAACAGGAGGGTCGACTTCCGCAAGCTATAATAAGGAGAGCAGATGGAAGTCGAGTACCGATCTTACCTACAATCACCAAGAATATGGGATACGATCCGGGATCCTCAAAAAATCGGTTATATTTTGAAAGAGTACGTACATAACAACGGACTCTTTCTAAAAGAAAATCCATTAAAACAAGAATTACAGATCCTGCAAACTACCCCCGAAGGAAAAATTTTCCTTCGGATCGACCCTGAATACCTGAATGAAGAAGGGGAGATTACAGTTTACAAAACCCTAAGTAAACATATGGAAATCGGCTTTAGAGTGGATTCGGTTAATCACGAGGATGGAGTAGTGGTCTGTTCTCCAGAATACGTAAGGATCGCAAAAGACGGCCGTATTCTACCAAGAATAGAAGGATTACAAGGAAAAGTGATCGCGCATAGATTTCACACTCTCAAGAAAGAACAAGATTCTACAAAAGTCTTGGGAACTTCCGGGCAGATCCTTCTGACAGATTTACACAAGAATATCTTAGCCGAATACCCTTATTCCAGATTAGTATTTCCTTCCGGGAAAGAACTCAGCTTTGAGCAGGATTTAGCCAAGCGTACAGGTAAAACCATCTTTGTAAAAGATGCAATCAGCATGGATCCTCTTACTAAAGAGGAATCAAACGGTTTCAACCTTTTAGATCTAAAAGAAGAATTAGAAGATGAGATGATCCTGGAAGATAGGACCAAAGTTTATCGTTCGGGAAAGATACAATCTTTTGCAATCTATCCGATCTATTACAAGGATCCTTCAGGAGCTAAACTCGTTGCTTTAGGTTATGCGGAGACTAAGGACAGAATTTTGGATCCAGCGATTCTTAAAAAATACGCCGAGTTAGAAGACGTGTTTAACGATAGGATAGAAGACTCCAACACTCTGGACATCGATATTCGTCAAAACGTGATCAACGCTTCAGAAGGCGGAATTCTTTTAGAAGTAACCGAATCCCAGCTAGTCGAATCGTTTCTGCATAAACCTTTCTTTACTGCGGATATAACTTTTAAGATGCAAGCTCCGCTGAGATTCGCGTTTAAAATCCGACATATTTCTCAAATCGGGGAAATTTACCTCGTTGGTGCAGAAATAGTTGGCTCCAACGATGCCAAGACGAATATGACTCTATTAAAGAAGAATTTAAGCTTCATTAAGAGCGTCTAAGAGACTTGGAAAAACAGAAAGCTTTTTTACCCACAGCCCCATACAAGGGGACGAGAGATTTTTATCCGGAAGAAATGAGATTCCGAAATTGGATGTTTTCCGTAATGAGGAAGACAGTCCAATCTTTCGGTTACGAAGAATACGACGGCCCCATCCTAGAATCTTTCGAACTCTATTTAGCAAAAAGCGGAGAAGAGATCGTACAAAGACAATTGTACGATTTTACGGACAAAGGAGATCGTCATGTTGCGATCCGTCCTGAAATGACTCCCACTCTGGCAAGAATGGTAGCTGGAGAAGTTAGAAATCTTGCCAAACCTATACGCTGGTTTTCCGTCCCAAACTTATGGAGATACGAACAACCTGGCAAAGGACGCTTAAGAGAACATTGGCAACTTAATGTGGATCTGTTCGGGGTTAACTCCTATAGAGCGGAAGTTGAGATCATTCTGATCGCAAATGCAATTTTAGAAAATTTTAAAGCTCCTAAAGGGAGTTATCAGATCAAAGTTTCTCATAGAGGGATTTTGGATTCCTTCTTAAACCAAACCTTGGCTTTAGCTCCCGAAAAAGCTCATGCAGTTTCCAAACTTTTAGATAAAAAATCCAAGATCAGCAAAGAAGCTTTTGAAGAAGAGATCAAACCTCTACTTTCCAATCCGGAAAAACAGTTAACTCTGATCTATAAGTATTTAGAAACAAATCTCCAAACGATTGGAGAATTGGAAGGTATAGATCCTTCTTCTGTTGAATTTATTAGAAACCTATTTTCTGATTTAGCTTCTTTAGGGATCAAAGACCAGCTCGAATTCGATCCTTCTATCATTCGTGGTTTCGATTATTATACAGGCTGTATTTTCGAAGTGTTCGACACAAATCCTGAAAACAGAAGGTCTTTGTATGGAGGAGGAAGATACGACAACCTGATCGGATTATTCTCCAACGAACAACTTTCCGGAATAGGCTTTGGATTAGGGGACGTAACCTTCAAAAACTTTTTAGAAGGACACAACTTGGTCCCGAAAGACCTGAATTCAAAAAATGCTGTTTTAATTCCTTTGATGGACGATAAAATTTTTCCTGAAGTTTTGAAACTTGCAGAAGAACTTAGGAAAGAAGGAATCGGAGTGGAAACAATGCTTGAGTCTGCAAAACTCGGCAAACAAATCCAGACGGCGGAAAAAAAAGGATATCGTTTCTTGATCTTCTTAGGAGAATCCGAACTCTCCGAAAACAAGGTCCAGTTGAAAGATATCGTCTCAGGAGACCAATCTTCCGTTCCCAGATCAGATCTAATCTCCATCCTACGGAAATCCTTACTTGGATAAGAACACTTTGGAAAAATTATCCGCTTTCGAAAGAATCGATTATGCAATCGCGGTGTTCATTCGTGAGAAAATTCACTCTCCGATCCTAAACAGAACTCTCTCCAGGATTAATCGTGGAGAGATAATGTTAGTTCTTATTCTTCCTTATCTTGCGTTTGCTGCATACCAGGGAATTCTTCCTTATCCTTGGTGGATCGTAATCCCTTATGCAGGGCTTGTGGCCTATGCAAATGATCGTTTTGTTTTAGTATTAAAGAAGTTAATCGCTCGCAAGAGACCTCTGATCACCGTCGCCGGAAAAGTGGATCAAAATCCGGACATGAAACATTCGTTTCCTTCTGCTCACGCATCTAATTCGATGACTGCGGCATTGATCTTAGTGTTCTTGTTCGGTTTTCCGGAATGGTTTTTAGTGCTTAGTCTTTTGGCGGGGATCGGAAGATTATTATCTCTCCACCATTTTCCCTCCGATGTGCTCGGAGGGTGGTTGATAGGAACCTGTTTTGGGAGCTTAGGCTTTTTTCTTGGCCGCTGGCTTCTTCCCGTCTTGTTTGGAACCACCTAAGGCGTCCAAAGTCAATTTGTGACGGATTTCTCCATCATGAGTAATTGTGGTGGAAGAAAGGATCTCGTCGCTTAAGTCCAAGTTGATCTTCTTTTCTTTAACCAATAGTTTCAGATAATTTAATACGTTCTTAGCGAACATTTTGGAAGCATCTGAAGGAAGAGAACCTGCCAGGTTTTGGTGACCAATTACGGAAACTCCGTTTTTAGTTAAGACAACCTTACCGTGTTGAGTGTACTCGCAGTTTCCTCCGTTTGGAGAAGCAAGGTCCACTACAACGGATCCAGCTTTCATTCTATCCACGATCTTTTTAGTGATGATGATAGGAGCTTTTCTTCCTGGGATCAAAGCTGTAGTGATGATCACATCGGCTTTAGCAGCGAATTTTTCGATCGCCTCTTGTTGGCGTTTTTTGTACTCTTCAGTTTGTTCTACGGCGTAACCACCCGCAGCTGCGGAGTGGCTTGCACCTTCCACCTCTACGAATTTAGCACCGAGAGATTGAACCTGTTCTTTTACTTCAGGGCGAGTATCGAATACGTCTACTACTGCACCTAATCTTCTGGAACTTGCGATAGCTTGTAAGCCTGCAACACCCGCTCCAATGATAAGCACAGAAGCTGGAGTGATTGTACCTGCAGCAGTAGTCAACATTGGGAAGAATCTGGTCAAATGAGTGGAAGCTAGAAGAACAGCTTTGTATCCAGCAACAGTTGCTTGGGATGAAAGAACGTCCATAGATTGAGCACGAGTGATACGAGCAATCGCATCTAAACTCAGTACTGTAACTTTCCCGGAAGAAAGTTTTTTGATTACCTGAGGATTGACCGCAGGTTGGAACATTCCTAAATAGAATGCGCCTTTTTTGATCTTGGATAAGCTTGCTCCGTCCGCTAAGTGAATGCTCACAACTAGGTCGGATTTCTTTAGGATGTCCGCGCGAGATTGAATGGACGCTCCGGCTTTTTTATAATCTTCGTCAGAGAAATAAGAACCTTCTCCAGCGCCTTTTTCGATGATGACAGAAGCACCGATTTTCTTCAAGGCGTCGACTACGTCCGGGGTAACGGCTACCCTAGTTTCTTCCTTAGCTTCTTTTAAAACTCCGATATTCATACAGCCTACTCGAAACTCAATTTTTCGGTTAAATTCCCTTATATGGGAAAAGTAGGTCCAGATTTTCTCGGCGAACGATTAATCCAAGTGATTTTTGAAATAATCGACTGTTTTCCTGATTCCTTCTAATAAAGGAACCTTAGGTTCATAACCCAGTTTTTGTCTAGCTAAAGTCAGATCCGGCTTTCTGCGGGCAGGATCGTCTTGTGGAAGAGTTTTATAAATGATCTTGGAAGAAGAACCGGTCTCTTTTAAAACTAACTCCGCTAGTTCTTTAACCGTAAACTCTCCGTCGTTGCCCAAGTTCACAGGACCATTGAAATCCTGGGTGTTCATCATTCTAATGATCCCATCTACAAGATCATCCACATAACAGAAGGATCTAGTTTGGGAGCCGTCTCCATAAACTGTGATGTCTTTTCCTGCAAGTGCTTGGACCACAAAATTACTTACCACTCTTCCGTCGTCTGGAAGCATACGAGGTCCGTAAGTGTTGAAGATACGAATGACTCTTATGTCCACTTTATGATTTCTGTGATAATCGAAACAAAGAGTTTCAGCAACCCTCTTCCCTTCGTCGTAACAACTTCTGATCCCGATCGGATTTACATTTCCCCAATAAGTTTCTTTTTGAGGATGTTCGATCGGATTTCCGTAAACTTCGCTGGTAGAAGCTTGTAAGATCCTTGCTTTTACTCTTTTAGCAAGTCCCAACATATTCGTAGTACCAAGCACGTTGGTCTTTATAGTTTTGATCGCGTTGGCTTGATAATGAATCGGGCTCGCAGGACAAGCGAAGTTATAGATCTGATCTACTTCGAGTCGGATCGGCTCAGTGATATCATGACGTATTAGTTCGAAGCGAGGGTTGGAAAGGAGTTTTTCAACATTCTTCTTTCTTCCTGTATGAAAGTTATCAACGCAGATAACTTCGTTACCTTCTTGTATCAATCTTTCGCATAAATGAGATCCGATAAATCCGGCTCCGCCGGTAACTAGCACTCTATTAGCCATCAATTCTCTCTATATTCGTAAATTCCGGAGGAAGAGGTTTACCGTTCAAATCCAAACCTCTACTTAAGAACCATTCCAATACTTCCGGAGTTACTTCTCCAGGAAAAGGATTGTCTAAACCTACTACCGGCCCTTCATCAAATCCAGGAGTCTCATCCGGAACCGGACGAGGAACTACCGCTCGCTTCAATGAAAAGAATATGATGGATACGCTAAAAAAGGACCAGAGCAGAGCAATCAAATATCCCAAGAATAAAACCGATTTCGGAACCGACCCGCCTGGAGAAGTTCCAGTCGCCCAGTATGCTAAGATGCCTGCATCGGTATTCTGCACATTCTCGGTAAAATCCAAAAGATCATACAGACTATATAAACTCACACTAGTGCCTAAAAACACAGTAATCAATCGATCCCAACCGAACGGAAGAAAAGATGAGACCAAAAGAAAAATCCCCCAAAGCAAACCGGTTCTTTGAGCAAGTCCCCCGGAAGAAGTATAGTTCAAAGTAAGAAGTAAAACTGCTCCTCCCAAAAGTAACAAAGTGGGACGGACCAGACTTCCTTTGAATCCCCTGTTGATCAAAAATCCTCCGGCCAAACAAGACCCCAAATAACCGGCAGAGACTACGAATATAAAAGGACTTTTGCCGGATGTAGGAGATGCAACAGTCTGTCCTGCTTCATCACCGTTCAGCTCAATCATCTGGACTGAACCGCCTGAGATCAAAGTAGCAATCGCATGTCCTGCTTCATGGATAAAAACCACGAAGTCTTTTAGATAAGAAACCCATCCATGATTCCAATAGGAAAGAAGAGTCACTATGATCGCGAGTAAGAGCGCAAGACGTAGGAAACGATTCTCCATTCTAAAATAGATATCGGCTTTTTTGTGAGAATTCCTACTGGGAAATGGATAAGAACCGGATGAAAAATCAGCCGGTTTTATAATTCAATCCGTTTTAAAATGACTCAAAATTCCGCCGAATTTTTGGGAATGTTCCAGAGTATCTTTTACGGAATGTCTAATATTCTCGGAGGTAGAAGCAATATCTTCTGCCGATTTGGAAATTGCGCTCATAGAGTCCGAAATTTCTCCGGCGGAAAGTTTTTGTTGCTCCGAAGTTCCGGCCATCATTTTTCCTAAAACCAAAACCTGATCGGAACTGCTGCGTATTTCTCCCAATCTTTTGGATTGCTCCTGCAAAAGACTTTTTACCTTAGATGAAGAGTTATGAACTTCCTCAATATAGTTCTGAAGATTTTCGAATACGTCTACAGACTGTCCCACTTTAAGAGCGCCTTCTTCCACCGAGTTGGATGTACTTTTTACAAGAAGAGTGATATCTTTGATACTAGATTTGGTTTGTTCCGCTAGTTTTGAGATTTCATCAGCAACCACCGAAAACCCTTTCCCTGCTTCTCCAGCCCGCGCAGATTCAATGGAAGCATTTAAAGCGAGCATGTTTGTTCTTTCCGAGATGCTTGTGATAATACTTACGATCTTATTGATCTCGTTCGAATAAGAACGTATCTGTTCCATGGATTGGATCGCTTCATTAAAGATCTGTTTTGCTTGGTCGGCTTTATTCGCCACATTCCCAGCTTGAGACTCCAAGTTTTGCATCGATTTGGAAGTTTCTCCCAAGGACACGTCGATAGAACCGATACTATCGTTTACATTGGATAAACTTCTGGTCTGTTCGCTTATAGTTAATACGATCTCATCAATCGTTTTAGAAAGCTCGTGAGAAGCTGCTGCAGTTTCTTGCACAGCATGGGCCTGCTTTTGAGAAACTCTTTCGAAAGAACCTACCGATTGAAAAAGTTCTTCATACAATTTTAGATTTCTCTGGTAGTTCTCTTTCATTTGGACCAAGAGTCCCCAAAGACTAATGGTCATACATCTAAAACTAGAATAAATTCTGTCAGCGTCTTCAACCCCTTCTTTTCTCGGAAATTCAGAGGCAAGATTTCCATTCACAACCTTGCCCACAATTGCTAAGGTTTCAGACATTTTCTTTTTTAGATTATAAATAGCTCTTAAACAAAGAGAAAATCCTATAACCACTGCAAGAAAGGTTAAGGTAGAAGCGACTGGATCCGTTAAAAATAATTTCAAACCTAAGTAAGAAGAAGGAACGAATATACATGCGAATGTGAAAGCCACAAGACCTAGATATCCGAATTTCGCTCGGAGCGAATTTATAAAAGAAAAGAATGATCTAAGAAGTTGCGATTCTCCGTTCAATCTCGCAAAAAGTTTCTCCGCATTTTCAATTTGTTGCCTGGATGTCTTCTTACGAACAGACATATAGCCGGTGATCACTCCGTTTTCAAGAACGGGAGTAACAGTGGCATCTACCCAATAGTGGTCTCCATTCTTCGCGCGATTCTTAACGATCGCATTCCAAGGTTGGCCAGATTGGACAGTGTCCCAAAGATTCTCGTAAACGGAGGGTGGAATATCCGGATGACGGACAATATTATGAGGTTGGCCCAGCATCTCCTCTTCCGAAAAACCACTTACATCCGCAAAGTCCTTTGAAACGTAAGTGATCTTTCCTTTTGGATCGGTTCTCGAAATAATTACCGCCGATTCAGCGAACTGAATTTCTCGACCCGTAACCGGTAGATTCTTTCTCATATTTTCAGTAATTTTTTGAAGTCAAGTTTGGTATAGCGAATTTAGAAGATCAGCTATTTGATTTTAATAAATCGGAATATGAAAGAGAAATAATTCGGAAAAAATCCACCTAAAAGATAATACTTTCGGTTTATTTTATAGAAGAATCTATCTAAAAACCGACCACACTCTTATTTTATAAAAACGAGATATGCTTGGATACATCCTGCGATACCTCCAAGAAATGCACCTAAGCTGATCAAGGTGGCTTCATCTTCTTTGAAGACCGAATGCAGAAGATGCTCGAATTCTTCCGCAGGTAGTATACTCAAATTTTGGAAGACTAACTTTTCAATCTCTAATCTTTCTTCGATATAGTCTTTCATTTTGTCCGCAGTTTCCGGCACCAACTCCAGAATAGAATTCGCAATCTTCTCCTTTAACTCTTCCAGCTTTTTTGAGCCTAAGATCAAAGAAGCATAGGGGATCTTTTTCTTTAATTTCTCATCCATCAATTCTTTGGATTTGGAAAGAAGTTCCGTTATGATCAGATCCCCTCCTTTTCCTTTAAAGATCACTCCGATCAAACTTTCCGGATTTAAAATTTTAGAAGCGACCATAGACGCAAATTCTCTGGAAACATCTATCTGTCTTTTTAAGAAGAGTCCCTGGTATTTAAAAAATAAAAAGTTCTTTGGCTGCAAAGGTGAGAAGATCATAAGGATCGCCAGCCAGTTGGTGATATAACCTACAAAAATCCCCATAAGAGGCATGGTCCACCATTGGTTTAGGTAAGCTATAAATAAGACTTGGACACAGCCGATCAAGAACCCGAAATAGATCCCGGAACGAACAATAAATCTGAACTCGGGACCTCCACATCTTCTGAAAATTTCGGAGAGAACATTTGCATTTTCGCCCGAAATGGATTCTTTGATTAAATCACCAATCCCTAATATACTTTCCAGGTTTTTACCGAAAGAGGTGTAGATCTCTTCTATCTTTTTTGGAATATCTTCTCTAATCTCTTTTTCTAAAATTTGTTTTGCTTCTTCCGGAACCATAGACCAGATCACAGGATTGTCCGCAAAAAATATATCTTTGACTATGGAAGAAGATTTTTCTCCGATCCTGTCTCGGATCAGATCCGAAATTTGCACAGGATCTATCTTTTTGTACAGATCATAAGGGCGGATCAATCTTTCCGTCATCACATCCGAAATAAGCCCGGCCATTTTTTTAGAATGCCTCGGAATGATTCCCTGCCATCCTAAAATTCCCCATCCTCTAAACTTGACCGGATAGAAGATCATTTGCACAGCGATATAGTTTGTGATCCAACCTACAAAGGAGCAGGTGATCAAAATCGAAATAATCTCGACCGTAGAGCCGTGAACCGAATCGAAAGATTGCATCGGCAGAGTTTTATGAGTTTGAAAATTCGATTCAAGAAAAATTCAATATTAATTATACTTGTAAAATCGTATTAATCCAATGGGTTCCAGAGTTTCTTTTTTCATTTCTCTCTCCATCCATGCGGTTCTAATTCTAGCTTACTATTTGGTCCGAAATCTAAGTCCCGAAAATTTTTCAGAACAGATCAAACTCAGTCTCAGCAGGGGCCAGATCCCAAGTTTACATTTTTCACTTCCTAGAAATCAGGGAGAAGGACCGGAGACTTCTTCCAACTCGGGCCTAGCAGGTACTCCGGAAGCGGAGATCGAAAGGTTTAAAAACGAGATCCATTTTCCTCCGGAGGCATTGGAACAAAGATTGGAATCGGATTGTTCTTGGGAAGTTGTGATCGGACCTAATGGAACCGCTAAAAAAATTACTACTATCAAACCTTGCAAATATAAGGTTTTCGAAACTCATTTTAAAAGATCAGTTTCTAGCTGGAAATTTCAACTACCGGAAGGAAATATCATAATTATTCCTGTATCCTTTCGTATTGAATCAGATGAGTGAATCTTCTAAATCATGGTATGCAATTTATACCAATTCAAGGGCCGAAAAGAAGTTAGCGTTAGAACTTTCCAAAAAGGGAATAACCCAATACTTGCCGATTATTTCGACCAAAAAACAATGGTCTGATAGGATCAAAACGGTTTTAGTCCCTGTTTTTCCTTCTTATGTATTCGTAAAAATTGATATAAGAACGGAAAAACTAAAAGTCCTGGAAACCTCAGGAGCAGTGCGATTCATTTCTATCGGCGAAACTCCTCTCGTAATCGAAGAGGACGATATCGAAGCGGTCCGCCAGATTGTAACGGAGTATCCCGATAGGATCAAGATCGAAAGGGAAAAGCTGCTGGCTCCGGGTAAGAAGGTACTTATCAGGAACGGACCTTTTAAAGATATTAGGGCCAGAGTAATCCGAAAAGGAAGTAAATCGTCGATTCTTGTTTCCATCTCGGGAATGGATACTACAGTATCCTTAGAATTGGATTCGGAACTATTAGAAACGGACGAGGAGAATTAGAAGTGGGAAATACATTAGATAAAGTTAAAAAAGCTTTGGATACAGAGATCGAAGCTATTCTTCATTTTAGAGAGAACCTAGATCCGAATGTAGAAAAAGCTGTAGAGCTGATCTTCCAATCCAAAGGAAAGGTAGTCGTAACCGGAGTCGGAAAATCCGGAGACGTAGGTAAAAAGATCGCGTCCACTCTATCTTCTACAGGAACTCCTTCTTATTTTCTTCATCCATCTGATGCGGCACATGGTGACGCCGGAATTTTAGCACAAGGCGATGTAGTCATCGCGATCGGCAAGAGCGGAGAAAGTGAAGAATTACTTAACCTTCTTCCTACCATAAAAAGTATAGGGGCCAAATTGGTAGGTTTAACTGCAAATCCTCAATCCAGATTGGCCTTGGACTGTGATATTGTTATCTTAACACCGGTATTAAAAGAAGCATGTCCTTTAGAACTCGCACCTACTTCCAGCACAACAATCGCGTTGATGTTGGGAGACGCCATCGCAATGGCATTAATGGAACTTAGAAATTTCCAAAAAGAGGATTTTGCGCTCTATCATCCTGCAGGAAGACTCGGAAAAAGATTGTCTCTGAAAGTGGACGACGTGATGAGAAAAGGTGACAAACTTGCAAAAGTAAGTTCCGATGCAAGTTTAGAAGAAGTTCTTGCAGAGATCACAACCAAGCTGGTGGGTGCAACAGGAGTTGTAGAGACTAACGGCAAATTGATCGGATTCGTAACCGATTATGATATTAGAAAATTATTAAATGCCGGAAAACTCGACAAGTCCATCAAAGCGAAAGAATTGATGAACCCTAAACCGACAGTATTCGAAAGCGGGATCATGGCTTACGATGTTCTACAATCTATGGAAAGAAGAGAAAAACCTATCTCAGTAGCTCCAATCGTTTCCAAAGACGGAGTTTTACTCGGTATCGTCTCCATTCACGATCTCTTGCAAAAAGGACTCTAATTCTCGATGAGCCTAAACGAGTCTCAAAAAATACGGATCATTCTTACTTTGAATGAAGAGGAGTTTTTTGGATTAAAAACTCTTCCGAAAGCCGATTTTTTAGAGATACGTTTGGACCAATTCCATTCCGACAAGGATACCCCGGAAAGGATCCTAAATAAGATAAAAGAACTAAACGCAGCCTGTGTATTCACTTATAGACAACCAGAAGATTCTAGCCTAAAAAGTTTAGGAGTTTGGAATAGAGAGAATATCTCACCCTTACTCTCCGGGTTAGAATCAGGAAAACATTATATAGATTTGGAATTGGATAAGGACAATCCCGTTTTTAATGGAGTTGATGAGGATCGTTTTGGGATCATTCGATCCGTTCATAGCTTTTCAGGAATTCCAGATTTTGAAGAATTATTATTTTTCTTGAGACCAGTCACGGAAGAAGTTTTAGCGACTGTAAAATCACAACTTCCTTTCCAAAGGATCTTTAAGATAGCAGCGCTTCCTAGGAACGAACAGGAATCCGAAGAATTCAAAAATTCTGCTCTAAAACTTTCTAAACTTTGTGCGAAACAGAATATTCCAATCGGTTTCTGCGGAATACTGATGGGAGAATCCGGAAAAGAATTCAGGATCTTTCCTGAGAAAATAGGATCTCAGTTTACCTATTGTTGTTTGGGAGAACCAAAAGCTCCCGGGCAAGTGGATCTAGAAACGGTCCTTTCTAAAAGAAAATGAACGATTAATCCTTATCTTGGGAATCGTCGGCTTCTTTATCGTCATCCGATTTTTTATGATCTCTAGTTCCGGCTCTTGTCTCTAAGAATGTTTTGAAACCTTCGTCGGATCTGAATTTCTTGAATGCTTTGTCTTTTTCCGCAGATACCCAATAAGAAGATTTGATACTTCCGGATTTTTTAATATAGGACATTGTCCTTTCTTGATCGTTCTTCTCTGCGTAACATTTTGCTAATAAGTAATACGCGCCCGCAGAATCTTCTACCCTTTCTAAATGGTTGATCGCTTTTTCAACGGAAGCCGTGTATAAATATGTTTTACCTAAATAGAAATTGTATTCTCTGATTTCTTCTTCGTCTGGTTGGACAGCATGGAAATATTTGAGAGCCTTTTCGTAGTTGCCGTTATTTGTATAATATCTGGCGAGTTTTAAGATGCCGTCGTAATACACGTCCGAAAGATCTTTTAGTTCCGGATTTTCTTTTTCTATGGAAGCACCGATCTCTTTCAGAAGATCATAACCTTCTTCTTTTTTGCCGATCTGTATCTTGCAAAGTCCGATATACATTCGGATCTCTCTAGTTTTTTCTCCGTATTCGAGGGCTTTTTCTGCGGTTTTGATCGCGTTATCACAATCCTTTTGTTGCCACTTAATTTTGGTCAAACCGATCAAAGGAAGGACCGTATGCTTATTTGCGTGTGCCTTTCGATAATACTTGGAAGCTTCTTCGAAATTTTTCTTCTTATGATAAGCGGCCGCTTGGGTCAGATGCGTATAATAAAGTAATTTTTCCCTTTCGGACGGGATCTTAGGTTCTATACGATTCAGAACGATAAGCGCATCATCGTAATTTCCAATGCGCACGAGAAGTGCTCCGTACTTGTAGCCATACTCCACATTCTCCGGCTCATTCTTCACTAATCCGGAAAGAATAGATTCGGACTTAGCAAATTCTTTTTCATTATAATAAGCTAATGCGAGTCCCCAAAGGATCTCTTTATTGTTCGGATCCTGTTTTAACTTTTTCTCTAGACTAGAAACACTTTCCTGCTCAGGTTCTTCTTCATGATAGACAGGCTTGCGATAGCTTCCTCCGGAAGAATATCTTTCTTCTGCGGCAGCTCTGATCTTTTGGATATGAGAAAGGTCCGGGTCGATCTTTAATAATCGATTGGAATAAGAGATCACTTCTCCATAATCTCTTTGGTAATTATGATATAGAATGATCTTTGTAAGAGAATTGACCAGATCCTTTTTAGGAAGGTTTAAACTGACCGCTTTTTTGAATGCTTGGATGGATTTGGTATAATCTTTTCTGCTCTCGTAGATATAACCCATGTACATCCAGGCCTCACCGGAAGAGGGGTTTCCATCGTTATATTTTTGGAATTGTTTGAGAGCCTCTGTGTAGTCTTTTCTAGAATAAGCTTTTTTACCTTCTTTCATATCTGCGAAGACAGAATTGGAAAAGAAGAATATACTAAAGCAAATCAGTAAGGAAAAGAGCGGCCTAGTCATACTAGTAAGACCGACATTTTCCCTCTGAATACCACAAAAGAAGGAAGGCATTTATCCAATTTTGGAAGAGAACGCCACGAATAAAGTGGAATTCTCGCCTTCTCAAAGGAATTATTTATTTCCTAAAACCTCTGCCTTTCTTTGAGCCAAGGCTCTTGCGGCTCTCAGATTCACACTCATAGTCGTAATTTGAGGATTTACGGATAATCCTGTAGGATACACAGAAGCATCCATTACAAAAATATTCTTATGGCCGAAGAGTTGGAAATCCAGATCTACCGCACCTAGGTCGGCTGACTTAGCCGCTTGGATAGAACCATGAGGGTGAGCGGAACCGATCGCGATCTTTCCAGGTTCAATGCTCTTGTCCAGGATCCAATCAAACTTGGAATTTTTATCTACTGGGATTGGATCTTCCACATCAGGAAACGGAAATACGATTGCCTTTGCACCTGCAGCCACTTGGACTTCGGCTAATGCCTTCAGACCTTTGAGTAGATTTTTACCGTCTGTCGGAGTGATCTCGAAATATACTTTTCTTCTTCCTAAAGACCATTTCACAGAAGCATTCGCTTCACCGTCTGCACCGTCACGAACTAGCACGATCCCCGCACTCATGTTCGGATACTTTTTCATAGTATCGAATTGTTTCTGTCCATAAAAAGGGATCAGTGAACTTGCCAAGGTAGGACGGAATGGAGCCACTTCTAACCAATATCCATAACCGGTATTGTCTTGGTTATGACCGTCTTTGATCACTGCGGATTGAGGAGGTCCGGAGAACATATTGATCGTCTCGTCAAAGATCGCAAAGTTCGTGCTTGTAGGATGGACTTTCAAATTTCTTCCCACCCACTCGTTTCCTAGTCCGGATCTTTGTAATAATGCAGGTCCTTCGATCGCACCTGCACTTACGATTACTACAGGAGCTTCGATCACTACTTTTTCCAAAACATTGTTTGGAGCCTTTTCGTAAGGATCTGGTGTGAATTCTGCAACGACAGTTTTTATATCCCCGTCTTGGATGTATTGTGCCCTCATATTGGAGATAACGGTCGCGCCTGCCTCGATCGCATCCGGGATCCAAGTTAAGAATGCGGATTGTTTTGCGTTAATTGGACAACCCAAACCGCAACGCCCTAGGCCGATACATCCTCTATTATTATTTTTTAATACTTCCGGATGTAGACCTAAAGCTTTTCCACCTTTCATCAAGGTGTTATTGTTGGCATTGATCAGATTTTGAGGAACTTCGTGGACACCAATCCTTTCATGGACTTCGGAAATATAAGCGTCCATTTCCTGTCTTCCGTAACCTTTCCAACCAAAACGGGAATCCCATTCGTTGGTCACATAATCAGGAGGATAAAGTGAAGTTTGCCAATTTACAGTGGTAGAACCTCCGATCGTCCTTCCCTGTAGAATGGAAAGAGTCTGTTCTTCCGAAATAATAAATCCAGCATCTCTATACAATCTGGCTTGGGAAAGAAACTCATCTCCAGTGAATTTTGCAGGAGTAAAATATCCGCCCTCTTCGATCAGGACAACTTTCCATCCTGCTTTTGCAAGAGTGGCCGCGACCACCGCTCCTCCTGCACCGGAACCTATGATGACTGCTTCTGCTTGTAATTTCCAAACTCCGTCTTTGATTCCGTTCTCTTTGATCAAAGATTCGTGTTTTTCCGGAGTTATGATCTTATAATTTGCTTCAGGAATCGCTCCCATAATTCTTAACCCTTATATCCCACTAGTTCGTTATAATCTCTTTCCATAGAAACTAAGAAGAAGGACAATTGGCGCATGATATTATAAGCGCCTCTTTTCAAAGATAAGGAAGAGTTTTTCCAGGAAAGAAGTCGTTTCTCTCTATCTTCTTTAGAAAGCCCTACCATAGAGGTGAAAGAAAAATCCAAGGCTAGAGAAACAAGAGAAGATCCCGGCAAGAATGCCAATAATTTCAGGACGGATTCAGTATCGATCGGATAAGGATGACCGTAGATATACTTATCTGCGGCCACTCCCAAATCGAATCCTTGGATTGGATTTCCAACAAGGAAAACTTCTTCCAAGGATTTGAAAGCAAGATATTCAGAATCACTCAATCCATGCAACTTCGGAATAGATCCGGGTTTGCAAGAAGTTTGAGGAACTAGGATAGCCGAGATTGCGGCCGTTTTGAACAAAAACTTTAGAAAGCGATTACGAGAAACCTTCTCATCCAGAAACGATTCCAATTCTAACTCCTAAACTTTGTTCGAAAAAACAAAGTTTGCCGTAACGAATGTTCTGGAATATGTTCGACTTTGTCTATCCTTTCTTTTGGAATTTTTTCATCTTCACGTAAATTTTAATTTCTTCAAAATCAATTCTATCCAATTCAACAGGAAAGGTTTCACCTAATGAATATTGTTTGGTATATTTTTTAGAATAGAATGTGAAGTCTGTCTCTGCTTGTAGCTCACCTTCGTCGGTAAATTCTATTGCGGGAATCACAGCTTCCACAGGAGGATTATTCAATTCCACAAATGCAACTGCAGATTTAAATCCAACAAGGGTCGCAGTAAATTCTTTGATCCCTGTTTTTTCCAAGTATCTACAAGCCTTGAGCTTATAATAATCCCTTTCGGAGTCGGTTGCCTTTCTTTCTTCGTGAGAAGTATGAAGTCCCATTACTTTGATATCTTCTTCAGAATAAGGTTCTTCGTCGAAGAGAAGAATACTTTCTAAAACTCTATGACATACCAAGTCTGGATAACGACGAATGGGAGAAGTGAAATGACAATAGTCTTTGAAACCTAAGCCCCAATGTCCCAGATATTCTCCGGAATAGTAAGCCTGCATAAAACTTCTCAAGAGGGAAATATTGAACAAACGCTCTGAAGGACTTCCTTCAATCACTTGCAGGACTTGGCGAATAGATTCGTAACTTGTATCCTTAAGTTGAGCTTTAACCCCATTCAATCTTAGAAATGAATTTAACATCTCCAGTTTTTCCACGTCCATCGGTTCGTGGACACGATACAAAGTCGGTCTTTCTTTTTTACGAATGTACTCAGCCACCTTGATATTTGCAGAAAGCATGAATTCTTCGATCAGGATATGAGCCTGTAATCTTTCTACAGGTTTGATCTCTATAACATTGTGTTCCGAATCTGTGACCACCTTGGTTTCTTTCAGATTCAGATCCACTCTTCCGGAGTTCAGTCTTCTCTTTCTAAGAATGTCCGCAAATTTCATCATTTTGAAGATCCAATTATTCGGATCTCCTGCTTTGATCTCTTCTTCTGCGCGATTATAAGTGTATCTTTCCTCTACTCGGATTATGGACTTGTAAAACTTTGCATGGAAGATGGTTCCACTCCAATCAGCTTCCATTTCAACTGTGAATGCCAGTCGATTCTTCTTAGCCACAAGGCTGCAAAGATTTTCGGAAAGTTCAGGAGGTAACATAGGAACCACTCTACTTCCCAAATATACGGAAGTAGCTCTTGAATAAGCCTCCACATCCAAATCTGAACCAGGTTGCACATAATGTGAAACATCCGCGATATGAACGTAGAATCTGATCTTCTTACCTTCTTCTATGAAGGAGATTGCATCGTCAAAGTCCTTGGAATATTCTCCGTCTATCGTGATAGATTTGAGTTCTCTCAAGTCCACTCTTGAATTCCAATTGTCTACCGTAGACTCATCCACTTCGTCAGGAAGTTCTTCCAATTTTACTTCCTCCGGATAGAGGATGGTATAATTGTACTTCATTAACATTCTCATCAGATCCGTATCTTCTTTGGTATCCGACTCGAAACGAACAAAGTGAGCTTCGTATAGATTCTTTTCGTGATCAGAATCTTGTTTCAAGGTTACGATCAAAACATCTCCGACGTTTATCTCGTCTTGCAGATCTTGCAGTAATGTCTTGCGGGGAAGAAAACCTTCTTTCAAATCTCCTTCCATGTCCAAAAAGGTACCGACTATAAATTTATAATCCTTCTCCGTTACCTTCATTCTATAAAGCTCACGGCCTCTTCTAAGAACTGAGACAACTTCTCCTTCTAGTTTTCCTTTACGGCCGATCCCTGTAGGAAGAATTTCCACAAAATCGCCTTGGATTGCAGAAGAAGTATACTGGCCCGGGACGAATACTTCGGTGCCTGTAGTCAGTTTTACGAAACCGTCTCCTTTTTTACTTAAGGAGATCGTTCCCTGTAAGGTTTGATTGGGACGAACGATGATGTTCTTTTTTTGGATCTCTATCAGACCTTCTTTTTCAAAAAAGATCAAAACTTCTTCCGCAGAACGTTTTTGTTCTTGGGCTTCCCATTTTTCTCTTCTATATCCTTTTTTCTGACCTGCATGAGCAATGAACTTGGAGTTCACCTCTTGCATTGAGAGTACCTTTCCCGCTCTAGAACGGAAAAATTTCAGAAGTTTTCTGCCAGGTTCATTCTCTCTTTCCCAATCATGACTTCCGTGCCTTCTATCATAAAACTTGGGCTTGGATCCGGGCACGTGAGATTCGTTTTTGTTGTGGGAAGATTTAGGAGAATATCCTGGATTCTTATTTTGATTTTCGTAAGAAGACTTTTTGTAGTTTGTTTCTTCCTTTGGTGAAGGAATTTCTTCGTGGGATTTTTTTGCGATTTCTTGCTTAAACGATTTATTTTTATCTTTTCTTTCTTTTTTAAAAGAAGGAGCCGAAACTTTTTGCTCAGACGGAAATATTTCTAGTTTCTTTGAGCGAGAAGACTTATGATCTTTTTTCTTTCTAGAAACCTTCTCCTTTGCTTCTCTGATCTTCTTTCTTAGATCGTTCTCATCCGATTCTTTGGATCTGGACCTAATTGGTTCCTTGCTTTTCTCGCCATTCTCTTTTGGTTTTGTTTTTTTCTTTATTTGTATTTGTTTAACTATTTTCTTTTTTTGTGTCATGTATAATATACCTTAGGCTTATCATCAGCGTAAGTTCCTCTCAGATAATTCGGAACCAATTGCAAATAAGAATGATCTTCCGGCTTTGATAATGCCTTTTTGATCTCGCTGGACTTTTCCAATATACTCGCTTCCGGCGAAGGAAGATTCTCTTTCATATTTGTTCCCGCAAAAAATTCGGGAGAGTCGCTGAACTTAATTCCGGTAAGATAAGAGCCTATCCTATCTTCCGGGATGGTTTCCGGAATCAGATCCGGTGCAATGTCCACGGTGCCCCAATAACCTCTGGAGTCCTTTAGACCGAAATAAATTTTTCCTTGTTTCGCTTCTATTCCTACACAAACGGAAGATTCTGATTCCGCATAATATTGGCTTGTGTACAATTCTAAACTATCAATTCCCAAAACCGGAATATTCCAGATCTGTGAAAAATTCCGTGCTGTTGCAACCGAGATCCTAATACCTGTAAAAGATCCAGGGCCGGTTGCAGTTACTATTATATCAGGTTTTTCCCAATTAGATACCTTCAAACAGTTCGAAATTTCTTTAATAAGTAAGAGAGAAGATTCCCTATTATGCAATTCTCTGTACTCGGAAACTTTTTCTAGTTTGCCGTCTTCTGTTTTAAGATAACATCCCACTAAGATCCAGGAGTTGGTCGCATCGAAGAATAATATTTTTGTCATACGATTTTCTAAGACTTCAGAAAGGATTCGATCTGTAGATCGGACCTTTTCCATTCTTCTCCCAAAAATTGGATCTGCAGATTTCTAGTATGTTCATCTGCTTCTTCCAAATCGATCTTGATCCGGAAACTTCTGTCCTCAAATTCGGGTTCTGCCTTCTCCCACCATTCTATCAGAGAAATCCCTTTGCCATTCCAATATTCTTCGAAACCCAAGTCAGGTATCTCTTCCGAAGAACCGATCCGATAGAGATCAAAATGGAAGATCTCCAATATATCTCCTAATGTATTTTGGATCTCAGGAAAAGGATACTCATTCATCAAAGTATAAGTAGGGGAATTTACAAATAATTTGGATTTATCCAATCCAGGTTTTAAATCATCCAATAAAGCTTTTACAAGTTTAGAAACTAATGTAGTTTTGCCAGAACCCATTTTTCCGGAAAGGAGTAGTAAGGGGAATTTTCCCTCTTTCCAGACCGCTGCTACAATCCCCGCAAGTTTTGCGACAGGGATATCGATAGAATCTAAGGTAAGATTTTCAAATCGTCCTGACATCCGATTTTCTAAAATAACTCTAAGACCTGTGCCTTTGGAAATCTATAGATGGAATTACAAAATTCGCAAGTGACTTCGATCTGTCCTTGCTCCTCTGCGATGTCCATTGCTTCTTCTTTTCCTAAATTTTGAATGAGTTCCTTGATCTTCTCTTCGGAACAATCACATCTGTATTCCGGCCGTCCGGTTTCCAATATCTCGAATTTTGTATTCCACGAAGATTGCAAAATTTCTAATGCTTGGGAAACGGTTCCTTCGTAAACTTTAGACTTTTCTTCTTCTAGTTTTCCGGCCAATTCTCTAACTGCATCTATATGTTCCGATTTTGCTTCCGGCAATGCTTGTAAGAATAAACCTTTTATCCTCCAATGAAGACCGTCTAGTTTTACATACGCTACTAAAAAGGAAGGAACTTGTTCTGAATCTCTCAGATAGTTTTCGATATTTGTTTCGAAACTTTGATTTCTAAAAGGAACGATGGATTGATAAATACATTCTCCGTCTTTCCAACGGAATACTTTCAAAATCCCTAAATTTTCCTCCGAGATCTGTGCCGATTCTATATCTTCTTCGGGACGATGTCTTAAGGTTGCTTTAAGTCTTCCGTTACGAGTGCTGTAGGCTAAGACCGAATGGATCTCCGAATCGTCGTAAAAACGAATTTGAACGCTTACTTTTGTATCTTCTTTTACTAGATCTGCTAAGAAGAATGCGGCAAGCATTGTCCTTGCCAGAAGTTCCGTCCCCGCGTCGTCGAAACCATGTAAGTTAGACGCTGCGTTTACTGCGTAGGAAATTTCGGCTGAGGAAAAACGAAAGTGAACGTCGGGAAGAATCCCATAATGGTATATATCTTTGTTTTCCATGCAATGTTTGGGTTCCCGACCTTTAAGGACGAGGTTCTATTCTATTCTCCCTGAATCGTATCGAAAAGACAGTATTTTTTCCGAATTTCGAACGGATTTCCCGGTTTTCTTTCTGGAAAGATCTTCCCTAAACAGAATCATCGTCTCTACCTTTTTAACATGCGAGGACCGAATGATTTTCGGAGCAGATTATTATCCTGAACAATGGACTCCCAAAGATTGGGAAGAAGATATCCGGATCATGAAGGATATGGGCTTGACCAGAGTTCGTCTCGCAGAGTTCTCTTGGGCCTTAGTTGAACCTAGAGAAGGTAAGTTCGATTTTTCTTTTTGGAAGAAGATGTTGGATCTCTTTCATAAACATAAAATGGACGTGATCCTAGGAACACCGACTGCTACATTCCCTCCTTGGCTTGCTAAAAAATATCCTGACGTTCTCCAAGTAAGAGACGGAGTTTTAAGAAATATAGGCACAAGAAGACAGGCTTGCTTTTCTTCTCCGAATTATAGAAAAGCAGTAGTGAAGGTCGTAACTAAAATGGCCCAGGCATTAGGAAATCATCCTGCTGTGATCGGTTGGCAAATAGACAATGAGATCGGCCATGAAGGATCGGATATAGATCATTCTGAAACTTCTCTCAAAGCATTTCGTCTTTGGTTAAAATCAAAATATAAAACAATCCAAAACCTGAACGATAATTGGGGAAATATTTTTTGGGGAGTAATCTTCAACGATTGGAATGAGATCCCAATACCAGGTCTTCATGTGAGTGCGGGTTTTAATCCTTCTATGATCCAAGACTTTTATAGATTCCATTCTGATACGATCGTGGACTTTGTAAAATTGCAATCTGACATTGTAAGAAAGTTTTCTCCCAATCGGAAACTCACTACGAACTTGTATCCTAGTCCATTTCTTCCAGTGATAGATATGAGCGAATTATTCACTCATTTAGATTACGTGTCTTGGGACAATTATCCTACTTGGGGAGACCAAGAAGAACCTTTCCCTCATCCATTTATCTCTGCGATGCATCAGTATAATCGAGGATTAAAAGATCTTCCGTTTACCGTGATGGAACAAATTTCAGGATTCCAAGGACATGATACTCTAGGTTATCTTCCTGCACCGGGTCAGGTTCAACTTTGGATGAAACAAGCTATCGTCCAAGGTGCGGAACAAATCATATTTTTCAGATATAGAACTGCAAGATTTGGACAAGAACAACTTTGTTATGGGATTTTGGATCACGACAAATCTCTAACGGATAGATACTTAGAATTGCAAAAAGGGATCTCGGAGATCTTGCCGGAAGCGAAGGACTTCGCTGCTGAACATTTTCCGGCAGAAGTCGCGGTTCTTCATGATATTGAGAATGCAAGGAACTTCAAACACCAACCCATCTCTTCCGGTTTAAAACATAGTCCGGTTCCGTTTGCGCAAGTTGGATACGATATCGAGATGGCGACTTGGTTTGCAGGCCTGAACATTCTAAATGTAAACGCTCACTTCTTACCTATCTCCAAAGCCGACTTTTCCAAGTATAAAGTTTTGGTACTTCCCCTCTATGCAATGATAGATACTTCCATTGTTAAAAAATTGGAGCAATTCGTTAAAGAGGGAGGTGTTTTAGTCTTAGGGTATAGAGCAGGGCTTAAGGACAAAAATTCCTGGATGTTAGATTCCCAGGTTCCTGGTCCATTCTCCGAAATGGCAGGAGTAAAAGTGAGAAAGTTTGAAGCAGTGGGAAATCGAAACGTTAAGTTCCGATTCAGGGTTTTTCTAGGAACTTGCTCCAAAATTTGCGAGATCCTGGAACCTACAACGGCCAAGGTCTGGGCAAGATATTCTGATAATAAGAAATTTTATAAAGGAAAACCTGTCATAACTTGTAATCGATTCGGAAAAGGATCTGTCGTATACGTTGGAGCGAGTCTGAGTCCGATCTCATTTATGCTATTATACAGAAGAACCTTAAGAATGGCAGGAATTCCTTTTACTTTTTACGGCCCAACTGTGGAGCGCAGTTTTAGAACGGGAAAATCCAAAGACTACGAAATTTTTATCAATCATTCCGGAAAGAAGGCTTTTGCCGGTTTCAAGCTACTCAAACCGTACGAGGTGAGGATCCTGACTAAAACGAAAAAATGAAGCTAAATGAAGTTAAAGAATTAAACAGGCTCTTACAGAATCATTCGAATGGAAGAAATAAGGTAAATTCCGTATATGTTGATAACCTTCATACTTCCTTTGTTGAATTCGAAGAGAAGTTTATTCTACCTTCTACTTCTGTTTTCGAAATAGAATTTAGCGCTGCAGAAAGTTTTCTGAAATCTATTCTTCAACTAGCGCCTGAATTAATCGCAGATTCTCTCGTTCTTCCTGAACCGAGACCAAAAAGAGACATCGACCGTTTGTTTCTGATCAAACCGTTTTACACGGAAGGAGAAATGTTCAGAGAAAATTCTCCGGAAGTATGGAGAGAAAAACTTCCTCCTTTTGCGATCGTTACTAGCTTTCATATAATGCATCTTGGAGGAGCACCCAAGGAAGATATTTATACACAAGCTTCTCAGGGAAAAACTATGTCCGTTTACACTAACAGGGCCTACTTTTCTTCCAGAGTGATTCCTCTGGACTCTCTTACAGTGTTAGAAGATGCAGTCATAGACTTCACAGCTAAGAAGTATCAAGAATCGGACTTTATGGTCCAGATCTCCAGAGATTCATTCGAAGGAGTAAGACATACATATTCCGAAATTTTCGATGAGGTGGATTATTCTAAACAGGTCAGTTTCATCCATGAGTCCTTAGGGATCACTCCAGCAGATTGGTCCCTAGGAAAAATTTTCGCCCCTTTAGCAGTGGAATACATGACCTTAACCGCCAGGTTCCTGGATCCTTCCCTAGACAGGATCGCAAAGGATTTTAATTCCTTTCACCAAGTAGTTGATCTTTTGTTAAGACCAGACAGCATGACCTTAGAAGAATCTGCCCGAAATTCATTCTTCGCTTGGCTCCGATCTCATAAGTCGGAGAGGATCATTTCCCCTTCTGGAAATATGGCTTGGAAAATTTTGCGGGTAGAAAGGACATAAGACCCGAACATGGAATCCTTAGCACCTCCCATAGATTTCCCTCTTGAAGAAGTGAAGAAGAGAGTGAAATCAGTCCAATCCGTATCCGGGCTTATACTGGAATCCGCTCGCAAGCTCCAAAAAGAGATCCGAGTTTTCGGGATCGTAAGCGACTCCGAAGAAAAAGAACGCATTCATAAAGCGGACGAATTGATGGGAAAATTCCTGATCGATTTTATCCGACAGAACTTTCCAAACGACTCAATCATTTCAGAAGATTATTTCAAACATGAAGGAAGCAATTCCTTTCGTTGGGTTTTGGACCCGATAGATGGATCTATGAATTTCGTAAGAGGTATTCCTCTTTATTGTGTGTCTGTAGGACTCGAACATAGAGAGACTCCAGTTGCCGGAGTTGTATTCGCACCTGAACTGGACACACGTTACTCCGCAATTTTAAGCCAAGGCGCATTTAAGAACGGACTCCGAATAGATGTTTCTAACACAGATGCGCTTGCGAGATCTCTTTTGGTATCCAGCTTTCCAACCAACAGAAAGGAAATTCTGAACGAAGTGATCTCTGACATCACCGCGTTTATTAGTTGCGGTAGATCCATGAGAAGGACAGGATCTTTCGTTTTAGATACTTGTTGGGTGGCAGAAGGTGTACTCGACGGTATCTGGGAGAAGGGCGTAAAACTTTGGGATACTGTTGCTAGTTCCGTGATTTTAACGGAAGCAGGCGGAAAGCTCACTGACTTTCAAGGAAAACACTTCTTATCCGGACAAGCAGAAGTTGTAGCTTCCAATGGAAGGATCCATAAGCAGATCATCGACATTCTCCGAAATGTTCGGATCTCCATTGGAAGAAACTAAAACACTTTCTTTCATTATAACTTTGAAAGAATTACAGTAACACTTACTGTTTTAAAAACTCTTCCAAAGATTTTAGCTGAGCTTCCGTAAAATTGAAACGGGTCATAGCAGTACTTTGACGTTTCGGAACATATCCTGGAGGATATTCTCCTCTCATTCTAGCTTCCAACAATTCATAAGAAGAATTTGCCACAGAAGGCCCGACAGCACCGTCCAGTTTCGGATTAGCGTTATGACAGGCTAAACAGCTTGCCATATACAATCCTCTACCGGCCTCCGCTTCGGGAGAGAGCGGTTTGGATTCTTTACAGAAAGAGAATACCAGCGCTAAAAATATTAAGAGTAGAAAGCCAAAAAAAGAAAGGCGGTGATTACCGCCCTTCTCGCTTCCACTCCGATTGATTTGGAATGGATTCATTCAATATTCCTTAAGCAGTTAATAGAACTTCCATCAGAACATAAGTAACTAAAGCAAAGATCACTCCACTAGTAATTACAGCTTTTACCGTCTTGATCGGCTTTACGGTAGGTCCGTTTTGATCCGCTCTTAAAGCGTTCACTTCAAAGATCACAATCAAAAGTACGATAATTCCAAGGAAAATTCTCAACTTCTCAGGGCTGTAATTCAGTGGAAGATTACGAGCCGCTCCCATTGCGAATAACATCGGAATTGAGAAAAAAGTATTGGTCCTAGAAGCTACGAAAGCGCGGTTCGCGTTAGGAGCGGGATCCACAGTGGTCTCTCCTTTAGCTTTTGCGATCACAACTTTTTGATTCGGCCAGATTACGAACCAAACGTTCGCCCACATAACCGTTCCGAAAAGTGCACCCACTAGAATTACAACTACCCATTGGGAATTATGCGGAATGCCTTGAGCTCCGAGTGCGATAGCGATCATCGCAATACCGGAAAGGAAGGTAAGCATTGCGCCCCAACGGAACCACCATAATGCACGTGGAACTAATTTCTGAGTTGCGTTCTTCTTTGTATCCGCATCGGTTTCGTTGAAGAAAGGACCTTGTACAAAGTTAAAGTAGTACAACATTCCTATCCAGGTCACCCCAGATAAAAAGTGAATATACTTAACTAAGTAATAAAGCCCGTTCGTGGTGGTAAACAGGGTTAATTCCATGATTCCTCCGAACACAGTTCTAAAAATATTATTCGGTTGTTAGCCGAATCCGATTAGGATTATTTGCGAAAGAGGTCCAGTCAAGCAGTTTTGGAAGGTTTCTAAATTGGTTTTACGAACTTCAAGTTTACTTGAAGTTTTGAAGATCATTTACCTCGTAAATCTAATACAATATTTTTTCCTAGCTCTGGAAAAAAAGCGGGCTCATCATCTTCATCACTCGACTTGAAAGGAAGAAAGCGATCTCTGAAAATTTCAGACTCAGCAGTAAGAAGAACTTTGGTCTTGTTCCCATTACGTTTCGTTTTAGTTTCGACTCGAGTTCCACCTTTGCCATCCGAACCTTCTACCAAAAGTTTGAAACTTCCTTCGAAGTATTCTTCCATATTACCCGGAATAAAAAAGTTCACCGCTCCCGGAGGAAAGATGGAAAGAAATCTACCACCTATGGTAGTTTCCGGAATTTTACTAAAGTATCCTGAGACAGTGTCCGTATTCCCGGAGCGATTAAATTTAAGAGTATATCCTAATCCTCGGATATCGATCTTTAATCCAAAAATATTTATAAACAGATACGTCCTGAGATATAAGGTTTTGGGAGAAGACCAATACCCTTTGGGAGAATTCGGAATTCCTAAAATAAGTTTTTTGCCTTCATTATAAAATTCCCAACCTTTAGTAAATCCACCCGGTTGGAATAATTGGAATCGGAAAGAAACCTGGCCCAAACGTTTGTTCCATTTTTTATACGAGATAGGGAACTGTTCCTTCATTCTTTCAGAAAGTGTATACATCAGAAAGACTTCTCCATCTTCTTTTTTGATCTCACAATCAAATTGATGGCATAAGAATTTTTGAAGAGAAGAATGTTCCAAAACTTGATTCGCTTCAGACCCCCGCAGATGTTCCACGGTATCTTCGATCATCGGAAAAATATCGAATACGCTTACTTCAGGAGAAAGCATCTCTACCGTTCGAGTGACCTTATAGATTGGTTTAGTATAAAACTCTGCAGGTTCCGCTTTTACGAAAATAGAATACGGACTTTCCGGAAAAACGGAAAGGGGAGAATTTGATAATTCTTTTCGGAAACGGCCTCCATTCTCACTTAAGCGAAAGGATAGAGATAGATATCCATCTTTCTTGTAAAACTTCTCCTCTGAATCCGCTTCAGGGTTCCCATACAAAATCCCGCGAATAGGATCGTCTTTAAATTCTGTTTGGATGAAGTCTTGGTATTTAAAATATCTTTCGAAATAATCCGCAGCGTGTGGATTCTTTCTTACACAATTTCCAATAAAAGGAAGAAGTAACAAAAGTGGAATATAACAAGAAACAATCTTTTTGTTCATTTTATTTTTCACTTCGGACCAGTTTATAAAGTTCGGAGACCTTTGCATCGTCCACAGATTCGAAATATTCTTTGTGAATAAGCGCACCCTTGGGAGAATACACTCTTAAAAAAGATCTTCCTTCTACTATGCCAGTGGATAAAATCCCTTTCTTATCCAACAATAGACTTTCGTAATCTTTCTCTTTTTCTTGGAGAATATAATCAAAAACTGCAGGCGGGGCGTTTTTCAAATTTAGATAAGCGGAGAAGATCGCGCGATCTTCATCCTTCAATAATGTCTGCATCTTCCAATAGATCTTACGTCCATGTTTTCTACAAAGGACCACATCTTTAAAGCCACACCCGAGTAAAAAATACGTATTTCCTTTTACATTTGCTGAGTTGAAAATTTTACCTTTTTGGTCTGGCAATTTGAAATCCGGAAGTTTTTCTTTTTCATCCGCACTTATACCGAAAGCGGAGAGAAACAAAATAACTGAGATACTCCGGATCTTATACTTCATGTTCTAGAATTTCCTATTTGAATGAGGTTAAATTCGGATTACAAAACCGAGTAACTAATCAGAAAGGAGAAGGATTTATACGTTCCCTAAATTTTAGAAGAATCGATTGAAATTGGAAATTATTTTCTGTGAAGCCTGAAAATTCCATCCCAATCTCCGGGAGGAGCTTGGCCAAGGATCATTTTGGTTCTTTTAGCGTATAATTTTACGATATTATCTGTAGGCTTTTCTTTGTATAATTCCTTAAAAATCGAAAAAGCGTTCTTGAATTGCCCCGCTTTATAGAGAGCGATTCCTTCGTTCAGTTTTGTTTTGGAACCTTCTTTCCAATCCACTGATTCAGGTTCATCTGCTTGAAAAACTTCGTATAGAATTACAGGTTGTGTTTTTCCTTTTACGATTACTGTATCGATTTCTCTCGCCATTACATCGGATAGCAAATTCAAACGTAAGAAAGTATGATGTGTTACTAAAATTTTACTTTTATAAAAGCCGGAAAGACTTTGTACCCGTGAAGATAAATTTACAGTATCTCCTACAACGGTAGTATCGATTCTTCTCTCACTCCCTACAGTTCCAAGGATCAGAGGTCCGGTATTCACACCTATTCCTAGATCAGCACCTAGCCCAATTCCGTCATTCAATGATTCTACATACCGAACCATGTCTATCGCAGATTGCAGAGCGTTGTCGGCAGAGTTAAAGTTTTCTTTCTCCGCTCTATCGCTATGATCGGAGAAGAGCGCCATGATCGCGTCTCCTATATACTTATCTACGAAACCTGCATTTTTAAATATGATATCTTCAAATGCAGAGAAGTATCTGTTCAGATATTTAATATTTTCATCCGGACTTAGCTTTTCAGAAACGGATGTATACCCTCTTAGATCCGCGAAGAATACGGACATTGTCTTTTCTTTAGAGTCGCCTATTTTGATCTCAACAGGACTTTCTCTATCCAAGATTGAAATGAATTCAGAAGGTACGAACCTGTAAAATGCATCTCTTTGTTTGGAAATCTCTAAGTTGAGCGCCTGAGATTGTTTATACAAACTCACATATCTGGAAACTAAAAGACTGATGATTACAAGAATGAAAACTGAGAATGATATCTTAAAGAATGGATAATGGAATCCTGCGATTTTAGTCATCGCGTCAATCGTATCCCAAAGACCAAAAAGACCGCAGACCCCTATACCAACCGCAAGTTTGATAGAGTCCGGTTTTTTCAAACGGATCGCATTTGCGGAGAAGAAGATCACATACAAGAGCATCAAAAATAAAAGCCCTTGAAAAACAGTTAGATTCGGAAGAACATATTTGAAAGGCAGTACCCAGTTCGCTAAGAGCAAAATCCCGCTTAAAACACAAAAGATCCGAATGATCCAAAACTTTCCTTCTTTCTGGTAAAAGAAGTCTTTCGCAAAAAGCATAAATACAGGGACCATAGGAATGAGCGCGGAAATCTCACCCCTAAAGAACAATTCAGTGTCCGGACCACCCGGATAATTTATAAATTTATTATATATATGGAAAGTAGTAAAATAGAAGTATACGGAGGAGAATAAGGAGAACAGCCCAAAATATAGATAATAAATATCCTGTTTTCTAGTCACAAAGAATAGAACATGATAAAAACCGAATATAAAATAGATACCGAAAAGAAATATATCGAAGTATTCTGAAGTTGAATTATAGATTTCCTCAAGAGAAGAGATCCTGAAATTTTTAGGATGATAGAATCCGAAATGATCGTTTGCCTTTATCGGGTTACTATCCGCCAATCCCATAAAACGGATCTTTAGATCGTTTTTACCTTGCTTTAGAATTCCATGATGGAGCGGAATGATCAGACCTTTTAAGGAACGGTTCTTGGTAAGCTGTCCGGCCATAGGTTCGTACCATTCTTCCCTGATCAAAACTCCATTTAGAGAGATTTTCCAATTCTCTCCTATATCCGAAATATAAAGTCCTGCGGGGATCTTAAGTAAGTCGTCAGCCTTATCTAAATTAAATTCGGTTTTTATCTCAACTTGATGGAGACCTGAATCCATCGGGATCTGGAATAGACTATTGAATGTCCAAGGTAAATCCGGAAGTGGTGTCCAATCTTCTGACGCGGGATCTTGTTTTTTATTTTTGGAGTCCGATTTCTTTTCATTCGGAGTTTCCGTTATGAGCCTTCCGGTCCATTCCAGTTCTGAAAAATCTATTTTCCTAACCGGTTTGGTTTCAGCTATACAGCCAAACTGAGAAATTAGTAAGGCTACGCAAATACTGAATGAAAATCGTTTGTGAAATATATGGCCCAGGTTCGGACCTCACATAACGAGTTCGTCTTCGCCGGCACGTGCGACTACGATATCTCCGGATTCTTCCAGCTTACGTATGATGTTAACGATTTTTTGCTGAGCGTCTTCCACGTCTTTAATACGAATAGGTCCCATGAAGTCCATATCCTCTCGGAGTAGGTTCGCGGCACGTTTGGACATGTTCTTGAAGATCTTTTCCTGCACCTCTGTATCCACGGACTTGAGAGCTTTTGCAAGGTCTGAGTTGTCTACTTCTCTCAATACTTTTTGGATCGCACGGTCGTCGAGTAGTACGATATCCTCGAATACGAACATCCTCTTTTTAATCTCTTCCGCAAGTTCCGGATCTTCCTCTTCCAAGGCTTCAATAATCGTCTTCTCAGTTCCCCTATCCACAAGGTTCAAAATTTCAACCACTGAGTCGATACCACCCGCAGAGGTATAGTCCTCGCTCGCCAACGTGGAAAGTTTTCTTTCCAAAACCCTTTCCACTTCTCGAAGAACATCAGGAGAAACCCGGTCCATGGTAGCGATCCTTTTCGCAACTTCTGCCTGGATCGTATGCGGTAATCCTGAAAGAATGCTAGATGCTTTCTGAGGATCTAAATAAGATAAAATTAATGCGATTGTCTGAGGGTGCTCGTTCTGGATAAAGTTCAATAAGTGCTGAGGGTCTGTTCTACGAATAAAGTCGAAAGGACGTACCTGCAAACTTGAAGTAAGTCGGTTGATGATATCGATCGCTTTCTGGTTACCAAGAGCTTTTTCCAAAAGTCCCCTAGCAAAATCGATACCTCCGTTCGAGATGAATTCTTGAGCCATCATAAGCTCGTTGAATTCTACCAGAACCTTCTCTTTATCCTCCGGAGTTATCTTATCTAAACGTGCGATCTCAAACGTGATCTGTTCGATCTCGTCTTCACGTAGATGTTTGAAAATTTCCGAAGATACGTCGGACCCTACGGCAATGAGAAAAATGGCCGCTTTTTGTCTTCCGGTTAGAGAGGTCTTTTTATTCAGCACTTTGAGCGCGTCCTAAGGAATACTATCGGCAAAACCTTCCATTTTCAAGGTAAAGTTTTTTTGTCGGTTCCGACTTGCAAAGACGACATAAATTCCGAATTTGGGAAGGGAACGCTTTGTAGGAGATCCAACGGTGAAATTAAAAGTTTACGAGTACAAAAATTGCAGCACTTGCAGAAACGCCCTCAAATTCCTGGAGGGGAAGAAGATCGACTTCGACAAAAAGGCAATCCGGGAAACCCCTCCCACCAAGACAGAACTCAAAAAAATGCTCGGATATGTAGGCGGAGATTCCAAAAGATTATTCAATACTTCCGGCGGGGATTATAAGGAACTAGGACTCAAGGACAAACTTGCAAAGATGAGCTTGGATGAGCAGTTCGAACTACTTTCCGGGAACGGCAACTTAGTAAAAAGGCCTTTTGTATTAGGAGAAAACTTCGGGCTAGTAGGTTTTAAAGAAGAAGAATGGAAGGCCGCTTTAAAAAGTAAATAGGCCTCCCTGATCGATTATCTTCCTACAGAACCCATGCTGGTTGCCGGATAACGTAGACCAGCGGCCGCATCTTTTGGAGCGACTGAATTGATCCTGTCTAGATCTTCTTTAGACAATTTTACCGAACTCGCTCCGATATTCTCTTCCAAATATTTGCGTCTTTTAGTGCCTGCAATCGGAACTATATCTTGTCCCTGAGCGAGAACCCAAGCTAAAGCAAGTTGTCCTGCTGTGACAGATTTTTCGTTAGCGATCTCTTTGATCTTAGCGACTAGCTCTAAATTTTTTTGGAAATTCTCTCCTTGGAAACGAGGGGAGTTCCTTCTAAAATCTGTAGGATCCAGATCCTCAAATTTTTGGATCTGCCCTGTTAAAAATCCTCGGCCGAGAGGACTATAAGCCACGAATCCTATCCCAAGTTCACGACAAGTTTGTAAGATCCCATCTTCCGGATCTCTTGTCCAAAGAGAATATTCAGTTTGTAACGCAGAGATCGGATGAACCTTAGCAGCTCTCTTGATGGTGTCTATACCTGCTTCGGAAAGTCCTATGTATTTTACTTTTCCCTGTTTTACTAGATCAGCCATTGCTCCTACTGTTTCTTCGATTGGAGTGTCAGGATCTACTCTGTGTTGGTAATACAGATCGATCGTATCTACTCCTAATCGTTTCAAACTTCCTTCGCAGGCAGCTTTTACGTATTCAGGTTTTCCATTGTATCCTCTTTTATAAGGATCATTAGGATCTCTTACGATCCCGAATTTGGTGGCGATCACCACTTGATCTCTTTTGCCTTTGATCGCTTTCCCTAAAAGTTCTTCGTTTATATGAGGACCGTACATGTCCGCTGTGTCGAATAATGTAACTCCCAGCTCTATTGCACGATGTATGGTTGCAATGGATTCAGTGTCGTCTGTTTGTCCGTAAAAGTCCGACATTCCCATACAACCCAATCCTTGTTCGGATACGAGTGGGCCTATCTTTCCCAATTGTCTTTTCTGCATGATTACTTGCCTCCAGAGATTATAATGAGTTGATCCGATCCATTCCTTTGCCTTCTCTTAAGATGGAAATCCCGTCTCCGGTACAATCAAGAATGGTGGATAATTCCAGTTCAAGGATTCCTCCATCTATAATCCCATCCACTTTGTCACCGTATTCTTTTTCAATCATATGCACATCGGTCACAAACTCATCTTTGAAAAATACGGAAGTAGAAGTGAGAGGATTCGGATGGAGCTCCAACAAAGTCTGCAGATATTTAGAATCAGGGATCCTGATCCCAATATTCTTATCTTTTTGATTCGAGAAAGAAACTCTAGGAAGATGTTTGTTCGCCTTAACGACGAATGTATATGGTCCGGGAGTTATTCTTTTCATCAAACGGAACGCTTCGTTGGAAAGTTGTTCCATATAATTGGATGCGGTGGAAATATCCGCGCAAAGAAGAGAGAGTGGCTGGTTCTTAGAGATGTTCTTTAGTTTGTATAATTTTTCAACTCCCGCATGCGACTGGGAGTCTGCGACCAAACCGTAAACTGTATCTGTAGGAAATACATACACCCCTCCCTCGGATAATCTTTTGGAAATTTGTCCGAGGACCCTTTTCTCAGGATTCTGGGGATGTAATTCTAATATCATATACCGGAAGTAACACCTCCGTCCACGACGATAGCCTGACCGGTAACGTATGCCGCAGCATCGGAAGCTAAAAAGACAGCAGCGCCCGCAAGATCTTCAGGTTTTCCTAATCTAGACAAAGGGATCCTTGCTTTCATTTGCTCTAATACTTCGGGTCTTTCTTTGATCATATCCGTCATGTCCGTGTCTATAAATCCCGGACAGATCGCGTTCACTCTGTATCCGGCACCTGCCCATTCGACCGCGAGGGCCTTAGTCATATTAATTACTGCACCTTTTGTTCCGCAATACACGGCCGCAAATTTGGTGCCGACCATTCCTAGGACTGAGGCGATATTGATAATGTTCCCGCCTTTTTTCTTTTGTATTTTATAGTATGCCTGACTCGCACGAAACACTCCTACAAAGTTAGTTTGTGTAACGTTTTGTATGTCTTCTTCTTTAAAAAATCCTGCAGGTAGATTGGTCGCTACTCCTGCATTATTTACAAGCACGTCCAACTTTCCGTGTTTTTTACTCAACGTTTCGATGATAGAATCCATTGCTCCCGGCTGCCTAATATCCGCGGCAAACGCTTCGATGCCTGATCCTTCTAGACGTTTGATGGATTCCGCAGAAGATCCAGTTCCGTAAACTGTTGCCCCTGCGTCCAAAAATCCTTGAGCGATCTGTCTTCCGATCCCTCTCGTTGCTCCTGTTACTAATACTGATTTACCTGTTAAATCGAATACGTTTTTCAAAATTCTCCTCCCTTGTCGGTAGTTTTAGGTTCCGAATAATACACTTTAGGTTTGTTACCATTCTGCAAAACACCACAAGGGTGTTTAGATCTGTCCTTGTCCGATCTTCTTCCCGCAGAAATATCATATCTTTCGAATAACTTTTTAGAATCTATTCTCATGTTATTTCCGTAATCCGTATTGGTTGCCTTGATCTTTTCTTTTTTCTTCGGTAGAGGTTCCGTAGGATCGTTAGGTTCTTTTTCCTGTTTGGCTTCTTCTTCTATCTTATAATCGTTCTTTAAAACTCCGCGATCTATATAATGCGAATATCCTTCATATTCTTCATGAAATGGATCGCAGTCGGAAAGATCCGGATTCACTACGATCTTATCGCAGAATAGATCGAACAAATCGCAGGTATTTTCAAAAGTGTGATTCTTAAAATTTTGTAGATTGAAGCCTCTACAAGAAACGCAGAAAAGAAAGAATAGAAGCAAAATGATTTTGGATAATTTCATATTCTATTCTTACTTTCGGAAAGAAAACCTGAAAGGACCTTACTTTTTACCTTCGCCACTTGGAGCAGAGTTTGCGGGATTCGCGTTACTCTTAGACTCTCCCGGTTTTTTGCCGGTTCTAGACTGATATACACTAATAATCGCCTGCTTTTCTTTTTGGCGATTTTTCTCTTCCGATTCGTTCAATACTTCCAGACAATCGTCCCAGTATTTTACTTCCTCAGGTGTTAAATAGTCAGTTTCCAAAACTTTGTTCTTGCTGAGCTTTTCTTCCGATTCCAGTTTTCCTTCCTTGGATTTTTCCAGAAGGATCTTAGCTTTATAAAGTTGTAACAGGCCTTGTTTAGCAAAATATAAATTCTGCCCTTGGTTCCCGATCTCTCTTTCTAATTTAGCTGCCTGCCAAGTGTCTCTATAGATCTGAAGATGTTTTTCCATCACAGGAATATACTGTTTACCAGGTGCTTCTGTATTCAGTTTTAGATCCACAATCTTTGGTTGGATATCCTTCTCCAACGCGTCGGAACGATTGAATACTTCTTTTGCCTGAGCCTCGGCTAGTTGGTCCAATTTTGTCTTTAAAGTTTGGAATTGGTTCCCTGCGGATTCCCATTCTCCTCTTTGAAAAGAAGATTCTGCCTTCGCATAATCTGCGAGGGAAGTATCCCAATCCGTCTTCTTCCCGAAATTTAAAAGACTAGTCCTTAAATACCTCAAAGCAATCCAGGATTTTTTACGTAAAGAATATGCTTTGGACTTTGGATCCACATTCGTGTTAGTCGGTTTGGGCTCCGGACTATCTTTAGGCGCAGTCTTAGAAGCTTCCTGGGAATAAGAAGAAGTAAGAGCCACAAGCAAAACAAGAATTATCGAAACTAGGGTGCGTAAGAAGAAGAATGATCTAAGAAATAAACTCATTGGTTCGATCCGTGCGAACATTGATACTGGGAAAAGGAGTGTCTGGCAAGGCTTTTCTTTCAGAATGGATATATGCTTATTCTGAGATCTCAATCTCCAAGACGAAAGGAGATCTTACAATCCTTAGGACTACATTTCCAAATCCTTCCTTTGCCTACGGACGAAACTAGTCTTCATGAAGAAACACCCGTTCGTTATTTGGAAAGAGTGACTTTAGCAAAACTTGGACCCAAGCCGAACGATCCAGAAGAAGTAATCTTATCCTCGGATACGATCGTAGTTTTTCAAAATAAGATACTGCAAAAACCTGCAGATGATTCGGAAGCATTCTCCATGCTCTCTGAACTTTCCGGAAAAACACATCAAGTGTATTCAGGACTTGGAATAATGACTAAGGACGAAAAAATTTTCGATTACGATGTTTCAGAAGTAGAATTCCATTCTTGGAGCAAATCTGAAATTTTAGAATATATTAAAATTTGCAAACCCCATGATAAGGCAGGGTCCTACGGGATCCAAGATCCAAATTCACCTGCCAAAAGTTTTCAAGGATCTTATTCTAATATTTTAGGATTTCCGATCCGCAAATTTTTCTTATGCCATACTCTTTGGAGCAGGTTTCTCTGATTTATGATTTTAGAAGAAGGAGATTAAACGTAAAGATCCAGGAATCGTCCCTTTGAAACAGAAGGATCCTGAGGAGCGGAACTTCCATCCGGACCATAAAGTTTCAGAGACTTTGCCGTCTCAGAAAAATCCCTTTGGCGGATAGGCTCAATTGCGGGAACCCTGGACTGATTTAGGATCGGTTTGATATAAGTAAGATAATCTTCCTGGGAAGAAATTCTTTGTACGCCGTCGCTGATTCTCATAGGGTCTGAACCTATCTAAAAGATCGGAAAAATCCGGGATCTACTTTAGGAAAAGAATCGGATCATCCGCTTGACTCTCTCGGAATTCCTTCCAGGATGATTTCCGTGGCCGATACCAAAGTTTCGAATTCTTATGAGAATCTGATCGATTTCCTGCACAAAACAAAGCCCAGCCTGGAATCATTGCCTCAGATACTTTTTGTGATCTCTCAGGATTCATACGAATTCGGTGTCGTTAGCGATCTATACAAGGCAGCTTACAAAAAAAGCGCGGATCCATATGAGATCGTGGTGTTTGTAGCGGAGCCAGGTGATCTGGAGAATTTTCAAAACGAAGCCGGAAACTTAGATATGTTCGCGGCCCAAAAATTATTCATCATCAAGTCGGGCGTTACATTCTTCAAACCTTGGATGGGAAAAACAAAATCCAAAACATCTCCCAAATCTTTTTCAGTTCCGGAGACGGTCAGAATTCTGATCCATTACGATCATTGGGATCTTCCTAAAGAATTGATCTCTATATTCGGAGATAAGGTCTCTCATTTTAAATCTTCTAAAATATTTCCTGATAAAAGAAAGGAAGCCTTCTTAAGAGCATCCAAAGAAGTAGAAGTAAAATTAGACGATGAAGCAGAAGAAGAATTTTTACTCAAAGTAAGTCCGAGCGCAGGCGCATACTTAAGAAATTTAGAAAAACTGAAATTATATTTAGGAAAGAAAAGTTTCAATCTCGCAGATCTAAAAGAAGTATTATTCCAGAGTTCCGAATTCAGTTCTTCTGAAATTGTAGATTATTTTTTCGAAAAGGATTACGGGAGATTTTCCAGAGAATTTACTAAATTCAAAATAGGTAAGGACTCACTTCTTATCTTTCTTTCGTTATTGAAAGATCATTTGGATAAATTAAGGATTTATAAAATTATTCTGAGAATGTACGACAAGGTACTGAGCGAAAAAGAACAGTCCGATCTGCTTGGAATAGCGGCGTATTCTCCCGCTCGAAAGAACCACACGTTTAAAAGACTCAGAAGAGAAAGTTCTGTGTTTAACGATATGGAAATTAAGGAACTATACGAATTCTTATTGGAAATGAACCAAAAGATCAAAACTGGTTCCGAAAAAGAAGAAACCGTATATTACTTCTTCAGGAAGATGGAGGATTTTTTCCATCCTCGGAATCGAACAGTTCGAACTCGGTGATCTTTCTATAGATCGTTCTTTCAGAAATACCTAATATTCTCGCAGCCTTTTCTCTATTCCCGTTCACGAGGATCAAATTGCGTCTGATAATCTCTCTTTCATAATCTCTGAGAGGAATTCCAGTACGAACAGACAAATTATCATTTTGTTTATAACCTGTTTCGAATAATTCAGGAGGAAGATGTTTTGTATCCAATGTCTTTACATTATGCATGGATACCATTGCTTCCAAAAGATTCTTTAATTGATGAAGATTACCTGGATAATCGTACTCTAATAGGAACTTTCCTAACTTTTCAGAAATTTTAATATTCTTCCGATTATATCTTTTACCGATCAGGTCTAGAAAAAATCGGGTCAAGGGAGGAATATCTTCCTTTCTTTCTCTTAGTGTAGGAATTTTTACTTGAACAGTTTGGATCTCAGTCATCAAGGATTCTTGTACTTTACCTGATTTTACTTTTTCAGGAAGATCAGGCTGATCGGAGAGTAAGTATCTATTCTTTCCTTTTTCATTGCGTATCTTTTGTAAGAGCTGAACTTGAAAACTTGGATTTAAATTTGAGATCGCTTCTAAAAAGATCGTTACACCAACTTTGCCGTCTAACTTAGAAAAGATCTCGGAAGTTTCTTCCTCCGACTCGGAAACGGAAAAATCGAAAACTTGGTATTGGGGAAACCTGTCTTTACAATAGGAATGGAACAGATATCCTAAATAACTTTTTCCTGTCCCGGATTCTCCTAAAAACAAGATAGGTAGATCGGAGGAAACCGCTTGTTTCATTCGATCAAGGATTTTCCGGGTCGAAGGGGATAATGCAATAAAATTAGATTCTTCCATGGCTCTGCTACGGCTGAGAAACTTCCAGGATCTCTCCCTTTACTAAACAATCGAATTTGAATTTTTCCGTGTTTCTCAGATAATTTCGAGCAACTGATGGATCACATTCTAAAATTTTAGCTGTAGAGAAAGTATATCGTTCTAACGAATCCGGTATTACTTCGACCCCCTCTGAAGAAAAAGAGGATGAAAGAAACGTAACCGCCCACGCTCCTTTTTTTCCTTCTGAAAATCCAGATAGGTTTGGAACTCGGATCCAGAACGCCTTAGACCCTGATTTTACTAAAACTTTTGGAAAATTTCCGAAATATTCGGAATTGGAAGCCTCACTTACGGAACTGGAGAATAAAGATGCAAAATTACTGCGAACCGGTTCAGAAGTGAGGATTTTCTCCTTCTTCACTTCTTCGTAAATACTTCCCAAGCTCCAGGGATTTAAGAATTCTCCCAGGGAATACTTACCTGCAAACTCCACTTTTTCAAGGGAAGAATCCTCTAGTTTCATTTTGGAATCAGGAGAAGCACTAGTGCTGTATAATTTTCCTTCTTTGAATACCAAAGTTTTAGAATCTCTCGGAGTGACTATTCTCTGGAAATAGGAAACCTCTCTAAATTCTGCTCCTCTTTTAGCGGCTTCCTTATGTTCCCTACGTGCTTCCGGCCCGGCATAGGAAGAATATAGAATGGAAACTTTAGCTCCGATCTGGTTCAATCCCTCAATAGCAGCGCCGTATCCGCTAATTGAATTGGACGCTTTAGCATTAGTAAGAATGCTAATCATTCTTTCCTTCTTCTTTCCAGGAGAATCTTCCGAACTTAGAATTCTTCTTAAGCGAAGAAGTGCGTTCGTAAGATCTTGGGTATTAGATTTTCCTTCTGATTTAAAATCCTTCCACTGTTTGATAAACTCGGAGCGGCTCGATTCCGGAAAAACTTTGGAGCCATTCTCACTAAAAACAACCAGACGAAATTTTGTCTCAGGTTGCCAGGAGATCGCTTCTAATTGCGACATAAATTCTTTTCTTTCGGGCGCGTAGGAATAAGAAGAATCAAGCACAATGATCTGAGA